>JAFXZL010000009.1:0-241590 GCA_017541245.1 Candidatus Saccharimonadota bacterium
ATTAAGATATTCAACAAAAGACACATATCCTCTAATCTGAGAACGCTCTTGTTAATTAATGTATTTTTATTAAGCATAGTATACTCACTAGGAACCAGTAGTGCAGGAACCGCAATTAGGCACAGAGAAAATATACTTCCATACATCATCGTTACATATTGCGTATCAGTAAAAAGGAAAAATGACAATGGAAATGAATAAAAAGATATTATATGTCGCAACAGTGGATATACACATTAAATCTTTTCATCTACCATACCTAAAAATGATGCACGATAAAGGTTGGGAAGTGCATGTCGCTACGAATGGAAAAGAGAAATTTCCATATTGCGATAAAAAACATATCATCTGCATGGAACGTAGCCCATTCAAACTCAATAATCTAAAAGCCATTAGGCAAATGAAGGAGCTACTCAAAAAAGAGCATTTCGACATCATTCATTGCCATACCCCAATGGGATCAGTAGTTACCCGCATAGCAGCAAAACAGGCACGCAAAAATGGTACGCGCGTCATATACACCACACATGGCTTTCATTTTTATAAAGGTGCACCGTTAATCAACTGGTTACTCTTCTACCCAGTAGAAAAATACTTAGCAAAATATACAGATACGCTAATTACCATTAATCAAGAAGACTATAACCGTGCAAAAAAGAAGTTCAGCAAACGCTGTCATGATATTCAGTATGTTCCAGGAGTAGGAATCGACCCGAAAAAATTCGATTTCAAGATGACGGCAAAAGAAAAACATGATTTACGTGAGTCTTTAGGGCTAAAAGATGATGATTTTGTGATGATTTTTCCAGCACGCCTAGATAAGAATAAGAACCAAGGCTTCTTAATTAAATGCATGCCAGAGCTAATAAAAGAAAATCCAAAAATCCATCTTCTACTGCCTGGGCAAGACGAGTTAAACGGAAAATATCAGAGTCTAGCAAAGAAATTAAACGTGGACGACAATGTGCATTTTCTCGGAAAGAGAGATGATGTACCTAGATTGCTTAAGATATCTGACCTAGCGGTATCTTCATCGAAAAGAGAGGGGTTGCCGGTAAATTTATTAGAGGCGCTAGAATCATATCTACCAATAATCGCACTTAACTGTAGGGGATGCAACGATATACTAAATAACACAAATAACAAAATACTGACGAGTAACAATCGCCACGAAATGATAAAAGCTATACAAGACCACGAAGACAATAAAAGCAAAACAAATAATATAGAAGCATTCACGGTCGAAAAAACAATCAAAGCATTAAGTGAAATATATTTTAAAAAGAAGAAGATATTGCACATATTATCAAGCAACAAATTTTCTGGCGCCGAAAATGTAGCATGCACCATTATTAATAATTTATCAAATAAATATGCGATGACCTATTGCTCGCCTAATGGCCCCATAGAAAAAAAGCTTAAAGAACAAAGCATAGACTTTATAGATACAAATAATAACTCAATATCGACGCTAAAAAGAATAGTAGCAGAGCATAAACCGCAAATACTTCATGCACACGACTATAGATCTAGCATTGCCGCAGCATTAGTGAGCGGCAATGCGGCCATCATATCGCATATACATCAAAACTCGCCAAAAGTAAGACACATCAATTTTTACTCCATTATCTACCTAATACTCTCCGTGAGATATAGCAAAATAATCTGGGTATCAAAAAGCGCTTTCGACAACTACGCCTTCAGAAGAATAGTAAGAAAAAAATCAATCATCCTCACAAACGTGATTGACGAAAAACAGGTGTACAAAAAATCCGTGAGTAAAAAAATAACAAAAAGCTTTGACTTAATATATCTCGGAAGATTGTGCCAGCAAAAGAACCCAGAAAGGCTAATAAATATTATATCTGAGGCGGCAAAGTCAAAGAAAGATATAACGGTTGCAGTCGTCGGCGATGGCGAGGAAAAAGAGCAAATACAATCATTAATCAAGGCCAAAAAATTAACTTCAAACGTAAAAATGTACGGTTTTCAGCAAAATCCATACCCAATACTCAGAGCATCTAAAATACTCGTGATGACTTCGCTTTACGAGGGGACACCAATGGCGGCATTAGAAGCGCAGTCTTTAGGTAAACCAATAATAAGCACTCCCGTCGACGGATTGTCAAATATAGTAATAAACGACTATAACGGCTTTGTAACGAACGACGATGCGGAATACTCCGAGAAAATAATAGAATATCTTAATAAAAACTATGAGGTCATGTCTATAAACTCGAAAAAAAGATTCAACGAGCTCAACGACAGGGAATCTTACTTTAAAAACCTGGACAGTATCTACGAAGGGGCTAGCAAATGATCAGCGAATCGATATTGCCATTATCTATCTTCTATAACATATTAATGTTTTCATTTCTGAACAAAAATAATAAAAAAATACCACTACTAGTCTTTACGGTACTATACATAATATACGGAGTCATCAAAAAAGAGGGCAAACAGATATGATTAATAAAACTATACACTATTGTTGGTTTGGGAAGAATAAAAAACCAGAAATCGTAAAAAGGTGCATAAATAGCTGGAAGAAAAAACTGCCAGATTACGAAATAAAAGAGTGGAACGAATCAAATTTTGATATAGGCTACAGTAAATACACACGCCAAGCATATGAAGCTAAAAAATACGCATTCGTATCTGATGTAGCTAGACTAAAAATCATATACGAACAAGGGGGCGTATATCTCGATACTGACGTAGAGATAGTTAAAAATCTAAATCCATTGCTTAAAAACAAGGCTTTTTTTGGCATAGAATCGAATGGGAAGGTAAATACGGGGATATGCTTCGGCGCAGAAGCGCGAAACGAAATAGTCAAAAAAATGCTAGACGATTATAATAATATCGAATTCTGCAAAAATAATAGCTACGACTTAACTCCTTGCCCGATCAGAAATAGCAAGATACTTACGGAAAAGGGGTTTAAACTTAACAATACCATAGAGAAAATAGACGACGTAACAGTCTATCCGTCAGACTATTTCAATCCTAAAATGTCATACGGTCACGCTATTGCATTGACAGAAAACACATACTCCATACATCACTATGCCGGATCTTGGTTAAGCAAACAGCAAAGACAAAGATCACGCATATTAAATAACCTCAAAAACACACTTGGAGACAAAGCAGGCGCAATTGTATACAAAACCATATTTTCCCCATACGTCATAATATCAAAGATAATAGAAAAAATAGAAAAATGAACGCGGCAAAAAAACTTTATTTAATCAGCAAAACACTAATAAATAAGCTATTCGCAAAAATCGATAGTAACCTTATCGTATTCACGAGTTTTAATGGAAAATACGCAGACGGCCCTAAAGCTATAGCGAACGCCATGCACAATACTGATAGCAGCGCTAAAATAGTATGGCTAGTCAACGACATTCGCGACACGTCAATCCCTAATTATTATACCGTAGTTAAGTATGGCAGTAATAAAGCATCAAAATACATTTCTAGGGCAGCAGGAATTGTTGACAATGTATACTGCGGGCACGAGTATTATACATGCGGTGATAGCCTAAAATCTAAAATCAAGTTCAAGGTTGGCACATTTTTGAAACAAAGGAATGGCCAAAGATACTACACGACTTGGCATGGAACCCCAATTAAAAAAATAGGATCAGACTCCATTCGCAACAAAAGTCATAATTTTAGTTGCTCTAATACGACAATGTTTCTAGACAACAAGTTCACGGCTAACATAATGAGACGAATCACAAAAGACGCAATAGATATACAATTATTAGGTGAGCCAAGAAACGATGTTCTGTTTGATAAAAAAATAAATATACAAAAATATAAGAAGAAGCTAGGAATACCGCAAAACAAAAAGGCTATTATATATGCGCCGACATTTAGATCTAATGACGATGAAACTAAAAATATTGAAAACAGTGGCGTTTCGCAACTAAAAGAATTAGATATAAATAAGCTTCTCGAAGTACTGTCTAAAAAGTTCGGCGGCGAATGGGTCTTCATTGCCAGATTTCACTATCACGTAGAAAAGATAATAGACTGGGATAAGCTTAAAGAAAAATATGGCAATAAAATAATAAATGGAAATAAGTCGGAAGACATCATGGACTATCTCGTGTGCTGCGATGCATTACTGACAGATATTAGTTCGTGCATATTCGATTTCTCATTGACAGGAAAGCCGGCGTTTTCATTTTTCCCAGACTATAATCACTATACCAACGACGAACGCGGACTTTATTTTAAAAAAGAAGAATTGCCGTGGAATATCTCCCTAAACGCGAATGAATTATATAGAAATATTGAGGCATTCAATAAAGCAAAACACAAAGAAGATATCTCGACCTTTTATAAAAAACTGGGATTCACTCCAAATAAACCTTGTGCAGAAAAAATAGCCAAATATATATTAGATGATATAAAAAATAATGAAAAATAAGATAGTCAATAAAATAAAAGAAGCACCTAACTCCGTAAAATCGTCAGTAGCGCTGATAGTCTCATCCCTTCTAGTCAAAGGCATTGCTTTTATCGTTACCCCATTATTCACCAGAATAATGGATATGGACGATTTTGGCATTGTTACTACATATAATTCCTGGGTCTCAATCATAGAAGTATTCGCCATATTGGGACTTACCTCAGCCGGAGTCTTCAATGTTGGCATGAAAGACAATAAGAAAACAAGAAGCGAATATATATCTTCTTGTTTGGGCTTATGTAACTTAACTACTTTAATTACTTTTATAGTGATATTTATAGTCAAAATTCTACTGGGCGAAAACTCTACTATCAGTTACGAAATGCTTGGAGTGATGTTTATTCACTTTCTATTTAGTCCAGCACAAATCTTCTGGCTCACAAGACAGCGTTATGAATATAAATATAAACTATCGACGATTATTTCTATAGGATCAGTTTTGCTATCCCAACTATTATCCGTTCTGTTCGTAATGTTTACCGATAATAAATCTTTCGGTAAAATCTTCGGAAATGAAATTGGCGTATTATTATTTGCAATTCCATTTTACATTCTGCTCCTCAAACGGGGAGGCGATTATATTAACCTAAAACGCTGGAAGCAAATACTAGTATTGTCTCTCCCGTTAATTCCTCATTATTTAGCGCAGCACATTATGGGGAGTTCAGATAAAATAATGATTACTCATATGACCGGAGCTGCCGATTCGGCTATTTATGGAGTAGTAATGAATATTGGACTAATAGGAACAATATTCTGGAACGCGATAAATGCGTCTTTAGTCCCTTATAGTTTTGATAAAATTGAAAAACGACGCCATAAAGACATAGATAAACTGAGCAAAAAACTAATTACTGGCTATAGCATTATTCTTTTATTCGTAATACTGCTAGCGCCGGAAATTTTAGCTATTCTTGCACCGGCAAGTTATAGTGGAGGTATTTATTGCGTACCGCCGCTAACGTTCGCGGTATTCACGCAAGCACTCTATAACTTATTCGCCAACATTGAATTTTATAACAAAAAAACCAGCGGAATTGCCGCAGCCACCGTTGGGGCTACGATTATTAACCTCATACTGAACTGGCTATTAATACCAAAATTCAGCTACGTGGGCGCATCGTATGCAACACTCATAGCTGATATAGCATTAATATTCTTCCACTATTTAAACTATAAAAGAACGAAAACTAATAATATCTATGATGTACGCTACATATTCATTTTGTCAGTAACCTTTCTAGTAGTATCCCTTCTTGCAATTCCGCTCTACAATATTGCAATCGTTAGATATGTCTTATTACTCGCAATCATACTTACGGCGATATTTGCGCGTAAATATATAATACGAGTAATAAGAACTATGTCTAAAAAATAAAACAGGCTAAAATATATACAGTACATTCGAAAGGACAATAAATGAAAAGCGAAAAGAAAGAAGTAATCGGCTACACCGCCGGCGTATATGATCTATTTCATATGGGTCACTTAAATCTATTACGAAACGCAAAAGGCCTGTGCGATAAATTAATCGTAGGCGTAACCGTAGATGAACTAGTTAAATACAAAGGTAAAGAGGCCTTTATCCCATTTACTGAGCGCGCAGAAATCGTACGCGCCTGCAGATATGTAGACTCCGTAGTATCCCAAGAAGACATGGACAAAATCACCATGTGTAAGAAGCTCGGCGCAACGCTTCTGTTCGTTGGCGACGACTGGTATGGAACGGACAAATGGAAAGCATACGAAAAAGAAGCCGAGGAAAACGGTATTAAAATTATTTACTTTCCATATACAAAAAGCATTTCTTCTACGAAAATTCGCGAAGCGTTAAAGAATGGTCGCGGTTGGACTCGCACGGAAGATGGCAAGAGTATCGAGGAGAAGAAAGATTAATGATAAACAAGGATTTCTGCTGCAGTTCATTCCTGGCTTTTCGATATATTGAAAAAGTTGACATGGAGTTCTTCGACGGACTACATCATCGAACATATAAGCTTCCAGAAGAGAACGAATTGGCTTTAATCGGAGACGAAAAAGAGCTAGATGCCGAGCTCAAGAAGGTTTTTGCGACCATATCGAGCAAGAAACTCGGCATTCTCATCTCCGGCGGGATGGACTCAGCCTGTTTGGCGGCATATATGCCGCAGGGTAGCGATGCATATACCTTCAGGTTTTTGAATGGCAAATACGACCCAGAAGAGTTGCATAGGGCAGAAACGTTCGCCAAAGAATACAATCTCAATCTCCATTACGTAGATATCGATTTTGGCATCATCAAAGAATGCCTACCGCCAGTAATGCGCAGCAAAAATGCTCCAGTACACTCAATTGAACCACAACTATACAAGGCCGCCCTTCAGGCAAAAGAAGATGGCGTAGAGATGCTCGTTATCGGAGATGCCGCAGACTATGTGTTCTATGGCATGGACGGCTTACTATCCAAAGATTGGACGGTGGACGAATTTTATAATAGAGCGATCTATATTGAACCAAGCGAAGTTCTCAATAATCCACAAGATATGAAGTATCTATTCGAAAGATATCGCAAAGATGGTAACAAAATTGATTTCGTTGGTTTTTACGACAAAAGCATTACAGAGGAGAGCTATGCCTCTTACGAGAACGCCTTTCATGCCGCCAATATGCCATACATAGATCCGTACGAAAAAATGAAGATGCGTGAACCAGTCAATCTAGAGAGAATTCGTAGCGGCGATTCGAAATATTACGTGCGCGCTCTATTTAGAATGAAATATCCAAATATTCCGCTCCCAGAAAAACACCCAATGCCAAGACCAGTAGATGAGTATTTTAAGGACTGGACTGGCCCAACACGCCCAGAATTCCGCAAGGATATCGATATGAGCAAATATTCTGGCAACCAAAAATGGCTCATGTGGTGCCTCGAGCAGTTTTTAAACGAATACGACAAATAGTGCGCTCGTTACTCAGAACACCTATTTACTAAAAGCCAGATTAATCATGAATAATCTCACTCTTAAATAATTCTCTTTTGAAATCAATCACTGGCGCAATCGAATTTTTATCTTTAGGCTCAACGGACACATGAACACCTCTAAATCTAGGGTTTGGATTATAAGAAAACCTCGCACGTAGCAAAACGGGATACCGTAAAACGGCATAGACCTGAACCGGCATAGTTTCGCGCTTATCTTTAATCCATTTAATAAAATCATCAAGGCAATTGCAATTATTATTTTTAAATAAGATACGACCCTCGCCATCACTCCTAAACTGACCATGACTTAGAGTATCATTGCCACAGAATGAAAAATAATTCGACAGCATGGCACATAATGGGCTACCAGTTCTTATTAAATTCGGTTCGAAATAACAAAATGCGCTGCATTCATCGTCATATGCCCACTCCTCATCACCCGTCAAGATAATACGAAAAATACGCTTAACTAATAAAGATTCATCTAGACGGAGCGTATCTCTTGTGCCGTAATACTCCGTACAAAATAATTCAGAGATATTGGAAGGCAATATTTTGGGGTGTTCAATCCTGCCCATAAAGCTAAATAAATCCATAATACAATCTTAGACTTCCAGGAGCCATTTAATCAAAAACGAATTAGTAAGCCTCTCTACTTCATCGCAAATATTAACATTAGCCTCATCGAAGCCTAAGGCATTTTGAAGAAAATTAGTTCTTTCAAAACCGTCGTGAAAATGTAGGCATCTAATATCATAAAGGTATTTTACATAATCTTGAGTGACAATTTCCTTGCCAAAGGTATTATTTATGACTTTATAAATTTTGATTCTTTTGGGATCGCGATCAATTATCTTATCATGAAAATCATTCAATTTATCAAAAACAATATTTCTTGTCGAATTATTATTTGCAATATTTTCAATCGCCGCACAGTAGTAGGCAATCGCTTTGGCGGCCCTAGACTTAAGCCCATTTATATAGCTTTGGCAAGAATTTAAAAACACCTGTCGTTTTTCATCATCCAACTTAAAGAATTTATCAATTATCTCTGGAGCATCCTGCGCGAACCCAATACTGCTATTATCGATTATGATATTTCTATTAACCGGATAACTCTTACCGGCCTTAAAATTATTGAATACCCCGAATTCCGCACTAATTTCATCTAATTCTCCATAAAATTTTCCATCATAAATCTTGTCTTCAAACGGAAAACGCAATAGTAGTTGTAGTATATTCAGGGCCATTATTCTTTTTATTCCCAAATCATTAATCTCGGGAAAGCCATCGGGCATATCGGGAACAATATAATTATCGTATTTAACCTTAATAAGTAAAATTTCAGGTAGAGTATACACTTTTTCTTCATTCCCACCACTCACGCAAATATCGCCAAAATTATAATTTCCAGATACAGAACCATACATTAATTGCACAAATTCAAAATAGTAATTATGAGACGTCTTGGCTATACTCGATTTATCAATAGCGCAACGTACAGTATCACAAATGTCATCATGAATAATCTTGTATCTCGGGTTAATATTCCCGTAAGTATTTACGTCGACATTACTAAAATTTTTACCACAAAAGATAATCCTAGATTGAACTTGGATACCATTATTGACAATGAAGGAATGGCATAGCTTGCGACCCAAAAGAAAAGTCCAAGTCGTATTAATCGCCAATTTCGTTTCGATAATATTCTTAATTATATTCAATTTCTTCCATGAGCAATCCGGAATATGAAAATGACTACTGTATAGCGGTTTAGTATTGAATAATTTATCGACATTATAATTTCCGGGATTGAAACTAGGGAAGCTGTCCATAATTAACATACTAACAAATAATGGCAAAGAAGAGGATGAATACCTCATCTTTGCCACAGAAATAGCTATCGCCTCAGCTGTTTAAGACAATAATCTATGTCTTCAATCCTTCTGGACATTTCTTCCAGCAATCGAAGAATCTGATTGGAATAGTATTCCATTATATCTCCTTTATTATATTAATAATTTTCACAAGAAGCTGTAACCGCAAAAACCTCTTGCTAAGAGCAATAATACACATATCGTTTCAATTGTCAGAATCAAAGATATGAGCGCCAAAATTGACAAATCACCACATCTATGCTATAATATACTCATATCGAGCTTCTTTTTTGTGCTCGCGTATATTACTAATACTGCAAAGGAGTGATTTTTGTGCCCGTATCAAAGCACAATAAGTCCAAGAAACGTAAGCCCGGCCTGACCGATAACGAAAAGCTTATCAAGAAGGCCCACAACGACGGCGTTATCAATGATCCGCCGAAGAACTCCCTGGCTATCCAGGTTGCAGAGCAGAGCAAAGCCCTGCGCGACCACATCCGAAACCCGGAGCAATACATCTCTATCTGCAATGAGATTACCAGGAATCCCAGCATCAACAGCTTTGCCGACTACGGCACCAAGGTCCTGCGCGGCATCTACCGCATGCAGCCCCAGCAAGCCGAATACCTGGTCTACCAGCTCCGCGCCTTCCGCACTTTTGAATCCTGGAAGCGCATGGGGCAGACCTACATTCTTTCTGCGCCACTGGTCAACCAGCTGCTCAGCAACACCGCACCGATTCGTTTCGACGTCAGCGAGGCCATTCTGCCTTTCAATAACTTTTACGCAGACCTCGGCTTTCTGGAAGATGGTCAGCACGTTGGCTTCTTCGCCCACAAGCACCGCAAGCAACCCTGCATCGACTTTGTCTTTGTGAAGGGCGCGCAGATTTGTTCCGTCACGCTCAACAAATACATCACAGTTTCGCGTCCCGACGAGTGCAACTGCCACCTGGACGATGTTCGCTATCTAAACTTCGTCATCACGGCTATCATGGACATGCTTGACATGTCCGAAGAGACGCCAGGCATCGAGCAATACGACGACGATTGCGACGCTCGCACCTGCGAGTGGCGCTCTTATCTGAGCCTCACTGGCGAGCCGCCGCTCCTTGGCGCCGCACATTGGATCGAGCAAAACGGCTCCATTTCCTGGTCCGGGGCCGGCGCCCCCGCCGTCCCGACCGCCGACGCAGTATAACCGCCCGGGCGCCCCGCGCCCAACAAACCCCCGAGCTTCGCGCCCGGGGGTATTTTTACGCAAAAGAAAACCCCGGGCTGGCTAGCCCGGGGCGTAAAACATGTATTTCCGTCAGGAAGTAGGCAAAACTTCGCCCCAATACTTGGAGCTAAGCTCGCGTGACCAGATTCGGCCACCGCAGAACCCATGGTCCCCGCCAAGCACAAGGTCGTCATCAAGAAAATCCATATAGACATCACTATTTATAGAAATCTCACGTTCTCTTGTAAAGAATTCCATATAGCTATTGCGTCCCCAGCGAACGACCCCAAATCTTGCGTAATTCAGCCCAGCATTCACGATGTAGATATCGGTCCGCTGGTCTTCCTGGATTGCCGTATTGCGGATTATCACATTCCGCCGCGCATAGACAGCTTCATGCTGCTGACCGAGCGGAGCAACGAGAATATCGCGCTCAAAGCGCTTCTTGTCGTTATGTCTCAGCACAAACACAAACCAGTTGTCGTGCGTTTTCTCGTCCTGGTACGTTCCAGACAGTATCGTGTACGGATCATCGCCGAAATAATATCCAACGTAGCTTCCATATACGGCCGTCTTTACATAATCCAGGTCAGATACACCCGTTCCGTGGAAATAGCGCCGCAGTTCGTCCATCGAAATGTTAGAGGTAAAAGTAATAGACATACGAATACCTCTGTTACTTCGGGAAAACTTCTCCCCAGTAGCGCGAGCTGAGCTCGCGGGAAGAAATCTGATGCCCGCAGAACGACGCCGTATCGGCGCTAGGATACTCTTCGGGCAAATCTTTGGCGTCCGCTTTGTCATCCAGCACTACGAGGCCGTACTCGTTCGTATAGAACTCATACTTTCCGTCGTAGCGGATAACCGCAAACTTGGCGTAGCTGATCCCGGCATTTACGATATACACGTCCGAGCGTACATACTCGCCAGACGACTCATCGCGAATCATCAGATTACGCCGAACATAAACATTCTGGCAGCGCTGGCTAAGCGGTGCAAGCAGACGATCGCGGACAAAGCGCTTGCTGTCGTCATGCCTCAGCACAAACACAAACCAATCGTTCATGACATCTGCGTCGCCTACATCGCCAGAAAGAATCAAGTACTGATTCTGGAAGTAAGGAGTCTTATAGAGCCCCTTGACGTAATCCAGCGGTGCTTCAAAGGCGGACAGGCCAGGACCGTGAAAGTGGAACTTCATCTGTGCAACGGAAATCTGGGTGGTAAAAATAATAGACATTACACTTCCTTTCTCCCCAAACCCCCGGGGAGGGAAACAAAAACAAAAGGTACATAAGCACATCGTATGTTAAGAAATAGATAGCTTAGTCTTTCTATAATACAGCATGAAACACCAAAATGTCAAGAATAAAAAAGCCCCGGGTCGGCGAACCAACCCAGGGCGCGTTAATGCAGTATTGGACGATCAGTCATAGCGACGCGGAATGGCATCCCGCCAATCATCAAGACTGAAGTTCTCAAGATCGCCGAATGCTTCCATAGCTTCCTTGTTCATATTCAGGATGAACGTAGCCATCTCTCTGCCGGTAAGGATACGGTGCTCTGCGCGGCCCATCCGAATCTTGTTGGGCTCAACCCTGAAGAACGTATATTTGCCGTCAAGAGTAATCAGCGCGAACGTCGCCCAGAGCTCTGCCTCCATGATGCAGTAGTCGAAACGCCTGTCTCCGTTTTTCACGCTGTGGTGCACGTACGCACACTCCAGATAAGAGCTCTGCTTCATCGGCACGACAATCCGTTCGCGCAGGAAGGGAAGCTGGTTGCTTTTCCCATGCATCAGCGGGATCATAATGTAGGTCTTACCGTTGAATCCACGCCGAAGTGTAACATCGTTACTGTCGCAGTCCACATAGAGATCGTCTTTCAGGCCGCAGAGGTGCGATAAATCCATGTCCTCGCGTCCATTCCTGATCTTTGGGCTCACACGAACCACCGGCGCTTCGCATTCCGAAGTGTAAAGCATGCAGCCATTTTTAATCTGGTGCTGTCCATAAAAAAATACTGACATTATACTTCCTTTCTCCCCACAAACCCCCGGGGAGGGAAACTGGTTAAAAGTTCACTGCAGTACGCAAATAACGCGCACTCAGCTTGATTATCATAAAACATAAAACAGTTGATTGTCAAGGGGTTTGTGGGATGTAATTTGCCCTCATCCGCTATCTATGCAATAATTAATAGATGACAATTGTATTTTTTATTCTACTTATTGCACAACTTGGCGCTAGCGTCGCCTTTGTTTTGTCGCTTGCAAAGCTCAATCTTTTGCAGCTTTGGCAGCTACTTATCGTAGTCACGGTACTAGTCGCGATTTTTGCAATTAATTTCTGTCTTCTCGTTGTCTGCAAAAAGGGCAAAGTCGCCAAAGCCTTCGCCGTACTGCTTTCGGTCGCCGTAATCGCCGGCTCGTTCTTAGGTTTCAAGTACGTCCGCCAGGCCACCAGCTTTATTGAGGCCGCTACCGGCGCCGAATACGAAACCCAGACTTACAAGGTCCTTAGCCTCAAAGACAGTGCCTATACCGAAGTCAGCATGCTCGCCCGCCAACACGTTGGTTTCCTCAAGTCCAATCCAAACCTAGACAATACCCATGCCGCTCTAAAGAACGTCGTCGATTACAAGAATTACGATTACGACGATCTCGTCAGCCTCGTCGCCGCACTTTACGACCACGAAGCCGCCGCAGTAGTCCTCAGCGATAGCTATCTAGATTATCTCTCCGAAGACGCCGACTCTACCTTTATCGACGACACGCGCGTTATTTACGAGTTTGAAGTCCGCGCCGATACGCCAGACCTCCGCCAGGCCGTCGACGTCACCGCCGAGCCTTTCGCAGTGTATATTTCCGGCTCCGACTCTCGTGGCGCCATCACCCAGACCGCCCGCAGCGATGTCAATATCGTCGCCATTGTAAATCCAAAGACCGCACGCATCCTCCTCATTTCTATCCCGCGCGACTATTACGTCCAGCTCCACGGCACCACCGGCAATAAAGACAAGCTCACCCACGCTGGTATCTACGGCATCGAGATGTCCAAAAACACCATCGAAGATTTGCTCGGCATTAAGATTAACTACACCGGCAAGGTCGGCTTCCAAACTGTCATCAAGGTCGTCGACGCACTTGGCGGCATCGATATCGATTCCGACCAACCATTGAAATTGCAAGGCGGAAAGTGCGTGTTTGAGCAGGGGCTCAACAAGAATGTTAATAGCACCTGCGCCCTCGCTTTCGCCCGCGAGCGCTATTCCTACGCTTCCGGCGACCGCCACCGCGGCCAGAATCAACAGCAGATTATCGAGAAAATCATCGCCAAAATGTCCGACCCGCATTACGCCGTCCGCTGGTCCCAGATTCTCGACGCCGCCAAAGGCTCATTCGAAACATCGCTCACCTACGAAGAAATCACCTCCTTCGCCCGCGTCGAGCTGTCCTCACTCCGCCACTGGTCCGTCGAAAGCATTCAACTAGACGGCACCGGCGCCATGCTACCAACCTACTCTATGGGCTCCCAAAAGCTCTATGTTATGATCCCAGACCAATCCACCATCGACGCCGCCAAAGCCAAGATTTTGGAATACACCACTGGCGCTGGCGCTGACTCCAGCTCCGACTCCGGCTCCGGCTCCGATTCCGGTACCAACTCCGGTTCCAACTCCAACTCCGCTTCTACTTCCGGCGCCAATAAATAGTCGCCCACCAACCATCGCTGGCTCCCCCTAACAAATCGCCAAGCCCCCAAATAATCGATGGCCTGCTAAACAAGTCGCCAAGCCCCCTCCAAATAATCGATGGCCCATTAAACAAATCGTCAATCCTCCATGTTTTTTATGCACCTTCCATTTCACCCTATATGCGACCAGTCACTTTAAAGTGACTGGTCACTAATGGCGTAGAAATAAGACTGATTCTGCAACTGGTCACTAATGGCATAGAAATAAGACTGATTCTGCGACTGGTCACTAATGGCGTAGAAATAAGACTAGTTCTGTGACTGGTCACTAATAGTGCCAAAATGAAGGCGATTCTGCGACTGGTCACTAATAACAGTAGAAATGGCAACTAAAACACACGAGAAACGGATTATAACAAACCACAAGCAATTGCAATTTTGCTCATTTTACGATATAATATTTGCATAAATTTAACCGCCTTTTTGTAGGCCAAAGAAAACAGGACAAATCTAATTATATGGAAGAAATCGATCTTAAAGATTTCCTTATTTATCTTAAAAAGTTCATCATTGCCATCATAGTGGCAACCATCATCGCTGTAGTGGGCGCATATTTCTACGACACTCAAGTCAAAACCCCAATGTACAGCAGCTACACCACGGTCATTTTGGCGCAGCAGGCAAACGCAAATTCTACCATCACCCAGAGCGATATTACCGTCAACCAAAAACTTGTCAGCACCTATAGCGAAATCGTAAAATCCAAACTCGTTCTTCAGCAAACCATCGACCAGCTAAACCTCAACGAAGATTACGACACGCTCAACAAGCATGTCTCCGTAAAAGCCGTCGAGTCCACCGAAATTATCAGAATCACCGTCACAGATGAAGATCCAGAGCTTGCGCCAGTCATCGCAAACCGCATTGCAAAGAACTTTATCCGCGAAGTTAGCAACATCTATGATCTCGACAACGTTTCCGTTATTGATAAGGCTCAGGTTAACGACACTCCAAGCAATAACACATTGACCCGCGACCTTGCCATTGCTGCCATCATCGCAATCTTTGGCGTACTCGCTATCGCCTTTATCATTTTCTACTTCGACGATTCCGTCAAATACAGCGAAGACCTCGAAAACAAAATCGGCATGCCAATCGCCGGCAAGATCATTCGCAGCGACATCAAAGCCAAGAACCAAAACACCGAACTTCTTGTTGCTAAGTATCCAAAATCCATGGTTAGCGAAAGCATCAAAGCTCTCCGTACCAACTTGCAGTTTGCAAGCGTAGATAAAGAAATGAGCACCATCCTCATCACTAGCTCATTGGCTAGCGAAGGTAAATCTTTCATTTCATCCAACCTTGCTGTATCGTTCGCACAGGCTGGCAAACGTGTGCTTATTATCGACTGCGACCTCCGCAAGGGTCGCCTCCACAAAATCTTTGGCGTACCAAACGTAACTGGTCTTTCCAACCTTTTGGCCGACACGCTCACCAATGCACCAAAATATATCCAGAAGACTAACCTCCGCAATCTCAGCATCATCACGCGTGGTGCATATCCGCCAAACCCAAGCGAACTTCTAGGTTCCAAGAAGAACAAGACCCTCATTGAGGCTCTCAAGAAGCGCTTTGACATCATTATCTTTGATGGTGCTCCAGTTAACGGCGTTACTGATTCCGTCATCATGGCAACCATTGTTGACGAAGTTCTAATCGTCACTAAAGACAGTAGCACGCCAAAAGCAACTCTTCTTGCCACCAAAGACGCGCTTGCCAAGGTTGACGCGCCTATTGCCGGCATCGTCATGAATGGCGTCAATAAGAATATCGCCAAATACTACAACTATTACGGCGACAAGAAGAAATAATGATTGATGTCCACTCCCACATTTTGCCAGGCATCGATGATGGCTCTCGTGATTACGAAGAGTCCATCGAAATGATTCGTTGCCTTGCGGATGCTGGAGTTACGGATATAATCTTCACTCCACATTACGTCCCGGACAGCAAATGGACCAGCACGCGCTACAAAAACCAGCGTCTGCTTGCGAATGTCCGCGCTCGCCTCGAACGCGAGAAGATCAAAATCAACATTCATCTCGGCAACGAAATCTACATTAATACCGAGATTCTAGATTTACTAGCCACGAAGGCCATCAGCCCACTTGCTGATAGCAAATATGTCCTCGTCGAGCTTCCAATGAGTGGGGAATGGGACGGCTACGAAGATGTATTGCTCATGATTAAACAGGCCGGCTATAAGCCAATTCTCGCCCATCCAGAACGTTATCACGCTTTCCAAAAAGATTATTCACTTATCACCGAACTCTGCAATATGGGCATCCTTATGCAGTGCAATCTTGGGTCAATCATTGGCCAGTATGGCCGTAAGCCACGCAAGACCATCAAAAAAATGGCCAAAGATGGACTTATTTTCTGCCTTGGCTCGGACATTCATCGCCCACGCGCCGCTGCGGATCTCATTAAGGCTCAGGCCAAGCTCAGCCGCTATTACGACGAAGCCGGCCTAAAACAAATTCTAGACAAAAACCCACGCAAAATCTTGCGTTAGCCTCTCTTCAGTTCGCCTATAACGTGCTAAAATAAACATAAGAATTGAGGAGAGTTTTTATGGGCGAGAAACCTGAAGGCGAGGCGCCAGCTACGCCTGTTGCAACACCAGCCGCAAAGCCGGCTGTAGCGCCAGCGGAACCGACAACGCCGGCAGAGCCTGCTGAACCAAAACCAGAGCCGGAGCCAGAACCGCAACCAGAGCCAGCAGCCGAAGACCAACCGAAGAAAAAAGAAAACGGCTGGATTAAATTCCTCCGCATCATTATTTGGATTGCCGTTGCAATCTGCATTACCGCCGGCCAATCCCTCATTCAAACTAGCAAACTCTCCAAAGCCTACGCCAACGGCTCACACAACGAGCTCCTCGGCACCGGCAACACTCTCTTCTACGTTGGCCTCGTTATTGGTATCGCCAACCTCATTTGGGGTGTCACTCGTTGGATCCTTCGTTACAAGCGCGAAAAATGGTCCGTCGGCAAGATTATCGGCAAGCTAATCGGTGGCGGCATTTGGCGCACACTCGCGATTACGCCAGTTATTATTTTCGCAGCCGCCGTCGTCGCTCCGCGCCTCTGCAATAACATCGAATCCAGCATCATTGACCAGCAAGCAAAACTCGCTACCTCCAGCGACAAAATCATCGCCGACTACGAAGCCAAAAAAATCACACCACAGCAGTACTTTGACTACCGTTTTGCCGCTGCATTCGACACAGAAAACCTCCCAAAAGAATACCAGACCAACAAGCCAGAGTTATCACCAATTCCAGAATTAATCTCCTTTGCAAAGGAACACCCAAAAGACATCTCCGCTGAGAGCTTCAAAAAGATTATCGAAATCTATAACCTTAGCAATATCGAATTCGGCACCGCCCAAGAAGCAGAGAAGGCCGCCAAGGCGCAAGAAGACGCCAAGAAACCAAGACTCTTTAGTCAACCCGCCTACGCCGCAACCCGCGACGTCACGATCCTTAGCGAAGCTATAATGTCGCCAAGCAAAAAGTTCGTCCTATTCTATACTGAAGCCGGCGATGACAAAATCACCGTCGACGAAGCAAAGAAACTCGCCCAAATGCTCGACGATATCATCGCAGGCTACAAGAACAATCTCGGCCTCGAATATACATATTACAACCGCGTCCATGACAAAGGAGCACTCAAAGACGTTCAGGACGTCTTGACACTTAATGGTTTACCAAAAGACGCGCTCGATACCGCAATGCCAGTCTACGTCGCCAATCCATACAGAAAAGCTAGCAGCACCTACGCATTCTATACAGAAATCAACGACGCATCGGATATCCTCCTAGATATTGGCGCAGTTATAGCAGGTGGCGACACGGCAGATTTTGCAAAAATCACCTCATCCACACCGACCTACCCATTCGTTGTCTTGTTGCCGAAAAGCGACGAATCTGACGGCCGTGGCGCCGTAACCGCGCACGAAATCGGTCATCATTATTCCAGCATGTACTGCCGCAGTAAGGGCGTAGAAGGCTGCACCAATGATCTATTTCCAAACGAAACCCTAGCAAATTACACCTCCGTCCGCGCACTCCAAAACCAACCAACAAATAACCTTATCAACGAAAACCACTACAATTACAGCTACCGCCGCAGTGGTACATCGGACAATATTAGCAAAGCCGTCAGCGGATTCACTGGGTATCCAGCTTTCCCGCTATTCGTAAACTACGGCGAAATCGTCCCGAACGGCACCACGCACATTCTACAAAGCGCACTCGAAGAAAAACCGCTCGATTATCTCTACAATCAGGCCGGAGCAGAAAATTACAAGAAAGTCATGCAGCAAACCACCAATCGCAACATTACCGGCTACGACCGCAAATATTCACTCACCAACGACGCCGCAATCCCGATTTCGCCGAATCCTTGCACCGAAATCTGCAAAGTCACGCGCGAAATGAACTCTTCCGCCAGCGCATATTATTACATGTCCTCCGCGGAATACAAAAACATCTGGATCGAATACAGTGACGCCGGGTCCACCGTTGCAACCCTTTTCGGCAAAAACGGCGACACCTACGAGAATCTCGCAAGTGGCGATAAATTTAGCTACCTCATGAAACGCGAGGACGAGTCCAAATACGAACTCTATATCCTCGCCATCGCAAGCTACAATATCGGCGAAGAAAAAGCCCAATATTCGCTTAGCTACACTACTAAAGAACTCGCAGATTTGATGAAAGTTGCCGAGACCGAAACCGGCGAACCAGTCACCGACTTAGGCGACGGCTGCGTTGAGCTAAATATGGATAGCTTGCTAGAGCTGCCAAACCAGCTCATGGCGCTCGCTCGCTACTTA
Organism: Candidatus Saccharimonadota bacterium; assembly: GCA_017541245.1. Lineage (GTDB taxonomy): Bacteria > Patescibacteriota > Saccharimonadia > Saccharimonadales > Saccharimonadaceae > UBA2834. The sequence goes on from JAFXZL010000009.1 coordinate 19,144, forward strand.
CTCGAAACACTCCAGCGCAATGACGAAAGCGAAGATTATACTTCCGCCATCGAGCAGTTTGATTTACAACAAAAACAACTTCGCCACGATACGGATTACGCTAAGGCGCAGCTTGCTGGTTACCGCATTTCTGCTTGCGAGACCCCATTCAACTCAGACGAGTCCGACGAGACTATCAAGGCTGCCATTAAGAAATCCGTCAGTGGCCCGCTTCAAACCATTACATTTAATGCCGACGGGCAAAAGTATAACGTTCTTATCGGCTACAATCTCCTCACGCGTCAAGCCAAAGCCTTTGCCATCGTACGCGAAGACGGGCAAACCGTACTCTATACTCTAATTGTTCAAGAAAAATAATGCCAAACGATAAACGCTGGTTAATAGTCTGGATATTCATTTACGTCGGCTTTTTGACGCTCGACATCTTCTTCCCAGGTTACTGGGGCTCCGCACTGCTAAAATATACTGGTGTTTTCCTTTGCGTCGTTTACGCATACAAGAAATACCGCAACGATACAAAGCTCATCCTCGCACTATTTCTGACCCTACTCGCCGACACAGTCCTCGTTTGGACGGACATGACCGTACTGGGCGTCTTCATCTTCTGCTTTGCGCAGTTTATGCATTTCTTGCGCCTCACGCGCCTCAACAAGAAACATTTAGGCGCTTTTACGCTCGTAATTTCGCTTCTAACCATCGTTTCGGCCTTCCGCGGTGACGAAATCATCTATTCACTTGCGGCGCTCTACGGCGGCCTCCTAATAAGCAATTTGGCCATGTCCGCCAGCCGCTTCCACGAAGATCGACAAAATATCTGCGCCCGCTGCGCATTCTATGGGTTTATTGCGTTTCTTGGCTGCGACCTCTGCGTTGGTCTGCGCTATGTCATGCTTGATGGCGCCATGCCGGCAGATATCTTGCCAATTATCGCAATCCTGGTTTGGGCTTTTTATTATCCATCCCAGGTGCTTCTCGCCAACAGCTCGCTCCACAAAGAGAGCGTAAAGGGAAGAACTGTTGCAAAAACCTCTGATGTATCATAAACTAATCTTATGAATGGGAAGTCGAAACCTTATGCAATCTTAGTTTTCGGTGCGCCAATGAGCGGCAAGACTACCTTCGCGGATCAGTTTAGCGCTCGCTTCAACGCTCCGTTTCTAAACCTATCAGAGTTGCACGATGAGCATAATATCTCGCGCAAGGTTGCTCTAAATCTGATCGCACAAATTTCTAAATGCAAACAAACTCTCGTCATCGAGGGTGCACTTGATACCGAAAAGCAACGCAACGAAATTCGCGCCATGCTCGAAAAAGCCGGCTATCGCCCAGTTCTTGTCTGGGTTCAGACCGACCTCAACGAAATCAAGCATCGCATGCGCCACAAATACAAAAAAGTCGACGACGCCAAGATTGCGCTTGCTAATTCCTACAAGAAAATTGAAGCTCCAGCCGAAACCGAAGACCCACTTGTCATTTCCGGCAAGCACACCTTCCAGACTCAGTGCAAAAATGTCCTCACTGGTCTTTCCGAACGCGGTGCCATCAAGAAATAATGACTTTTAACGATCCTGAGTTTGGCGAAGTAGTCATTCGCAAAAACGCATGGTCGACGCGCCCAAAGTTTTCCGTCGCGACTTCCGGAAAACTAACCATCTCCGCGCCACCACATACGACTGTTTTTCTTGCCAAGCGCTGGCTAAATGCCGCGCGCGATGACATTCGCGCTAAACTGCCAGTCAAAGACCCCGCGACTCAGCGCGCGCGGGATGCCGCAAAAAAACTTTTGATGAAAAAGGCCCGTGATTATTTACCATATCGACTCGAATTCTGGGCCACCAAGTATGGCTATAAATATTCTGGCGTACGACTTTCCCACGCAAATACTCGTTGGGGCTCTCGCTCATCTTCTGGCACGATATCCCTAAATATCGGATTAATGAAAGTGCCCGAGCCTTTGCGTGACTATGTTATCCTACACGAACTCGCGCATATCAATCATATGGATCACTCCGCAGAATTCTGGGCCGAGGTAGAATCGCACGACCCGTCTTACCGCCGCCACCGCAAATTACTCAAGCAGTATTCGCCTGGCGTATAACGCACAGACGCCGGCATTGCGCCCGGCGTATAACGCACAGACGCCGGCATTGCGCCTGCCTCATTACTGCCACGCGTGCTATAATATGCTTATGGCAACTCACTTTATCGACATCATCGGGCCGCACTACCAGGATCTTATCGCGCGCTGCGAAAAGCGCAAAATTTCCGTCAATCTAGATATCCAGGATTTAACCGTGCCAATTTGCGATGACGACCACGACCGCGTCGACAAGTTTTTGCGCGACGAAATTCGCCGCGCCCTCCGCAACTGTTCCGCCGGTGATAAAATTACTTTGTCAGAGGTTAATGACGATTCTACAATTAAGATTTCTGTTAAAAATTCCGGCGCCGAAACGCTTTCCGCCGAAGAAAAAGCCCACCTCATCGAAGCCGGCTTTGAAGTTCGCGCCCGTTTTGGCTACGACACAATTATTTCGCTTCGCCTAGAAAAATAATTCCATCACATTCCATGCATAGCTATACGTTATGTTTTTTTGCTCCTAGCAAGCATGCTTCTATCATGCCCATTTTTGCCACATTAGTGACCAGTCACTTTATGTTGACTAGTCACTAATGTGGAGGCAAAATGCTGAGTGCCGCAAAACAAAAAAGCACGTGCTTTTCAATAATCGCAAAGATAAATACCATAAAACGATGGAACTATTGAACGAATATCCAAATATCAAAGATTTAGCGGACGAAAGCATCCATTATATGGTATCGCAACGAGCAATGGCGAAATACTTAGGGCTCACAAAACAATCTATCAGTAGAGCGATACTAAGCACGGATGCGCAGTGAGGGCGAGATTTCCGCATCTACAGAAGACCGATCCTTACAAAAACCGGAAAAATTAAAAATATACCGATTAGATATTACGAATTATACGTTTTCTATCTAATATCAATTCATTTGCCATCAAAAAATTCTGAGCAAGTCGTTGAGGCGCTCAAATACACAAAAAGTAGATACATGATTGGCATGGAGATAATCAACAAAAAGCCTAGAGAAATAATCTGTTTAGATTAATTATTGCTTATGTAATTTAATCGCAAAGCCACCGCCAGGCGCCATATACATTTCGAGCCTGTCGCCCTGGCGCAAAACCTTTTCTTCAATCACATAGCCAAGCTGATGATCGCGGTAGTGTGCATCATCAGAATCACGGTAAATCTTCGCGACGTAGTTCGTCTGTGGTTCGAGGAAGTCGATATATAACTCAACCTTGCGACCCTCTTCATTTGTAACGCCACCAATATACCAGTCGGAGCCATCCCAGACCTGACGCGCAACCACATAATACTCGCCAATCTCTCCGAGTAGAGGCACGGTGCGCTCCCAAGACAAAGGCACGTCGCGGATGAATTCGAACAAATCTGGATAGTTATTCTCGTAGAACTGTGGGCGATCAGAGGCCATCTGCATCGAAGAATAAATCGTTACATAGTAAGCCAACTGACGAACGATCGTCGTAGCCATGCGCTTTGAGAAGTTGGATACGTCAAGAATGCCAGGAGTATAATCCATACCACCAGCAAGCAAACGAGTATAAGGCAAGAAGCAGGCGTGCGATGGCTTCAATGCGCCACCTTCGTACTCCTGGCCGCGCGCGCCCTCGCGGGTCATCAAATTCGGCCAAGTGCGCTCAATGCCCGTAGACTTAATCGGCTCATGAACATCAAGCATAATATTATACTTGGCGGCTAGCTCGAGCGCGCGCTGATAATGCAATACACCCAACTGCGAATGATGGTACTCACGACGACCATTAATCGTCATCTTTGAGCCGGCGTAGCCAGACTTCACATAGCGAATACCGTAGCGTTTCAAATAGCGATAAGCTTCTTCAAGCTGCTGTTCGTAGTTGTCTATAAAGCCGACCGTCTCATGGTGGCCAATCAACTCAACGCCATTGGCATGGCCATAATCTGCCACAATCTGCATATCAAAATCTGGCGTGGCTTCCATAAACTTGTTGGAGACGCCATTTTCGAGCCAGTCGCCCTCCCAGCCATCATTCCAGCCTTCAATCAAAAGGCCGGAGATACCGAGGTTCTTACAGGAATCAATATATTGCATGGCGTGCTCAGTCGTAGCACCATGGCGCTCGCCCGGAGCCCAAGTCCATTCGCCAACATACATTGCCCACCAAATACCCATGAATTTCTTTGGTTCAACCCAAGAGAAATCTTCACGCGGTGGATCGTTTAGGTTCAACATCATGCGGCTAGTCGTAAGATCCAAAGCATCCTGACCAATAATAATCATGCGCCACGGCGTAGAGAACGGAAGCTCTACATAAGCACGCATGCCATCAGAAAGTGGTGTAATATCAGCCTTCAAGGAAGAGCCATTAATCTGCAAAGTCATACCGCCATAGTTGTAGAGGGCAGCTTCATGAATCGCGATAAACTGGTTTGTTGGCGTCTGAATCGTTAGTGGAGTATGTACAGACTCCGTGAGGGTATAAACCGGATGTTCGACATAATCATACTCGTAACGGTCTGGCTGGTAAGCCGGGATGCTCCAGGAGCGGCTGTTGGTATCAACAGAAAACTCCGTAAGCTCATCTGAAATAATCATGCGCTCCATCTCTGGCTGCGCAGGAACTTCGTAGCGGAAAGCAACGCCATCATCATAGGCGCGGAAGCGAATCGTAAGAAGGCGAGAAGGCTTTTCGACCTCTTCTAGGTAAATTGCGGTTTCATTATAATTATTGCGAATAACGTGTTGTTCACCCCATTGTGCGCGCCAGGTATCATCAAACGTACGCGAATAAGCGCGGACCACAGCAAAACCATCCGCAAGAGGAGTGGAGTCCTTCAACATAATGCCAAGGCGCGATTTGCGCAAAATTGGCTTTTCATCTTTTTCTACAAAATAAGCAATCTGTCCATGATCAAGAATGAACTTTGCTGACACCCGCCCGTTGGGGGATTTTATCTCAAAAACTGCGTCAGTTTTTGGCTTTTTAAATAGGTCGCCGAAAAAACTCACAATTTACCCTCAATTACCATAAGAATATTGTAGCACAATTTCAAACCGCTCATGTATAATATTTGCAGAATGTTATGGATAATTTTGGCGATTATTAATGCCGCCGGTTATGCAATTTGTGGCTTCTTCGATAATTATATTACCGACGTTATTTTCAAAGGTAAAAAACAAGAATCTATTAAATATTTCTACGGTATCACCTATATCATTACGGCTGTCGCCCTCTTTGCTATTTTTGGCATCCAGGATATGGGAATCGGCCGCACGGCTTGGCTGTTACTCGCCGGCGTGCTGAGCTCAACCGCTTCGATTCCGTACTACCGCGCCTTGAAGGACGAGGAGACTACCACCGCGTCTATCTTCCTCCAGCTCACGCCGGTTATATATTTAATTGCCGATGCGGCCATTTTTGGTGAACAAATTACTAGCATCCAGATGCTCGCATTCTTAGTTATTATTATGGCGCCAGTCGTCATCATATTCTCGCGTCGTCACAAAAACGCACGCAAATTGGAGCTCAGTGCTGCAGGTGGATTCCTTGCCTACGTAATCCTCGCCGCGTCCTCGGGTGTTATTACGGCTCACGCCGGCGAAGGTTTTGAATTTACTACTACGTTCGCATGGTTCGTTCTCGGCCGCGGCATCATGGACCTCATCTATTACTATGCCCATCCAGATTGGCGCAAACGCTACAAATACGTTTCTCGTCACGACACCAAGCGCCTCTACGCCTCGCTTACCGCCGCGCAGGTTATCTTCCTTGTCGCCGAGTTTGCTGGCCGTTACGCATTAATCGTTGGCACGCCAGCCCTCGTTTCCGTCACTTCTAACGCGCTCGAAATGATTATCGTATTCGTGCTCGGCATCATCCTATCTATCATCGTGCCGAAGTTTGGTCGCGAAAAACTATCGCGCCATATCGTTATCGCCCATCTAGTGGCCACGATTCTTGCCGTCGTCGGCATCATTCTACTAAATTAGCATGATACAATTGGCTTATGGATATTAATGCTTTTAATGTAACAATTACGCCAATTATCGCAATTATAATCGGCTTAATCTTAGCCTTCGCTGGCTACCGCCTCAAGCGCATCGCCATGGCAATCATCTGGTTCGTCATCGGCTACAGCTTTGTTGGACAAATTGCACCAAACTTAATCGAAGATCCGTTCTGGCAGATGATTCTACGCATCGCCGCGGGCGCCATCCTTTCTATGATTGGCCTCTCCATCGAGAAACTCGCCGTATCACTTACGACCGGCGTCGTGGTTACTTGGTTTATTATTCAACATTTCGGGCCAGTTACGAGTTGGGTCTTGCCATGCGTCGCCATCGCGATTGGCGTCGTTGCTGGCACTATTGCCGTTTGGGCGATGAAGCCAGCCGTAATCGTCTTCACGGGCATCGAGGGCGCAAACCTTCTTGCTACTAATATCCTCGCGCTAATCCCGACCGAAATCCTCGGCAAACTTCCATTCGATAACGCTTTATTATTTACAATCGTATTCGTAATCATCGCCGTGGTCGGCATCACATCGCAGTGGCAATCAACTAGAAACATGGAATAAAAAAATACCCCCCGCAAATGGCGGGGGATTTTTTTTATTTCGTTGCAACGTCTTTCAATAAGCCAAGAACCAAATCTTTGCTTTCTTTGTCGAGCTCTTTTGCGGAGCGGATAAGCTTTACGATATTCTTGAGCTTTACCATCGACATTGTATCGGCAATATTACAGCCCTCAATCGTATCGAAGACCGCATGCGTAACCTTCTTGCGCTGTTCATCATCGTGATTGTCTAGCCAACGCCAGAGACGGCGCTCAATTTCCTTGCTATGCTCGGATCTAGCGGCTCGCACAAGATGGTCGCCATTGGTCTGCCAAGTCAAAATCGAATGACCAAGGATATTATTTTTATCAGACAAACAAACCTTATAGACATCGTTACGCATCATCATACCAACAATCGAGCAATGCGGCACAATATGCACGTAACGTTCCTTTACGCGTTCATATTCTGGCGATTCAAACTCTGCCTTGCGAAGTCCAGGCCCATCATTGTTGTAGACTTTTGAGACCTTCATCCACTTTAGACGCTTCATCATCATACAACCAACGAGCGCCAGGTTTCCGCCTTTGGAATGACCACCAACAATCACGCGCGGACCAAACAAATGAATGTGCTCGTTGAGGTACTTGACCGCCTCGATATGTGATGGAACAGGGAAGGAATGTGCAAGCTCAAAGTCCTCGCGCCAACCAGAAATCATTTCGTCCGTACCCTCAAAAGCAATGTAATCTAAGTTTTTCGTAATATGGAAAATCATCGCGGAGAACATCATGTGCGTATTGGTGTCATAAATATAATCCGACACGCGAATCTTGCGATAACGTTCTGCCTCTACGACCTTTTCGAGCATCTGGTATGCACCAGCCTGCGCTACGCCTTTCTTGCTCACTTCTTTAAAAGTATTATGCATCAAGAATTCACGACCAATCTCCTCGAGCGTCATTGTATTTTCATTAATGCGTGTATTGGAATAGTCCAAATACGAGAGTAGTGAAAAGACAAGGTTATCTACGTCTGTAAAACCTTTTTGTTCAAATTTGAGGTGACCGAATTTATCTACGTAATCTAATGCATTTGCCATAAACAATATTATATAATTTTTCGCGACAAAATGCAAAATATATTATACTGATATTAACCTTATGTTTGACTACGAACGCGAGAAACAGAAACTCGAGCGCGACCTCGAAACCGGCACCATTAAGCAGAGTCAGTATGAGTTTGGCCTTTCCGAACTAAATAAGCTCAAAGAAAAGATGGAAGACCTAAAGATTCAGTACAATGCCGGTCATATTGACGGGCTAAAATACAACACCATCGAACATGAGCTAATGGTCGCTTATGATGCGGCGCTCACTAATAAAATGCGCCAGGGAAGAATGCTAAAGAAAAAGATCAAACACATCTTTTATGGCATCACGGCGATTCTCTGCGTAATTGCTGCAATTATCGTAGTAATTATTGCCCGCGAGAATTACAAGCATCGTGCAATTTCCGACATTCCAGAACCAGTGCAGGTTTCTACTACTGGTAGCAAACCACTCGAGATCGGCGTCACGAAGGCGCAATTGTCTTATGTGGCCGAATATACCATTGAGGGCGTGATTATTTCTACTGAAAAATTCGAAACCGACGACGCCTATGACGAGGTGTCACCATACGCAATCGGCCTCGCTTGGGGCTACGCAGCAGAAAATAACGATAAAATCACCTGGGCACGCGCTAGCAGAAATGTTACGGCAAAGGAATTTGGCGGCCTTGACCGCATAAAAATCCAAAGCTCCGCCGCTATGAACGAAATAATCCCAGCAGACGATACCGTCAAGGCCGCGGCCGAGAAGTATTATCTTGGCGACCGCATCAAAATCACCGGCTATCTTGTCAATGTTACCGCCGAAAACGGCCTCGGCAAAATCGTCAGATATACTAGCATCACGCGCGGCGACACCTCTAATAATTTCACTGGCGGCCCAAGCGCAAATGAGATTATTTACGCTACCGAAATCACCCAAGTATATGATTAACCCCCTATACATATTGACTTTTTCATTAATCTGTGATATAATTAATACGATGTCTAGCGAAATGCCGCTTAGGCAGACACTATTGTTTCGCGATTCTTATATCGCGCGCACCTTAGAAAGGGGTATTTATTATGAGTACTATGTCATGCATTAATCACGGTGAAAAACTCGCAGCGCTGACCAACGCCTTCAGACGCGTCAAAGAGGCCGCCAACGGCATCCCGGTCCAGTTCCGCACCCTGGAACTGAGCAGCGTCATCCGCAAGATGGACGAGATCGAGCCGACCAAGCACGACGCCATCATGGCTCACGCCAACTGGATCATGACCGCCATCGGCAACCTGCCCGACGAGTTCAATACCAATAACCTGCGTGACGCCAACAAGCACTTCGCAAGCTGCGTCAACGCACTCAAGAAGACTTCGGCGTAAGCCACGACCCTCCGGGGCATGGCGAAAGCCATATTCACCCCACACCCGGCGCCGGTTTTAAACCCGGCGCCATTTTTTACTCGTGATGATATTGATGTCCAAGATATATTTCTTGCGCCCGATAGACCTGCTCCGAGACAATCAATCTACAAATCTGATGCGGGAATACTAACTTCGAGATACTCCAAACCACATTCGCACGCTCAATCATTTCTTCAGGGAAGTGCCCATAAGCACCGCCAATAATAATCACGACAGTTCGCCCATTCTCTAATGGCTTCGCCATAGTATTACTTAATTCTGGCGAACTTAGAATTGTTCCGTGCTCGTCCAATAGAATCATAAAGTCATCTTTGTCTAACTTCGATACGCGCTCGGGAAGTTTCTCTTCATCCACAAACTGCCACTCCATCGCCCACGGCTTCCGTAGGCGTTTTTCGTATTCGGCACATGTTGCCGCAAGCCAGCTTGGATGTTTCTTTCCACCCGCAATTACTTTAATCATATAGCTTTATTTTAACATGCATTCAATCGCGCACCTTCGCTACTGGATCGCTCATACTTTTTCACCGCCTATGCGACCAGTCAACGCCGTGCGACTAGTCACTAATATGTGACGAGTCAATCATGTGTGACTAGTCGCAAATGTGGGAGAAAAGACACGGCGACGTACGCAGCAACAGGAAATCCTTGCAAAATAGCCCTAAAAGGAGTATAATATCCGCAGTTACCAAAGACAGCGGCGGTGTTCATATAAAAACACTTAATTATGCCGCCGAGGAAAATATTTCTTGTAAATTGGTGACGTTTTCTAGGCCGAAAAGCCCTAGATTTTAACATTCTGGCTATAAAACTAATACCAAAAGGAGATTTCTATCTATGGCAATTAGCAAAGATAAGAAACAACAATTGGTTGCCGACTTAAACGAGCTTCTCAGCGACGCTAAGATGACCGTTTTTGCAAAGTACCAAGGCCTCACGGTCGCGGAAATGCAGGAACTTCGCAAAGCTGCTCGCGAGAATAACGTCAAAATTAAAATCGTCAAGAACCGCCTCGTCCGTGTCGCCATGGGCAATATCGCGGTTTACAAAGACACCGATACAACTGCTCTTGAAGGCCAACTTCTTTACGCTGTTTCCAGCGACGACGAAGTTGCTCCAGCACAGGTCCTCGCAAAATTTGCAAAGGATCATGACGCACTAGAACTCAAGGGTGCCTTTAGCGGCGAAGGTGCTACACTCAGCGAAGCTGACGTAAAAGCACTCGCAAATCTTCCAAGCAAAGACCAGCTCATTGGCCAAGTTGTGGACATGCTCCTCAGCCCAGTCAACGACATTACAAACGGTCTTTCTGGCAATTTGCACGCTTTGCTCGACGGCATTGCCGACAAAGCAACCAATTAATCGCATATACGCGTATTTATTACCAACCACTAATCAATAAAGGAGTCTAACATGGCTGCTGATGTAAAGAAACTAGCAGAGGAATTGGTTAAGCTCACCGTCCTCGAAGTTAACGAGCTTAAAACTGTCCTTAAGGACGAATATGGCATCGAGCCAGCTGCTGCTGTAGCTGCCGTTGCTGCTGCACCTGCTGATGGCGGTGCCGCTGCTGCTGATGAAAAGAGCGAATACAACGTCGTTCTCAAAGATGCAGGCGCACAGAAGATTGCAGTTATCAAAGCTGTTAAGGAAGCTACCGGTCTTGGTCTTGGCGAAGCTAAGGCTATCGTTGACGGTGCTCCAGCTACTGTTAAGGAAAAGGTTGCTAAGGACGAAGCTGAAGCTCTCAAGAAGAGCCTCGAAGAAGCCGGCGCAACTGTCGAACTCGCTTAAGTTCTATCAAATTATTAGTCAGAATGTTATTTCAGTAAGCGACCTCTTCGGAGGCCGCTTTTTGACATTTTCGTCATTTTGTTTTATTATATAAGTGGCGCGCTCCAAGCAGCACAAAGCCTGGAGACGCTAGTTCTTTTATGGAGGTGGCGATATGAAAGAAGATCATATCATTGCGCAATTGACTGCTCGCGCAAAAACATATGAAGCAGTCGCAAACGGATGTGCGGTTGTACCGCTTTATCCTGGGGCAAAAGCCAACGTCGTTGCAAGAGACGGCAACGAAATGGACGAGTATAGGATAGTCGTTTCAAACCAGTACGCACAAATACTTGGAAGCGAGAAATACTACATCGTATATATCCTGAACCGTGAGACTATCGAAAATCGCGTAATTTTTAATCACGTGTTCCAATACTTGGCCTGCGGAGACGCTTTAGCTATCAATACTAACCCCGGCAGACACATCCTGACGCCTATTGGCCGCAAACCACATTCTATCCAGAACAACGAAGATAACGCACACATTTTCAGACAAATAGAGATGATACTCGACGAAAATGGTCCGCGCTTCGCATAGGTGATCCCCCGCAGCGCACGGGGGCTTTTTATCGTCCACGGTCCGCCCCCCACAAGGCGGGCCATTTTGGTGTTAAAATATAAGCAGCATGACACATAAAAGTGGCTTTTTATCTGGCCCAGAGCCAACCGAAGAGGAAGAAAAGACAGAAGCGCAGCTCATCGACGAGCGACGTCCAGCTTCTATGCGCGCCTCCAGCACGATGTTTGAGCTTGCCGAAGACGACGAAACCCCAGCCATCGAACAGCAGGCTGCAAAACAAGATATTATCAGCGATTCCGGCGCCAGTAGGAAGCCAATTTTAGAGGCTTCCAGTGATTTTGAAGCCGAAATGAAAGAACGCCAGCGCCAAGAAAATATCGAACGCGAAAAACGCCGCAAAGCCGAGGAAGCACAAGAAAGGCGCGAAGCCGCCAAGCGCGAAGCTGAAATTCAGAAGAAGCTTGAAGAAACATCACATAGTCTCGACCCGGAAGAAATCAAAGAAAAACTAAAGCAAGAGAACTTCAACAAGAACCAGGAAAAATTATACCCAGACGCCAAGCCTGTCGCCGACGGAGTAGAGGACAAAATCTGGCACGAGCGCACGGATAAAGGTGATCAAATTGCCGGCCGCGCCAAACTCGGCGATGTCTATGACACGGATCTTCAAAACGCAATTATTACCGCAGCAATGTTCGAAGTCATCGGCACGCTTTTTGCCATCATCGGCTATCTTTTCAATAACACGCTTACCGTAATTTTCTACCTTATTGCCGTCACAGCCATTGGTTTTGCCGCTTTTTGGCTCTTCAAAAACGCCAACAAATCCAAACACAAAGACGTCCCGTCCGAACAGAAAAAGCAATTCACTTACACCACGCTAATTCCTGGCATGACGGTGCGCATATTGTTTATAGCGCTTATTTCCCAGGTGCCAATGACAGGCACCCTCGTCGGCGTTGTGGCCGGCACCGCTATTGGCGCATCGCTTCATTACTCATTCTTGAACCGTTACAATATCTGGGTTTCCCTAAAAGATACGGCCATCAACACGCTTGTCTTCTTGGTCGCCTTTGCTGCAATCGAATTTTCTAGCGGAGACAAGATGGCTATCGTAATGGTCGTAGTTGCACTCGTAGAATTCTTCCTGGGCGATCGTTTCGCGATGCTCATGGCGTACCGCACGAATAAGTAAATCGGCTTCAAAAAGTCAATGGTAAAAAATACAACGATTTGCAAGTGACCCCATATATTTGTGTGGAAAAGTCTAGAAAAACTTCGATTGACAACTATTGTGGAAAAATATATCATATAATTAATAAAACCCATTAAACAGGCAGGATGCGAGGTATGTCTGAAATTTCAGAAAAACAAATAAAAAGGCTGCGCAGTCTCTTAACCGAGGCCGAAACTAATCTTTCTGCAGCGAAAGAATTATTAACTTCAATGCTTGGTGACGGCGATATTATCACCGCTCCAGCTAGCACTGTAATTGATAGCCCAGACGGTAAGATTATCGAAGGCGTATTCGATGGCCAAATCATGATTGGCCCAGACGGCAAGAACTATCCAGTTCCAGCCAACTATGCCTCAAAGTCAAAGCTTGTTGAAGGCGATATTTTGAAGCTCACCATTGGCGAAAGTGGTAAGTTCATGTACAAGCAAATCGGTCCAGTCGAACGCAAGACCGTCATCGGTACGCTTACTAGCCACGACGACCAGTATTTCGTAGAAGTCAGCGGCAAAGAATACAAGATTCTTTACGCATCGGTCACTTATTTCCGCATCAAGGTCGGCGATCAGGTTACCGTTATCATTCCTGCAGACAACGAAGACGCCACTTGGGCAGCAGTTGAAGCTAGCTTATAGTCTCCACAACAAAAAACTCCGGTTCGCATCACCGGAGTTTTTTAATGGTTCTATATAGATGATGTATATACGAATGCCTCTACGACTGCCACAATACACATGAATAGGGAAGATACGCCTAGCGCAGCCAATGGCGGAATTGCCACGTTGCTACTCATCTTTTGGTAATAAATCCTATATGACGCAACGCCAAGACCCAATGCCGCCAAGAATGGCGAAACAATTACATAACGAAGATGAATATCATCCCAGCCGCCAGAGATGGATAAAACGAAAAAGAAGAAAACCCAAGCAAAACTTACGCTCACCAAAATAAGTTCGAGCAAGCGAACTAATCTCAAAACTTCTTTGTTTTGCTTTTTTGTTTTCTTTTTAGGCACGGTTTCATTATACCATAAGCGTGAAAAAATGTTATAGTGAAATTAATAATAAAGTTAAGAGGTGTATATGAGTAAAGATCTCAAAAAATATCTCGCCGAAGTTCTCGGCACTGCCATCTTGGTGCTCTTTGGCTGCGGTACCGCAGTCGTATCTGGCGGCAACCTCGTTGCCACCGCACTCGCATTTGGCCTCGCTATCATAGCGGCAGCCTATGCAATTGGTGATATCTCCGGCTGTCACGTCAACCCAGCCGTATCACTCGCAATGTTAATCCGCGGCAAGCTAACCGCCAAAGAATTCGGCGGCTACGTCATCGCGCAAGTTATCGGTGCCTTCATCGGTGCAGGCTTGTTATACGCAATTCTTGCACTCGCTGGCGGAATCGGCACAGATTCGCTCGGCGCTAACGGCTTCGGCGAAGGCTACGGCGTAGAACTAAACATGTGGGGTGCTTTGCTCGTTGAGGTTATCTTAACCTTCGTGTTTATCTATACGATTCTTGGCGTCACTTCCAAGGAAAAGACCAGCCATATCGCAGGTATCGTCATTGGTCTTACATTAACCTTTGTCCATATCATTGGCATCGGCTTGACCGGTACTTCTGTAAACCCAGCTCGCAGCCTTGCGCCAGCAGTCTTGCTTGGTGGCACCGCCTTGAGCCAAGTATGGGTATTCATTGTTGCACCATTTGTTGGTTCCGCTCTTGCGGCCTTTACCTACGGCGCGCTCAATGTTGATGTAGAGAAGAAGATTACTCGCATCAAATCCAAGAAATAAGCTGCATTAACGGCTTATCGCCCCGCCGATTTTCGCCCTTACGGCAAGTTCGGCGGGGATTTTTTACGCCCGCAACTTCCGCAAGCCACCCCAGGCAAGATATGATAAGATATAAGTAATGAAGGCGTTATATCGTAGATATCGTCCAAAGACGCTAAGTGAGGTTATTGGACAAGAGCAAATCACCGATATTTTGAGCAAATCGCTCAAGACCGGCAAACTTGCGCATGCCTATCTTTTCATTGGTCCACGCGGAACCGGCAAAACTTCCGTTGCTCGCATCTTAGCGCACGAAATCAACGGCTTTAAATACGAACTCGAAGACGATTATCTAGACATCATCGAAATTGACGCTGCATCAAACACTGGCGTTGACAACATCCGCGATCTTCGCGAAAAGGCCATTATCGCGCCAACCAAAGGCAAATATAAGGTTTATATTATCGACGAAGTTCACATGCTCAGTAAGTCCGCTTTCAACGCCTTGCTTAAAACTCTCGAGGAACCACCAGAGCACGTCATTTTTATCATGGCGACGACCGACGCTTACAAAGTCCCAGTCACCATTACTTCGCGAAGTCAATCATTTACTTTCAAACTCGCCGACCCAAGCACGATGTTTGAGCATCTCAAAAACATCGCCAAAAAAGAGAAGATCAATATCGATGACGAGGCGCTAAAAATCGTCGTTAAGCGTGGTGGCGGCTCTTTCCGTGATTCGCTTAGTTTGCTCGACCAGGTCTCAACCCTCAGTGACGACAAAATTGACGCCGCACTCATCACAAAAGCACTTGGCTTGCCGCAACAAGAATCCGTCACAAATATCCTAAACGGCTACGCCGCAGGCGACGCTAATCGCATCCGCGAGCAACTCCAAAGCCTACTCGATTCGGGCATCAAACCAGAAGTTATCGCAGACAACCTTATCTCATCTATTCTCGAAAATCCGCAACCGATTCACCTTGGTCTACTAGACAAACTCACAGAAGTTTCACGCTCCGCGTATCCAAACGTTAAGCTGCTATTGGCGCTTACCGCTCCAGCTGGAGTACCAACCTATCCAGCCATGACCGTGGCGCGACCAGCCACACCGGCCGCACCAGTAACACCGGCGGCGCAGCCTGTCGCAAAGCCCACCAAAGAAGAAGAAGTAGCACCGAAGCCAGCTCCGCACGAGGAAGCAACCCCAGAGCCAAAAGAAACCGCCGCACCAGAAACCCCAAAAGCACCAGAAACCCCAAGAACGCCAACCATTTCCAATACTGCTGACGCCGCAGAAATCTGGAATCAAATCCTACTTCACGCTCAAGAAAAGACTCCAAGCATTTACAAAATGCTGGAAGATTCTGGCTATACCATAAAGAACAACATCATTACCATTTATTCCAAAAAGAAGTTCGCCAAGACGCAAATCACAAAACGCGTTCCTATTCTGTCAGAAATCTTGCCAAATGAATATACAATAGAAGTTAACGACCAAACATTAAACCAGGATGCCGATATGGCCGCGATTGCAGAACTAATGGGTGGAGGAGAGGAGGTACAAATCGATGCCTAATACAGAGAAGAAGAATTCCACAGAGCGTGTTCCGCCGCAGAATGTTGACGCCGAAAAATCTCTCCTTGGCGCCATCCTTATTTCTGAAGAATCTTTGCCAGATATCACAGAAATCATTAAGCCAAACGATTTTTATGACGAGCGTCATCAGCACATTTATAGTGCGATGTGGAATCTATACGAGCGTCATCGCCCAGTCGATCTTTTGACTGTTCGCGACGAGCTCAAAAAGAAAAAGCTCACCGAAAAAGCTGGCGGCTCCGCCTATCTTTCCGAGCTCGCAAGTTTTGTCCCGACCGCAGCACACGCAAAAGCCTATGCTGAAATCGTCAACAAGGCCGCCGTTCGCCGTCGCCTCATTGCTGCCGCAGCCACCATTACCGAAAACGCCTATGACGAAGATTCCGAGACCCTTGAACTTCTTGGTGAAGCCGAGCGCTCACTTTTCGAAGTTTCCGAACAAAACGTCCATAACGACCTTATTCCAATCGCAGATTTGCTCTCCGAAACCTTCGACCGCCTCGAAGAGCTCCATGAAAACAAGGGAAGTATCGCTGGTTACAAAACCGGCTATCCAGATCTCGACCGCGTCACGGCAGGCTTTCATAAATCCGACCTCATCATTCTTGCAGCCCGCCCTGCCATGGGTAAGACCGCACTTGCACTAAACTTCGCCAGCAACGTCGCGCGCATCAACAATAAAGCCGTACTTGTATTCTCCCTAGAGATGGGTAAACAACAGCTTATAAATCGCATGCTCTCCGACGCATCAGGTATCGAATCATTCAAGCTCGAAACCGGTAATTTCTCCGGTGACGATTTCTCACAGATTTCCGAAGCTATGGCCGAACTTTCCGAGCTTCCAATCCTCATCGACGATACGCCAGGCCTCACAGTTATGGAAATGCGTACCAAGGCCCGCCGCGCTGCACACGACAACGACCTTGGCTTAATTATCGTCGACTACCTCCAGCTTATGTCCGGCTCTTCCAAGCGCGCCATGGATAACCGCGTCCAGGAAATCTCTGAAATCTCCCGCGGCCTAAAGCTTATCGCGCGCGAGCTCGACGTGCCAGTCATCGCATTGTCGCAGCTCTCTCGTACCGTAGAATCTCGTTCACCACAAATTCCAATGCTATCCGACCTCCGTGAATCCGGTTCCATCGAGCAGGATGCAGATATCGTAATGTTTATTTACCGCGAAGATTATTACAACCCAGATACAGAACGTCAAAATATTGCCGATCTTATCCTTGCCAAGCACCGCCGTGGCGCAACCGGCAATGTCGAACTCTACTTCGATAAAGCTCGCGTTCGCTTCATGTCGCTCGACAATAAGCATGAGTAGTGTTAATATAAAATCAGTGAAAAAGCGCTCAACGAAACCTTTTTTATACCGTTATCGTTTCATTATTGGCTATATTGCTTTAATGGTCGCGTTTTTTGGATTGCTTAGTTTCTTGCCAAGCATCGCTCCTGGCGGCATCAGTCAGGCCGAAATGGACTCCGTCGTCGCAGCAGACAATATCCACCCGAATTTCATTAGTAGCGGCAACGTCATCAATCTTCCATATTACTTAATCCAAAAAGCCAGCATCTCGTTGTTTGGCATGTCCTTATATTCCATCAAACTGCCGTCAATCATTATCGCGGTGTTTACGGGCTTATTCGTAATCCTACTACTCAACCGTTGGTTCAAATCTGACGTCGCAATCGTCGGCTCAATCTTAACCACACTATCAACCGCGTTCCTATTTCTCGCCGGTTCTGGCACGCCAACTATCATGATAGTCTTTTGGCTTGCCGTCATTCTATGGCTTGGCTCCAAGATTGTAGGAAACACCCATACACACCCAATGCTAGTCATTAGTTTCGTATTGTGTTTGGCATTATCTATGTATACGCCACATCTTATTTATGTTTCTATCGCAATCGCAATTGCCGGTATCTCGCATCCACACCTACGTTTTGCCCTAAAGCAGCTCAAACTATACCAGCTCATTATTAGCATTCTCGTTTTTGTACTCGCAGTTGCGCCGCTCGTACTCGGCTGCGTCTTTAATCATCATTTATTGCGCGTACTATTCTTTATGAACGACTTTGATATCAATACCTATATCAATAACGTCTCTGACGCCTTTGCGCCATTCTTTAGCTTTAGCCTTGCCTATGATAGTATCTATTTGGCCCCACTATTTGGCCTTGCCACTATCGTACTCGTAATCTTTGGCGCACTTGCATCAATTGGTAAGCTCTTTACTTCCAGAAACACCGTTGTTAGCCTGCTTATTATCTTTGCTATCGTCATCTCTGGTCTTAACCAAGACATCGCAATCTCAATCATTATCCCAATTGCCATTCTTAGTGCCGCAGGTCTAGAATCCGTCATTGACAAGTGGCATTCACTCTTCCCAGAAAACCCGTACGCACATTTTATTGGCACAACGCCAGTCGTTATTGTCGTGCTTATGATTGTTATTTCTGGTCTATCGCATTTCATCTTCGGCTACCGCTACACACCACGTGTCGCAAAAAACTTCAGCAATGACATTTCTATCATTCAAGACAATCTTGAAAGCGGCACAATTCTCCTCGTTAGCGAAGATGATGCCAATTTCCGCTTCTACAAGCTTCTCGAAGATTACAATAGCTTTACCGTACTCACCAAGATACCAGAGCAGCGCGTCGATGCGCCGATTGCTGCACTTGGTCACACAATTACAGATAAGAATTTAGCGCTAAAAGAGATAATTACTTCGCCAAAGGCAAGAAACTCTGATAGACTATATATATACGAAAAAGTTACTACCGCAGAGACGGATAAAAAGGGAGAAGAATAATATGGGTGCCACTATGGACCAAATGAAAATGATCAACGAACTTCGCAAAGCTCAAAAGGAGCTCAAGAACGAAATCGTAGAAGTTGAAGCTGGCGACGGCGCAGTCGTTATCCAAATTACCGGCGAACTCAAAGTTAAAAAAGTAACCTTTGACCCAGAGAAGATCGATCTCGACGATATTCATGAACTTGAACGCTGGACCGAAAACGCATTCCGCGATGGTTTCGCCAAAGCACAAGAAATCGCAACCGAGAAGATGAAGCCACTTATGGGCGGTCTCGGCAATCTTGGATTGTAATATATGCTTCCGTCGGCATTAAATGATGTCATCGACGCTCTCGGGCGTCTACCTGGCGTTGGTTCACGTACGGCCGAACGCTATGCATACTTTTTGCTAAAATCCGACAGCACCATTTCTCAGAATATAGCCGACGCATTGCAGAACCTCCACACGGGCGTAAAGACCTGTCCAAAGACATTCGCCATCATGGATGCAAGTGAGAGCGTCTCACCGATTTACGACGATCCTGCACGCGATAAGAGCCTGGTTCTCGTCGTAGAGGAACCGTTGGATATTTATGCTATCGAACGCACGAAATCCTTTAATGGTACATATCATGTGCTGGGTGGCGCAATTTCTCCAATGGATGGCATCACCGCCGACAAATTACACATCAAAGAGCTCATTGAACGCGTTGAAGAAGATTCCGTCAATGAAATCATTATCGCCACTAATCCGTCAGTAGAGGGCGAATCTACCGCTGTCCTACTCGAAAAGTTACTACACGAAAAATATCCAGATCTCAAGATTACGCGTCTCGCGCGCGGCCTACCGCTCGGCGTATCGCTCGAATATGCCGACCAAATCACCCTCACGAGCGCACTAAACAACCGTACGAATTTATAATCAACAAAAAAATCCCCCTCACAAGGGGGATTTTTGATAACCGATTATTTATCGCTTGGAAGAGGGAAACGTAGCGCAAGTTTGCGTACTTCTTCACGCATCTTCTTTAGCTCTGCTTCATCGCGCTTTCCGGCGCAAATCTCTGCAGTCTTTTGCATCCAGTCGGCAATCTTAATCATTTCTTTCTTACCGAGACCACGCGTAGTAATAGCTGGCGTGCCGAGACGAACACCGGATGGCTCAAATGGCTTACGAGTGTCGTTTGGAATTGAGTTCGCATTCAGAGTTAGACCAATCTTGTCTAATGCAATCTCGAACTTCTTGCCATCGATTCCATAAGAATCAATCACATTAATAAGAATCAAGTGATTCTCCGTACCGCCACCGATTAACTTGAAGCCACGCTCCATCAAAGCGTCGGCAAGTGTTTTTGCGTTCTCAACAATCTTTGCCGCGTAATCACGAAATTCCGGCTGAAGCGCCTCGTAGAAAGCGACTGCCTTAGCCGCAATTACATGCTCTAGTGGGCCACCCTGCGTGCCAGGGAAGACGGAACGATCAATGAGAGTAGGAATATTCTCAAGCGTGTGTTCAGGACGACGAAGTGGATTACTAACCTTACCCATACTAAGAATCATGCCGCCACGTGGACCGCGCAAAGTTTTATGCGTAGTTGTCGTCATTACATGGAAACCATGCTCAAGTGGATTTGGATGTACGCCGCCCGCAATCAGACCGGCCACATGCGCCATATCGGCCATCAAAAGACAGCCCGGAATCTTCTTACCAATCTTTGCAACACGGTCAAAATCTGGCACTTTCATAAATGCGGAATAGCCGACCAAAATAATCTTCGGCTGATGCTCCTTTGCAAGACGTTCGAGTTCATCGTAATCCAAATCACCAGTTTCCGAATTGGTGCCATAAGCAATAAAGTTATAAATCTTCGCACTCTGAGTAACTGGAGAACCGTGCGTTAGATGACCGCCATGGCCGAGATTCATGCCGAGCACAGTATCGCCAGGCTGAAGCCATGCGTTATATACGGCATTGTTTGCCTGCGCACCAGAATGTGGCTGTACGTTTGCGTGGTCCGCATGGAACAAACGACGTGCGCGCGCAATTGCAAGACGCTCCACTTTATCTGTATTTTGCTGACCACCATAGTAACGATGTCCGGCCGTAGTAGAAGCCAGAACCTCATCGTCGTCGCCATCCAAACCTTCAAAATTTGGATAACCCTCTGAATATTTATTTGTAAGTACCGAACCCATCGCTTCTAGGACGCCCCTTGATACCGCGTTCTCGCTTGGGATTAACTCTAAACCTTCGTTTTGGCGCTTTCTTTCCGCCTCAATTAAGTCAAAAATCTTTTTATCCATCAGAAATACTCCGTTAGTTTTTATATCAGCGTCAAGACGAAAGTAGTTAAATCATAGGCATACCCAAACTTATTTCTACTAGTATAATTCATAACCGGTGTTTTTCTCAAACCCAAAATAAAGCATAGGCTCTATGCTACAATAGAATTAGTTAATTAGGGAGCAACAAAAATGCAAATTTTCGTAAAAGGTGAAGCTCAGCGCGATATCGCACCAGACCAAATCACCGCTAGCGTCACTTTCCACGAGCACGCCGATACTTATGACAAGGCTCTAGAAAAAGGCGTCGCTCTCGTCAAAAAGTATTTTGATTTTATCGAAGAAAATACTGATTTTAAGGCAACAGATTTCAAGACTCACGCCTACAACATCCACGAGGAATTCACGACCAACCATATCGACCCAACCAATCTAGAAGACCTCGATAAGCAGCTTACTAAACGCGTATCAAATGGCTTCTACTTTACACAATACGCTTACCTAGAATTTGACTACAACAAAGAGCGTCTATCGAAACTCCTCGTTATCACTACGAAGACCGAAGGCGCACCGCGCTTCCATATCAACTTTGGACTAAAGGATCCAAAAGCATACCAACGCGGCCTTATCGGCGAAGCTTTTGCTGATTCACGCCGCAAGGCCGATACTTTGGCCGCAGCTGCCGACAAGCATCTGCGTGATTGTGTCCGCGTAGATATCGACACGTCGGATCATGGTTCTGGCATGGAATATGGTATGGCTATGCGCAAGGCTTCATTCCGCGATACTGCTGGACCAAGCATCGAAGAGCAGATGCAGGCAATCGACGAGACCTTCCACCCAGATGATATCACGGTCTCCAAGAGCATCGAAACCGTTTGGGAAACCAGCGACTAAACATAAGCTCTTATCTTGACTATTTCTTGAAAGTGTGCTATAATAAATATATTACCGTTTGAAAGGGGGTATCAGAATGACAGCGGTAGCACTTTCACCTAATGTAATGTTTTTCGGTCCAGGTGGTCCCGGCGGTCCTGGTGGCCCCGGTGGACCTGGCGGTCCTGGTGGTCCTGGTGGTCCTGGTCCCGGTGGCGGAGGATTCTTTGGCGGTCCTGGCGGCGGCGGCTTCTTCGGAGGTCCTGGTCGCGGACGCGGTCCTGGTTTCTTCGGTCATGGACCTGGCGGCCCTCATGGCCCTGGCCCTGGCGGCCCTCACGGCCCCGGTGGTCCTTATGGCCCTGGTCCCGGCGGTCCCGGCTGGTACGGTCGCCCTGGCTTCTTTGGAGGTTGGGGACGTGGTCCTGGATGGTACGGACGTCCCGGCTTCTTCGGAGGTCCTGGATGGTACGGTCGCCCTGGATGGTACGGTCGCCCTGGATGGTACGGTCGCCCTGGCTTCTTCGGAGGTCCTGGATGGTACGGTCGTCCTGGCTTCTTTGGAGGTTGGGGATGGGGTCCTTTCGGATTCGGCCTTGGCTGGTTCGGTGGACGCCGTTTCCGCAACTCTGGCGGAACTGGCAGAACAATCTCCAACTACACGAGCAACAACGTCAAACCTACCAATTCGGGCTTCTTCCAGAGACTGAAGACCTGGTGGATACTCAGATTCACCAAATGGTAACCTAATAAAACATTACAACCAACCTGACCCGCTGGGAAACCAGCGGGTCTTTCCTTTGTGCTATTATTTTTACATGAATGACGTAAACCCAGAACTAGTGGAGTATATCCAACAGAATATCTTCCCTAAATACGACAAATACTATTCGCACGGCATGATTCATATCAATAACGTCATCAAAAATATGCTAATGCTCGCAGACTATTATGGCCTAGACAAAAACATGGCCTATACAATTGCGTGCTACCACGATTCGGGGCTCAATATTGACCGCGAAAATCACGAGTTTGAATCTGGAAAAATACTTGCAGGCGATCAAAACCTCAGGCGTTTCTTTTCCGAAGAACAAATCGAGACCATGAAGGAAGCCATCGAAGATCATCGCGGTTCCAGAAAAGAACGCCCAAGAAATATTTACGGCGAATGCGTCTCGGATTCTGACCGCGATTTTGATGTGGCGCTGCTCGCAAAACGACAACTCGCCACGTCTCTCAAAAACTATCCAGAAATCCATACTTTTGACGAACATTTCGAACGATGCCACACTTATATTTGCAAACGCATCAATGACGGCGGCAAGTTCAATCTTTGGACGGATTGTCCAGAATTAAAAGAGAAGAGAGACAAATTTCAGAAGGATTACCTAAACAAAGAATATGCGCGCTCCATTTACAAAAAAGAATGGGACAGGATCTCTAGCGACGGTACAAAAGAAAAAATCTTGAATTTCTACGAAGATTATTAGAACAACAAAAATCCGCCCAAGTGGCGGTTTTTTGAACTAAATGGTGGCTCCGGGCGGACTTGAACCGTCGACACAAGGCTCTTCAGGCCTCTGCTCTACCAACTGAGCTACAGAGCCACACTCCCTAAAGTATAGCACAGCTAACGGCTGGTCGCAATATCTTCACCATCCGTCGAAAAGAGAATCGCACCTTTGCGTGTCAAATATATATCTGCGTCGACCTCTCTTAGAACGGACATGGTCTCCTCGTCTTCTAGCTCTTCTTCGGATGAAGTAATTACAGCATACTTTGGTGCAGTCTTATTAATAAGATTCGGCAGCTGCGCCTGATAATGCCCATGATACGGCACTTTCAAGAAGTCGTATTTTTCGGCACCCACCGCAAGCCATTCGCCTAGACGCAAATCTTCCGCATCGCCCATAAACAGCCAGCTTGTCTCACCATAATACACGCTCACAATCAGGGAAGAATTATTACTTGGATCAGCTACATATTCTTCCTCAACCGGAGGATTTACTACAAAACGCGCATCATCAAGCGTAAACTCCAATTCTTCACGCACCGTCTCGACATCCATATTCTCAATCGCCGCAAGGTATTTACTATAAACCTTACTTTCCTTTGGATAATTACTCTGCAAAACGTGCTCTACCTTAACTTTATTCAGAATCTGCGATGCCGACCCAACGTGATCTTTATCAAAATGCGAAATAATCAAATAATCCAATTTCTCAATTCCTTGCTCGGAAAGATAATCCAAAATCGTATCACCAAGTTCCTTCTCGCCCGTATCAAGCAATACCGCAAAGTCCGAATTATAAATCAAAAACGCATCGGCCTTACCGGCTTCAAACGCATAAACCTTCATGCCGCCATAAACAGTCGGCGCCGGGCTATTCGGCCAAAGTATCAGAATAGCCGCCAAGATAACCGCTAATACGCCACCAACAATCGCTATTAGCCTATTCTTCATACTCCTATTATACCTCATCCCCCTTAATGCAACCTGTATCTTATGGTAAAATAAAAGTACTATGAAAAAGTATAATACGTCGCCACTATCTGGCATGCAAGAACTACTACCAACCGAGCAGGCAGTTTTTGACCAGCTCAAACAAAACATCAGCGACGTATACCATCATTACGGATTTCTAAGTATCGAGACCCCGCTAATTGAACGTACCGACATTCTCCTCGCGAAGGCCGGCGGTGATACCGAAAAGCAAATTTACATGGTCAGCAAAACCGCCGAGTCTGCCGATGCGCCAGATCAAGCTCTTCGTTTTGATCATACCGTACCGCTCGCGCGCTATGTCGTCGAGCACAACAATGACCTCGCTTTTCCGTTTCAAGTTACCCAAATCAATCGCAACTTCCGCGGCGAACGCGCTCAACGTGGTCGCTTCCGCGAATTCTATCAGTGCGACGCAGACATTATTGGCCGCGAAAAGCTTCCTATTGCCTACGACGCAAAGGTTATCGCTTGTATTTATGACGCGCTAAAGACTTTTAAGCTTCCAAAGATGGTCATCCGCATCAGCAACCGCAAAGTCCTTGCTGGATTCCTCGAGGCTCTTGGTCTCACCGACAAATCTGCCGAGATTTCCGGCGTTATCGACCATGCCGAAAAAGTCCCAGAAGAGAAATCCCGCGCCGCGCTTGTCGAACTTGGCCTAAGCGAAGACCAGGTCAACAAAGTTTGTGCCTTCATGTTTACCAAGGGTAGCTACGAAGAAGTTTCCAACAAACTACGCGAGATTCTTGGCGATCTTACCGCCGTCGAAGAAGGCCTTAGCGAGCTCAAGCAAGTTACCGCAATTCTCGAAGCAGAGAAGACCGGTAACTTTATCATCGATTTCATGATTATTCGTGGCCTAGATTACTATACGGGCACCGTATTTGAAACTATGCTCGAAGATTACCGCGAAATCGGCTCCATCGCATCTGGCGGCCGTTACGAAAATCTCGCCAGCAACTTTACCGAGCAAAGCTTCCCAGGCGTCGGCGGATCCATTGGCCTAACGCGCCTATTCTTCGTTCTTCGCGAGTCGAATCTCTTAGACATGAACACATCCCAGCCTGTAGATTATGTGCTTCTACCACTTTCTGCTAACGAATATGAAGCATCCTTCGAGCTCGCCCAAAAGCTTCGCGCTGACGGCAAGACCGTAGATGTCGATCTTACCGAACGCAAACTTGGCGACCGCTTCAACCGTGCCGGAAAAATCGCAAACTTCGCCGTCGTTATCGGAAACGACGAAGTTATAGCGCAAAAGTACAAAGCAAAGAACCTCAAGACTGGCGAGACCATCGAGCTCGCATAGCTATAGGCAACAAAAATCCCCTCTATATCAGAGGGGATTTTTTAATCCAATACTGCTTTCAGTACGTCCAACATCAAATCTTGCGCAACCTGCGCCTGGACTTGTCGATTGCCTCCAGATGGAGTAGCAGAAATCGTCGTTACGCGACCTGGCTTAGGACTTTTTGCGAACTGCTTCTTTGGAATTAATTCCCAATCCGCCAATACTTCCTCTATGCGCTCTAATACATCTTTCGGTTCATTACGGCCATCTACCTCTCGCACAAATACATCATTCTGGCCAAGTACACGCATCATGCCAGTCATCGCGCGGTCATAAGAGTCCTGACGGCGCTCAATTGCTGCACGTGTGTCGTCCACGCGTTTACGAAGCATCAGCCTGCGCCATAATTCACCGCGCGGCACACGAAGAACGATTGCGCCAGTAATATTGTGTAACTCTTTGCGATCGATAAGCCACTGCACCTGACGTACTGTTGAAGGGAAACCATCTAGCACAACTTGCTTGTTGTTGTTTTTCGCTTTTGCAAGAATACGCTCCATCAAACCATTCATGGCCTCATCGTCAACAAACATACCATGATCAAGCGCAAATTGAATATCTTTATCATGAAGACTCATTAATTGTTCACGCGCGGAAATCCAAGTCCAATGATATTTCTGCGCCAAAAGTTTGCCTTGTTCACTCTTGCCACTGCCTGTCGGCCCAAAAAGCGTAATCATAATTTCATTTTACCATAAATAAAAATTACAACACCGCACGGATTCAAGAAGTGCTAAACTAAAAGCAAATAGGAGGAGTCTTTGTGGCACAACTATACTTCAGGTACGGTGCAATGGGTTGCGGCAAGACAATGCAACTTCTTCAGGTTGCCTTTAATTATGAAGAACGCGGCCAAAAAGTTTGCGTAATCAAGCCCGCAACAGATACAAAAAATGGCAAGAAATTATTAACCCGCATCGGCCCGGAGCGCGAGACGGACTTTTGTTTTAATCGCCACGTAAATCTTTTTACGAAAATCGCCAAGGAATACTCTGGCGTAAACTGTGTCCTCGTGGACGAAGCACAATTTCTTACTGAAAAACAAGTCGACCAACTCCTCCAAGTTGTCGTTAAGCTAAATATTCCAGTTATCGCCTATGGCCTCCGCCTCAACTTCCGCATGAGCAGCAGAGGATTCGAGGGCAGCACGCGCTTACTACAGGTTGCACACAAAATTGAAGAGATCAAAACCATCTGTGATTGCGGCCGCAAGGCTACACTTAATACGCGTTGGCTAAACGGCAAACTCGTCACTACTGGTCCAGACATTCTTATCGACGACGGCAAGACCGACATTATCTACAAAGCACTTTGTCTACATTGTTTCTTTAAATATCAAGAAGGGAAAAACTAATGCTGTTTATTATCGAAGGGCAAGACGCCACCGGCAAAGATACGCAGGCCGAAAAACTCGTAGAATACTTTAAGGCACAAGGCAAGAACGTAGTCCATTATGCCGAATCCGGCACAGCCTCACCGAATGATTTTATCCGCTCCATTGCAGAGCTAAACTACGGCAGCCAAAACGACATCGACCCACGCACTCACGCAATGCTTTACCTCGTCAATCGTTATGAACAATGGAAAAAGCTCGCCGAGCCAGCACTAAAGAATAATGATATCGTTATCATCACGCGCTATTGGCTTTCCACATATGTTTATGAAGGTTACGGCATCGGCGTAAGCCGCCCATTGATTGTCCGCTTACACAAACTCATTATGCCGGAACCATATTTCCATCCAGACAAAATCGTATTATTAACTTTATCTGACGAAGAACGCGCCAAGCGCCTCATTGCGCAGGGCAAACGCAGCAAAGAATTCTTTAAATCCAAAGATGCAGCCTTCCAAAAGAAACTCAATGACGCCTACGTAAAAAGCGCCGAAAAATTCAACATCCCATCAATGGACACTTCCGGCACGCCAGACGAAGTCTTCGAGCGCCTTAAAAAATTCTGGAACATCTAACCATGCACGATTCCTGGAAGCCCATCCTCAAGTCCGAGTTCGACCAACCATACTTCAAAGAGCTTTCCAAGTTTCTTACGGACGCCTACGAGCATAAAACTATTTATCCACCAAAACAGCAGGTCTTTTCGGCTTTTACGACTGACCTAAACGATATTAAAGTCGTCATCATCGGCCAAGATCCATACCATGGGCCACGCCAAGCCAACGGACTCGCTTTTTCGGTTCACAGCGGCGTCCAAATTCCACCGTCACTACAGAACATCTTTAAAGAAATTAATGCCGATGTTGGTGCGCCAATTCCAAATAACGGAGATCTTACGCGCTGGGCCAAGCAGGGCGTAATGCTTCTCAATAACACGCTCACCGTTGAGGCCCATATGGCCGGCAGCCATCGCGGCAAAGGCTGGGAAACCTTTACGGAGCACATTATTAAATGTCTTAACGAGAACCGACCACATCTAGTCTTTATTCTATGGGGTCGCGATGCACGCTCAAAAAAGCCAATGATCGACCAATCAAAACATTATATTATCGAATCCGCACACCCATCACCACTCTCTGCCTACAACGGGTTCTTCGGTTCAAAGCCTTTCAGTAAATGTAATAACAAACTCAAAGAGTGGGGAATGGAGGAAATAAAATGGTAAAAACTAAATACGAAGAATATTATCGAATTCTATGTCCGGATTATCCAGATTGGCTGGATGAATATATCCTGACGCCACGCATGCAAAAACAGGCCGGTATCAGCATGACCTGTGGCACACTTTATACCGATTTATTCCCAGATAGCGGTCTTTATACGAGCCTAGATCATTCCATCGGCGTTGCGCTCATCGTCTGGCATTTTACGCACGACAAAAAGCAAACTCTCGCAGGCCTCTTTCACGACATCGCTACACCAGCCTTCAAGCACTGCGTCGACTTCATGAATGGCGATTATATGACGCAAGAAAGCACCGAGGAATTAACTACGAAGCTAATTGAGGAATCACCAGAAATTATGAAGCTCCTCAAGCGTGACGGCATTAAGGTGTCCGAGGTCGACAACTATCATCTTTATCCGATTGCCGATAACGACACGCCACAATTATCCGCCGACCGCCTAGAGTATTCGCTTTCAAATCCTTGCTTCGTCTATCCAATTAAGACACTAGAACAAATCAGCAATATCTACAAAGACATAGAAGTACAGAAGAATCCAAACGGCGAAATGGAACTCGGCTTCAAGACAAAGACCGCCGCTCGCGAGCTCGTTAGAATGACAAGTAGGCTCTCAGTACTATATCGCGACGAGCGCACACGCTACTCTATGCAATTCATTGCCGACGTCTTACGTAAAATCTCCGACCAGGGTCATATCAGCGTGTCTGATTTGTATGAAAAATCCGAGGCTGACGTCATAGATATAATCGGGAAATCAGACTATAAGGATGTATTTGAAACTTGGCGCCGTGCAAAGAAAATTCACAAATCCAAGACCCAACCACCAGAAGACGTTTATTACGTCAATCATCCAGCTAAGATCCGCTATATTGACCCATTATTTAATGGCGAGCGCATCTCCAAACAATGCAAAATTGCTTCTAAAGCTATAGAGAAAAACCTCGCATACGACATGGATTACTACACATTTTTACCAGAAATCAAGCAATTTTAGACCATTTTCATAAGATACTATTGACTTTTTAGCAAAAGTATGCTATACTCTAATCATTAAGGTTGATTGAGCGCAGGTGTGTCACTACCAAGTGATCCATCTCCGTAAAAGATAAACTTAAACGCAAGTGCATCGCTAACAAGCGATGCATTTCCGTTTCTTGGCACAATTTTTCCACAGGACAAAATATAAGTTTTCCACAGGTTTAACAGGGATATTCACAGCATTTCGCTAGAAAAATTATTACATTTCAAGACTACCACGAGCACTTTCATCAACATATAATGAAAGTACGACATCACACTTCGGTCACTGATTGTCGGAGTATACGCCGTCATCCATATTCGTCATTGTATGGGTGGCACCGAGCCGAAAACCATGGCTCACATAAATGACTCCAACCAATTTAACAAAATTCAAGGAGTAATTTATGAAAAACAATATTAACAATCCAGCTCAAAAAGGCGAGAAAGTAGAGGTCATGGCGCTGTTCAATTACAGCCGCATACCATGCCAACCACTATACTTCCGCAAAGGAGGAGAGGACGAAGTAGAAATTACGGAGACCCTCTCGGAGCGCATCAAGTTTGTTGGCGATACCGCCAAACATATCTTTGAGTGCGTCATTGGTCGTCGCGAGTGCACACTCGAGTTCGACACCAAGTCCTTGGCCTGGACATTGTTCGAGGCCTGAGCGGTACCTCGCACAGATCTGTCGTCCATCCGGGCGACAGATTTTTTATGCCCATAATATTTTCCTAATCATCGTCAAACACCCAAGCAGCACCAAGCAGGAAACTAGCCCCTCAGCCAAACTTACGCCCGTATCTGGTGCTTCTATCGGCGGCTCCGCTTCGCCATTGACGTCATTATTCGCCTCCGGCAAAGCCAAATCGGTAAACTTACCCAGATTCATATCCTCGGTCGCCCACCCAACAGACAAAACCACATCTTTCTCATTCAAATCAACGTCTTTAATTATCAATTCTTTCCGCGAAGATTCAACATAGCCCAAATCATAACCATTTAGTCGTACAAACAAGTATTTTGCTGGCGTCGGCGGGTCATTCCACGCCAAGACCACATCCTCGCCATCAGCACGAGTGGATACACCAACAGGCGCATCAAGCTCATCGTCAGAAATATCGCCATCCATCACATCAATTTCCGCCTCGGCTTCACCTGACTCGTAGAGAAAATCCGTCACGCGCACGCGTACAGTATGATTGCTTTTCTCGTCATACGACACCGAAATCCGTGGCTCTGACCCCGAAGACCAGAACTCTTCATCGTCAATGCTCCATTGATAATCGATAATATCCGCATCCAGACTGAAGCTCGGCGACGCATCAACCGTAATAGTATCACCAGGATGCCCATAATACGTATTAAGCGTAAACTCCGCAAATACATTTGGCTCATCATCTGCCGATTTACTCCGCATTCCAACCGAACGATTGGCAACATCGCCTCCACGCGCAAGACGCTTTCGCAGTATCGCCGTTAATTGCGGGATTTTATCAACGTACTTTGTGTGTCCAGAAAGATTCCATGGAATCTGCGTACTGCCACAGACATAATCATCTGGCCCACACCAGAGTCCATATTTACCAACTAGCTCACCATAAACATACGGATTACGTGCTTTCAAACGCCCCTCGTGCGTCCGACAGACCGGAACATACACCCTATATTCAGACATATTCCGCCCCATACAGGCATCAGGAAACAGACCTTTACCTTCGGGCAAGTACAATTGCGGGTCAGTAAATAGCGCAATATAAACAACCTTATCGTGCTTGAACTTCTTTACCGCCTCAGACACAACCATCGAGCCCTGCGAATATCCCGCTAACACCCAACGCGACTCAGGGCAGACTCGCGCCACGCCATCATAATACTCGCGCAGGGAAGACACGCCAGCCTTCACGCTGCGACCAAATTCATAGTATTGCCCAGCAGACACATAGGCGCCAATTGCATTTGAAATCGGATCTATCACAGACACTGCCGGATATTCTACGTCCGTAATCCTATACGAATAGCCAAGTCTTTCAGCAAGCTTTTTCATCTCCGACTGATATTTTAGCCACATATCACTCTTCTCATATTCCGCGCCAGAACCACGCGCGAAGACAAACTCCAAATCCACGCAATCCGTCGAATCTCCCGGCCCCATGCCATTATCTACATAATTAGAGCTTCCTTCTACGGGAGAAAGCGTAGCATAGCAGCTACCGCCAAGAACGGCCGTAATTATTATTAAAAATGCACCAAATAATCTCTTCATGTCAGCATCATAATGACTTTGCGAAAACCGAAAAAGCATGAGTACAATCATTTCGCAAAAGTACTATATATCTCCCCTGTAAAATGGTAAAATGTCACTAGTATGGCAACAAAATCAGCGCAAAATATCATTGAAGTTAAACATTTCAAAATGGTTTTCGCCGATAAAACCGTTATTAAGGATCTCTCATTCGAGGTAAAACAGGGAGAAACTTTCGGCTTGCTCGGCAGCAACGGCTGCGGCAAGACCACTACTATTCGCGCCCTACTCGGGCTCTATGAACCAACTGGCGGCAAACTATTAATCAATGGCGAGAAATTCACTCCAGGTCACAACATTCGCGTCGGCTATCTCCCAGAAGAACGCGGCCTCTACAAGAAAGAAAGCGTCATTGACGTCATGGTATATTTTGGCCGTCTAAAAGGCCTCAAGAATCCAAAAGAATGGAGCCTCAAATACCTAGAACGCGTAGATTTGCTCGATCACGCCAAGACCAAAATCAGCAAGCTATCCCAGGGCCAGCAGCAAAAAGTCCAACTCGGCATCACCATCATGAATGAGCCAGAACTGCTAATTCTCGACGAGCCGACCAAGGGATTCGACCCAGTTAACCGCAAGCTTCTCATGGAAATCATCGAAGAATTACACCAAAAAGGCAGCACGATTATTTTGATTACCCATTACATGGACGAAGTACAAAAACTCTGCGACCACATTCTTTTGCTTAAGGATGGCGTCGCCAAGGCTTACGGCACCGTTACGGATGTACGCAAGAAATTCCGCTTCAAGTCTCTAGATGAAATCTTCGTGGAAGTTTACGGCGAAAAGGAGGAAGAAAATGAATAAAACGCTCCAAGTCATCCACTTCGAAGTTATACGCAATCTCAAAAAGCCTAGCTTTTGGGCGGCCGCAATTCTCGTGCCAGTTTTGCTTGGCGCATACATTGGCATCGCAGCGCTCGCCGGATACCAAGCCGGCGAAAGTCTCGAAGGTGGCACTGACACTTCAGAAATGAAACTTGCCGTCTACGACGAGGCAGAATATCTCGAAACTACAAGCTTCATTAACGAAAACGACGAAGAACAAAAAATCGCAAAATACGAAGACAAAGATTCCGGTATCGCCGATGTAAAATCTGGCAAAATCGACGTCTTCTATTACGTACCGAAAAATCTCAACGAGAGCCAAACCATTGAAGTTTATACCAAACAAGACCAAGCCGGTTTACTCGACGATTATTCAACACCAATCCGCAGCATCCTTGGCGCCACCGCCACTAAAAACATCGATCCATTCGATTTAATCATTGTTACAAATCAAATTCAGTACAACACCACAACTTACGACGCAAAAGACGACCACGTCATTGATCTAGCAGAGAATATCAGTAAAATCGTTGCTCCAGCCGTCGCATTAGCGATGTTCTATATCCTCATCGTCGTACTTGGCAACCGCATTATTGCCGCCATGACCGAAGAAAAAGAGAACCGCATCAGCGAGCTGGTTTTGACCAGTATCAACCCAACCAATCTCATCGTTGGTAAGATTATTTCCTTAATGATTCTTGGCATCATTCAGCTCATTGTGCTCATATTGCCGCTCATTATTTTATACAAATTTGCCGAAACTCATGGCGCTTTACCATTCGATATCGCCATACAATTTGACGCACTCAATATCGCTCAATACACAGTCCTATTAATCGCATCATACTTCCTATTTACGGCGCTCTGTGTTGCAATCGGAGCCGTTTCGCCGACCGCCAAAGATGCCAACTCGTTCTCGAGCGTAATAATCATCCTTACAATCCTGCCACTCTTCTTTATTAACGCGCTCACGGGCGAGCCGCAAGCAATGGCATATTTCCTAACCTTCTTCCCACCAAGCGCGCCAATCACTATTATGTTCCGTGGCGTATTTGGCAACCTTGCCCCATGGGAATTCTGGGTGGGCCTCGCCGACATCGTTATAGTTAGCGCATTAGTTGCAAAACTTGCCACACATCTATTCCGTCGCAATGCTATTGATTTCACCTCAAAAGTAAGCTTTAAAAAATTATTTGGGAGCCCGCGCACAACATGGAAAAACTAAGCATCATCCTTGGTAAAAGCGTCCAGAAAGTCACTCGTCTTCGCGGCAATGGTGGCTCGGCTTTGCCAGGTCTCGTCATCGAGAAAACAAACCCGAATTTCGTCAAAGAAGTTCTATCAAAACTGCCTTATGGCGTCGTCGTAGTATCTGGCACAAACGGCAAAACTACCACCACAAAGATCGTCACAGAATTACTCCAAAAACAAGGCTTAAAAGTCTTCACGAACAAGTCTGGCAGTAACTTTGTGCGCGGCGTTATTTCCGCAATCCTCAACAATATCAAAGTCAGCGGTAAGTTCGATTATGATATCGCCGTGCTCGAGCTAGACGAAGCCCACGCAGTTAAATTCTGCGAAGTTGTACCGATTAATTACGCTTTATTACTAAACGTTCAGCGCGACCAACTTGATCGCTTTGGCGAGATTGACCACACTGCAGATTTGCTACAAAAAGTCGCAAAAGCCGCCAAAAAGGAAGTCGTACTCAACCGCGAAGATCCGCGCGTCGGCAAAATCAAAGCAGAACATCCAGCCTACTTTGGCCTATCAGAAACTCTACTTAAAAAATTCCCATCCGACGACAACCTAATCGAAAAAACCGAAGTAAAAGTTTCCGATAAACCAGCCAAAGTTGTCTTCGAAAAGCTCTCAAAGAATCACGCAACATACAACATAAATGGCAACAACTACAGCACCGACCTAACGCTCAAAGGCATCTATAATGCTTACAACGCCGCCGGTGCACTCGCAATCTGCACCACCATCCTATCAGAAGTAGATCCAGCAAATCTCATCAAAGATTTAGCTAAAATCGAATCCGCATTTGGACGCGGTGAGGTCTTCGAAGTTAATGGCGGCGAAGTCGAAATCCTGCTCGTCAAAAACCCATCCGCATTCCAACTTAGCATTGCCTCATTTGCTGACGATGATCATGACTACATGATCGCCATCAACGATAATATCGCCGATGGACGCGATGTTTCATGGCTCTGGAACGTGGATTTTAGCAAGCTCAAGAACATCAAAATGACTGCTGGCACTCGCGCGACCGACATGGCCTTGCGCCTCAAATACGACAATATTCACGTTACAAAAATCGAAGAAGATCTCGAAACTGCCGTTAGAAAATTCACGAAGTCTAACAAAAAGCCAAAACGTATTTTTGCAACATATACAGCAATGCTAGAAATTCGCAAAATAATTTCAGGAAAGAGTATTTTATGACGCTAAATATCCTTCACTTATATCCAAAAGAAATGAATCTTTACGGCGATCATGGCAATATTCTCGCCATCAAGCGTCGCTGTGAATGGCGTGGCATCAAAACCAATATTATTCACTACGAACCAGGCGACAAAATTCCGGACGACATCGACATCATATTTGGTGGCGGCGGCCAAGATTCAGGACAGGGCAAAATTGAAGCAGACCTTCAAAAAATCGCGCCAAAGCTCAAAAATTTCGTTGAACGCGAGACGCCAACATTAGTTATCTGCGGCATCTATCAACTCTTTGGTGAATACTTCGAAACATCCGAAGGAAAGAAAATCGAAGGCACAAAAATTATCGATCTCAAAACGGTAGCAGGCGATACGCGCTTGATTGGAAATATCACTATTAGTACGCCAGAATTTGGCGAAGTCGTGGGCTACGAAAACCACTCCGGCCTTACCTATCTCGGTAAAGGCGTCCAAGCGTTTGGCACGGTAATTGCGGGCGCAGGAAACAACGGCAAAGACATGACAGAAGGCGTTAAATACAAGAATTGCATCGGCACCTACCTACATGGTCCATTACTACCAAAGAACCCACGCATTGCCGACTTCTTAATTCTAAAAGCCCTCGAAAACAAGACTGGCAAGAGCCAGAAGCTCGAAGTTCTCAACGACCATATCGAGCAACGCGCACACAAAGTCGCAGTCAGTAGACCACGTTAAAAAATACCCGCCACATGGCGGGATTTTTTATTTCTTAATCTTCAGTTCGGCCGGTATTGCGCCCCAGTTTAGGCGTTGGCCAATTGCCGCCTGCTCATTGTCTGGCGCTAAACGCGTAATGCGATTACCAGCAGACGTCGTACCATGATAATCGTAAGCCCAGGTCAGACTAAGCTTCTTTAGACCTGCCGCTTTTATTGTTTCATAGCAAGTCGCAGAGTCCTTCAAACATCCTTCGCCGAGTTCATTCCACTTGTCTAGTTCCGCATCTTTGATATCAATCTTCACCTGCGCTTCAATTGCGGCGGAGCGTACAACTTCGGCATTAAAAGTCTGATCAAACATAAAGTTGCCCATCGAATAAACAATCAGCTTACCATTATAAGCCTCGGAATCTTGTAGCCAATGTGGATGATCTGCAATTACTGCTTCTACTCCATAATCAATCATCTTGCGGTATAGATTTTGACGCATTGCATCGTGTGATGTTTTGTACTCTGCGCCCATGTGCGGCATCGCAATCGTCGGCACATACTGCGCAAAATCTTTCATATTCTGCAAATAATCTTCACCAGGAACGCCATAAACGCCATGCGCAGAGCAGAAGCCAAAAGGAATCTTATACTTATCTTCCGTGCCATCATCGAGGGCAATACGGACTGGCAACACAACGATTCCGCAGTTATTTACATTCACATCGTCATTCGGATATTCTGGATCCCTCGTATCATTAGCAGTACGCTTTGGCGTGCCAAAATACTGAATATTATTCTTCTTTAAATATGCACGCGTAGTTTCTAGACCGGTTTTACCCTGATTGCCTGCATGATTATTACCCAACAAAAAAGCATCGAAGTATTTTGCGGCCTCTGGCAAATAATCTGGATCACAATTAAACTTAAAGATGTTTTCTTCTTCAGCTTTGTTGTGACCATTATCCGTGACCGGGCATTCTAGACCGCCAATCCAAGCATCGTAATTCTTGCGGTCCAAAGTGTCTAGCTGCGAAAAAGGATACTTAACGCCAAGCTCCGAAGCACGTGCATCATTATTCGTGCGACGCCCCCAAAATGTCGTGCCAGCAAACAACAAGCGCGTTTCGGCGCCAGTAATCTCTGGTTCAGGCGGCACAACTTCTTCCGTTGATTCTTCGCCTTTAATAGTTTTTACATCGGTGCCAAACACCGAAACAAGTACTATGCAAGTTACGACCGCTATCGCGATAACGGCGATTATTATCCAAATAATGCGCCCAAGAACTTTAAACACCTTCATATTACCTTAATTATACGACACCACCAAGCCAAAATGATATAATTAAACCAAACTTAAGCATTATGAAAACGAAAACCAACTCTTTAGCTGTCGGCATCTATACCATCTTCTTTGGCCTATTTGGCCTCAACGATTTTTACTTCGGTAAATACAAGCGCGGAATCACCCGCTTTCTGACTTTTATTATTCCTGCAGCGTACTTCCTATATATTCAGCCAGAACTAAAAATCAAACTCGCGCACAAAGAGCTCGTCGATAACGTCTATGTTCCGGTAATGTCAGACGGAAACAACGCCCTACTGACAATACTGAGGACCGTGATGCTAGTAGCATTAATCTTTAGCGTGCTTTGGACTCTACTAGAAATCATCGGCTTCTTTACAAAGCGTCATACCGAAAAAGAGCAAACCATTAGCAATCGTCGCTTCGTTCTTAACGCAATCATACTTGGCTGGTCTGGCATTCACGACTTTCTCTCCGGACGCAATAAATACGCTTTGTTCCATATTGGCCTATTTACGCTATCTGCGATTCTTATTCTTGTCTCAAAAATCAACTTCGATATTAATTCTGCCACACTAGACGCTTATATGTTCACCCTCCATGCTGTCGGCCTATCAATTGCCGCCATTAATGAAATTATTGCGATTATCGAAGCCATCAATTTTATTCTGGCCACGAAAATGGTATAATTACTCTAACAATTAGGAGGAAAAATGTTTAATCTCAAAAATCAAGTCGCCGTCATTACCGGTGCATCTTCTGGCCTCGGTCGCCAAATGTCTTTCGCTTTCGCAGAGCAGGGCGCAAACCTTGCCATCCTAGCGCGTCGCTTTGAACGCCTAGAAGCCCTCAAAAAAGAGTTGGAAGATAAATACGGCATAAAAGTATTGCCAATTCAGTGCGACGTAACAGAAACAGATAGTATTACGGCTGCCGCCGAAAAAGTCGAAAAAGAATATGGCAAAGTAGATATCTTGCTCAACTGCGCCGGCTCCAGCAAGGACAAAGGCGTACTAGAAATGACCGACGAAGAATGGGATTTTACTATCGGCACCGACCTTACGTCAGTCTTCAAGATGACCCGCGCTTTTGCGAATATTATGAAGAAGAATCACTATGGTCGCATTATTAATATCGCCTCTATGTATGGCCTCGTTGGCAACACCGAAATTCATACTGTCGCATATCACTCCAGCAAAGGTGGCGTAGTAAACTTTACGCGCGCCGTCGCCGCAGAACTAGCCACCGAAGGCATCACTTGCAACGCAATCTGTCCAGGCTACTTCTATACCGAACTTACCACAGAGGTTCTAGACACTGACCAATTCCA
This sequence comes from Candidatus Saccharimonadota bacterium, assembly GCA_017541245.1. GTDB lineage: Bacteria > Patescibacteriota > Saccharimonadia > Saccharimonadales > Saccharimonadaceae > UBA2834. The sequence goes on from JAFXZL010000009.1 coordinate 57,645, forward strand.
GGAATTCGCCAAGACTCACGTCCCAATGCAACGCTACGGCAAAGAAGGGGAACTTAATGCTGGTGCAATCTTCCTCGCATCCAAAGAAGCTAGCTATGTCACTGGCGTAATTTTGCCAATTGACGGCGGCTACACTTGCATCTAGGAGCCAGATGCCCGAAAAAACAAAAACCCAAAAAGCTGCATCAAAGCGGCTTTTTGAGGTTGAGCGCCGCAAAGATTATTTTAATCTCGGCGTTCTAATTTTTACACTCGGATCAGTGTTCGGCACCTACTACGAACAGATATTCATGTACGTAACGCTCTACATTCATCAGGGCATCAAACTTTGGCTGCCACGTTCTGGACTCATTTATGGACCTCTCAGCCCGATTTATGGCGCCGGCGCACTATTAGTCTTTATTATGATTTGCCGCTGGCGCAGCAAAAGATGGTATGAATATTTCGTCTACGGCTTCTTTATCGGCGGAGTCCTCGAATACGTCATGGCAATCGGCCAAGAGCTATTATTTGGCACGCGCTCGTGGGATTACTCGGATAAATACTTAAACATTGGCGGCAAAACCACAATTCCGTACATGTTCGTATGGGGAGCAATCGTCGTCGCTTTTATTTATGTAGTCTTTCCATTAATCCTCAAACTATACAAACTCGTACCACGCAAAATCGGCGATATCGTCTTTAAAATACTCGCTATTTTTCTAATCTTTGATATCCTTATTTCAGGCATTGCCGTATATAGACAGAATCTCCGACGACACGGCATCGAACCACGCAATTTTATTGAGCGCTATTGCGACACACATTACCCAGACGATTTATTGAACGGTATTTACGAGAACGCCGTGCCAGTAGAAAGGAATAAACAATGAACGAACAGTACCTAGGTCAAACTATTACGGTAAAAATTGATCGGCCATTTGGCAGCAAACATCCAAAGCATGGTTTTATTTATCCGCTCAACTATGGTTTTATTCCTGGCACCGTTAGCGGTGACGGCGAGGAACTAGATTGTTACGTCCTAGGCGTTTTCGAGCCAGTCGAAGAGTTCACCGGAAAGTGCATCGCGATTATCCATCGCACCGACGACGATGATGACAAACTTGTAGTCGTGCCAGAAGGCAAGTATTATTCCAACGACGCCATTGATGCGCTCACAGAATTCCAAGAACAATACTTCAAACACGAGATTATCCGATGAAGATTTATTTAGTTCGTCATGGTCAGACTAGTTGGAATATCCAAGGCATTGCACAGGGAAGGACAAACATCCCACTAAACCTCACTGGCATCAAACAAGCCCGCGAATTACAAGAAAAAATCAAAGATATCCAATTCACGCATTGCTACGCATCACCGCTCGCTCGCGCACGCAAAACCGCCGAGATTATTACCGAAGACCGCAACATTGATATCATATACGACGAGTTACTTCTAGAGCGCAGCTTTGGCGACAATGAAGGTAAGCACGGCCGCCTGCTACGCAAAAATGGGCTCGATATTGGCGATTTGAAGCTAAACACAAACCAAGACAACGTCGAACCCATTAAAGACGTTTTTACGCGCGCAGAGCGCTTCCTAAGCATGCTCAAACAAAAGCATTCCGACAGCGACATAATCCTAATCGTCGGCCACGGTTCCATGCTAAAATGCCTTCATTTCACCATCGAAGGCTACGACGATGACCTAGATTACTGGAGCTGGCATATGAAAAACTGTGAATGCTACGAGCACGAAATCTAGCTATTGAGTGGAGTCGGATAAACACCCTTATCTACTAATTTCTTGAACTCGGAAATTACTTTTTTCTTGTCGGCAGCATAAGTAATACCGAACCATTTGTCGTGCGTCTTTAATACTGAGATCTTTGCGCGGCCATCTTTGAGGAGCCCCTCCATAATAATCGGCAAGAGATACTCGGCCTTAATATCGCCCTCTGGAATATTCTTTAGAAAATCAATAAAACCAGTCTCTAAAATGTCGAGGTAGTCTGGCGTAACGCCCCACATATTCATCGAAGCGAGGGAAGACATTGGAATCTCTTTACCAGTATCCTCGGTCACGGCAAAATCTTTATCTTTCTTTACGATATTATGTGTCTCAATAATCTCTGTTAGGTGGCCATCCTTGTCGACTTGGCAAATCCCACGCGATACACCACCTTGCTCGCTAAGGGTATTCTTTAAAACAAAACCCGGCATGCAGTAATTCGCCTTGTCATCCGCATGCTCGATTAAGAAATCGTGGACCTTCACGAAGGCTTCCTTGCCGTAATAATCATCCGCATTTATCACTGCAAACGGCTCGTGAATCAAATCCTTGCACGCGAGCACGGCCTGGCCCGTACCCCAAGGCTTTACACGATCTTCTGGTACAGAAAAACCTTCCGGTAAATCTTCTAGTTCCTGGAAGGCATATTCTACTTTACATTTCTTCGCAATACGATGGCCAATAATCTTCTCGAAATCTGCATGAATATCTTTGCGAACTACAAATATGATTTTATTAAAACCGGCCTCAATTGCATCATGAATAGAATAGTCTACAATTATCTCACCACTCGGGCCAACCGAGGTTAATTGTTTAATGCCCGCGCCAAAACGTGAACCTATCCCCGCCGCCATTATTACTAGAGTAGTTTTTCGCATATTTTCCTTTTGTTAGCCTATGGCATATTATATAGCATCTTGACTATTTTAGCGAAGTGTGGTATAATATAGTTATACCTGGAATTCTGGGTATGCAAATTAAGAAATCTACTCGAGATCTATAGGGGAGGTATAGATACATGAAAAATGCAAAAGTAGCACGTCAAGACTGGATGACCGACCAGGTCTACCAGTGGGCCGTTCTCGAAGAACAAGCCCGCATCAACACGCTTGACCGCCTGCAACGCGGCGGCAAGAATGCAATCGTCGCCGTTAAGGCCCAGCATCCGCTGAACGCCGACGGCACGCCTGGCCCCGAATATGAACAGCGCCTGCAGAAGGCTCTCTCCGTGGGGTACGAACTCGAGGCCAAAGGTCTCACCGTGTTCTACATCACGTTCGGTGGCGTCCACGAGGGTCACAAAACCATTTCGCTGGCGAATGCCGGCCACAAGTGGCTCATTGACCACGGCGTAAAGCACGAGATGATCCGCATGCTGCCCGTAGTCTTCAGCGGCAACGATGAAGACCGCATGGCGGCAGAGATGTTCGCCGACGGAGGCGAGAAGTTCTCCGAACTCCACGTCGTCATGTCGGCCGGGCAGTGGGAACGCTCCAGACTCTACTTCATTTTCATGGGTTGGCAGCCTTATTTCCACGCGATTACATTCCTGGACGCCAAGCCCAATCACAGCACCGTTTGCGAGCTGTGGGGCTCCTGGGCCGTTCCTGGATTCGCAAAGGGACCGGAAGAAATCGCCCGCATCACGGACGAAATCCGAAAGAAACACCTGGAAGCTGCCATGAAGTAGATGTAAAGAGCAGGGCGGCCAGCGATGGCCGCCCTTTCCCTTTCTTTAAATATCCATAGATTCGCCTGGCGATAACGGTCGATAATCCGCGCCAAGCTCTTCAGCCGTTCTTTTTAGCCAATTGTTATTTATACCTTTGCCAAATTCAGACAAAATCGCATCATGAAAAGGAATCGCAACTTTTGGCGCAACATCCTTCAAATAATTAATGGATTCAATCGTCTTACACCAAGGACCAGAAACCGGCACACAAAGTAGCTCGATTTTTTCTGGTGGCAAATCAAATGAATCGCCAGGGTTCGCAATCGTCCCGTTAATGACTACGCCAATATTCTGACAAGGCACTTGTCCTGGGATGATCGCCGCATGGTCCCTACCAAAGAATTTCAAGTCAAATCCGTCAACATTCACCAAGTCACCATCCGTTACAGCGGTGCTATCGGGAATATTTGCCGCGTTTTCTTCAGTGGTAAAAATCTTTACATCGGGATTTCCTAATCTAATTCTATCCACAATTGCTTGGTTAAAATGATCGCCATGCACGTGGGTAATTACGACCGCTTTTACATTCGTAAAAGCTGGCAGTTTCTGCTCAACCTCAATCGGGTCACAAACCAAGCATACGCCATTATTTTCTACTAATAAACCTGAGTGTTCTAGCTTTGTAACTTTCATAGTTAAATCGTATCTCCTTCGCAATAACCAGCTCTTACATCATAAGTATAGAATTCCGACGATTCGTCACCAAGGCTTTTTACCCATGCATGCACTGCATCTTTTGTTTCCGTAATAAGCGGATCTTTTTCGTCGCAAGAATACAAATAAATATGGAGGAGTTTTGAGCCTCCCATTGTAGGCTCGAGATTTTTAACGATAATTTTTTCACCCGTATCGAGTTTCATCTCATAAGGGATATGCTTCTCAACTTTTTTGCTCGTGCCACCATAAATACCTTCACAAACCGAATCCGGATACTTAGATTTTGAAACATGCGGGCAGGTAATCTGCACAGCCAAATCCGTCAATTCCTCATCAGTATCAATAATCTTAACTTCGTAGGTTTGCTTCACAGAATCAATATCAACGATGAAGCTTGCCGACCCATCATTGCCATTCACCCTCTCATGATAAGTGCCGTCACGGATTACTGCATCATTAAACTCAAGTGTAGACAAATCCGACTGTGAACGAATCATATCGCCAATCAATGCCAATAATGCATCGCCACCAGTTTCTGCACCGTTCATTGGCAAACCAGAGCAGCCGCCCAAGCTATACGTACTCGGGTCAGAGAAGTACTTCATCAAATCTGGCGCTACTTCATTGATGTGATTCAAATAATCTGAGCGCGTAGCCGTAATACCAAACGCACCAACACCAGTTGGATCACCTTTTTGGCTATAATCATTGTCGCGATAATATTCAAAAGATGGCCAACCATTAGTCCAAGAATTCGTGTCAAAATCGTATGGGTTTAACCAAGTACAAGACTCAACACCTACCGGGTTGTAACCACCTTCGCTGTCAATATTGCCCATAATGCCGGCTGCAGGCGCTACGCCAAAATGTTGAGTTAATGCAGACCAGTATTTTTGCGGCGCCGTATCGCCACAGAGCGAGCCAGAACAACTCTTCGGAAGAGTATCCTTAATAAACTGCAAATACGCATCGTAACCAGCATCAACATAGTGCATGCCATCGCTGGCGTACCATTCATCTTTAACTTCAGATGCCCAGTCGCCAACTGAAAGGTTGTCCTCGGTCTTTGCTTTTTCAAGAAGCATCTCATTTTCTTTCGCATAGTCATAATGATACGAACTTGTATAATTAATCGTTCTAGAGGTAACGATAATGACTTGCGAGCTACCAGCTAAATCCAATACATCCTTTAGCGTCTGCTCCGTCCAAGGTTCATTCGCACCAAGCGCAAAAACCAAAAACGGGCGAAGCTTATTTCTGCTAGCAATGCCGCGCAAAATCTCAACACCGCCAGGACCGCCATCCTCACCATTATCATGCGTCAGTGCTTTGCCGCTCTGCACGTAGGAGCTTTGATCATTATAGCTAGGGCCATAATCTACGCCAGGGAAGAACTTTTCCAGTCTATCCTTGGTCGAGAGCGCAGTAAGCGAATCGCCAATCCAAGTAATCTTATCGCCAGACGGGGCGATACAAATCTTATTAGGATCCTCGTCGCAATCCTCTGGATCATAGAAAATAATATCGTTCGCGGCAAACTTGTCCAATATATCTTCCGTTAATGCAGCGGCGCGAAGAGGCTGAATTAGTAACGAAAAAATAATAAACAAGATAAACACACTATATAATGCACCCCCCTTAAAAGATAACCCACGTCTACACATCCTTACATATAATATTAGCATATTTTTGCTTATGCTATGTTTTTGTTATGAGAACCGAGCTGCTATTGCCGTGTTAGAATAAAATCATAAGCAGGATAAAAATATGCCAAAAACTAATACGTCACCCAAACAACCAGAAAAGAAGTCAAGCAAAGCACCCGTAATCATTACAATTATTGTGGTTGCGCTAATAGCTTTACCAGTAATTGGTCTTTTTGTTTTGGGATTACTCTTTAACCCCTACATGCTTCAAGGGCCATATTCATTAGAGAAAGATAAACAGAACGTCATTCAGGTGGTCAAGAAAGAATATCCTTCGTATGAAATTAATACCGTCTATATGACATATACGGATTTCTTCTCGACGGTAGTTGAAGCCGATGATAATAGTAATGTGGCCACTAGCGCAACCGTAACAGCAGAAAACAACACAGAACGCATCACTATACACCTAATGAAGGACAACCATCTCTTCTTTAGCACCTGGCGCGTAGAAAGCGCCAACCCAGATTCTGGACCAAATATACCCGACGATGTTTATTTCATCGAAATGAATTACCGCAGCGTCGGAAAGGCCGTAGATATAGATGAACACATAAAAAATCTTTGGATAATTCCATACGAAGACGGAAGTCTATATAAAAAAGCTGGAGTATCTGACTGGTATTATTCAATCAAAGTCTGCGACAACATCTATAAGACAAGTGGCGGCAAAGTATATGTTTTCAATAAACAAGATTCAGACTGGGAAGAATCGAACGAGACATATTCGAGATTAAATTATTACGGCAATTATCAGAAAATATCAAAAGAAGAAGCGCTAGATATTATCGAAAAATACAGCGATTATCGCGAATAGTTAATTCTTTGAGACAAAAATGCACCCAATAGTTGGTAGTCTTTCTATTTTTGTTTTTCCATAATTAACGAAAAAGAAAGATCCATTATGGCTAAGATAAGTAGTCCACCGTAATACATAATTGCCGTACTTTTATCTGCTAGAATGAAAAAAAAGGAAAACGTATGAAGTTTCGAGATAGTTTAAGGAAGCATCGAATAAAAGCAGGGCTATCGCAAGAAGTTTTGGCTGACAAGATGTCGGTCTCAAGGCAGACAATCTCAAAATGGGAAAATGGCGACTCGTATCCAAGCACAAAGCATATTTTAATGCTAACCGACGTTCTTTGCTGCAATTTAGAAAATCTAATTGGCACAGAAACGTCGCAGGCAGAAACGGTGTCGCACAAACATAAGTCTCGCAATATCGCGTATCTAATTATTGGCGCATCGGCCATTTTAGCGATAGCGCTTTTTACTATCAGCATTCCATGCCGCTTTGAGACTTACTTAAATGAATATTCTAGAATCAACAGTCTAAAGGCCTCAGCCTTCGACAAGCTTGCTGATAATTCTATAGACGAAGCTCTTGCACAAGACGGCTTCACGAACAAACAAATATTAGGATACGGAAAGACAAAGGAAGATGGCACTTTTTATATTAAGTGCGACGTAGAAAATAGCAAAACTAGCAAATCATGTACGGCAATAATATATCTCTGTGAAGATAACGGCTCATTTTCATACAGGTGTCAGTATTCGGATGATCCAAATTATCTTCCAGACGGCGATTACTACAAAGTCATATAGCATCGGAGAAAACATGAAAAAGATATTAATAATATGTGTTATATTTTTTGCGACCATTGTAGGCTTAATAGTCTTGAGCACATACAAAAAAGAACCAACCATCGAAATAAGTAACCCAGATCAAATATTTGAACCACTAGAAGAGAGTGGCCTTATCGGAGATAAAATAATTGGCGATCCAGAAAAGGCCAAAATAGTTGTTTACGAATATGCGGATTTCGGATGTCCACACTGCGCAGAATGGAATCGAACTATCGGCGACCTGATGGAGCAATACGACGGCGAAATCGCGTTAGTTTTTCGTTATTATAATTTGCGCAGTTTTAATAATAGCTACGCCTCCGCACGCGCTGCTACGGCCGCACAAATACAGGGATACTTTAAAGAATACAAAGACCTATTGTTCGGCAATCAATCAGAATGGATATACGCCGACGCAAAAGATGCAGAAAATATCTTTATTGATTATTTCAAAATCGCCTCCGACGGTTCAGGGAATGTTGAAAAATTCACAAAGGACATGCAGAGCCAAGAAGTTGAAAAGCGCCTGAAATTTGAACAACGCATCGGAAAAGCAACTCACCTAAAAGGCACGCCATATTTTCGCATTAATGGGGAAGCTATAGATTTAGAAAAACTTTCAGACAAAATAAAAGATTTATTGAATGACTAAATAGACTAGCTTATAGGCAATAAAAAAATCTTTACTCAACGACTCATCATCAGACAAGGTTTTGAGTAAAGACTTTTTGGTGGTCAAAAAGATTATTGAACTATATACTGAAATGAAGACGCCAAAGGAAGTCGGGACCATAGTAGGAATCGGCGGAGACACTGTCCGCAAGGTCCTCAAGGAGAACGGAATCTACATACGCAAGAGTTGGGAATACCCGAGGAAAGCACCATCAGCTAAGACTTCTAAAAATATTTGAACAATGCTAGTATAAGATTCAGCGCAAACGAAAAATGCGCTGTTCTTTTTTAACGAGCGTCGCCTAGTATGTCCTATCGGAGGTGTTTACATTTATTATGAAACGAAAGACCAAAACTCTGTTATCAATTGTCCTGATAGCTATCATGCTATTCTGCACAACCGGGATTGCACACGCGGCAGGACCATACACGCTTAATAGCACTTACCAAGATATTTGGGTAGCGACCGGAAATACTGGAATCAACTCACATATTTGGGTGCGAGTATATAATACTAGCTCCCTCCACCACACAGACATACGTATGCTCGACGCAAACGGCAATACTGTATGGGAAGAATTTGGCGCAATAGACTACTCCAGTAGTCGTCAATTCTGGTGCGGTAGCAACGTATATCGATTGCAGGCTAGAGTTGGTGCAGTCAATATTCTTGGCGACTCCCCATTCAAGACCGCTCAATGTGATGTCTGGAAGTAAGAAATAAGCCATCGCCTAGGCGACACTCGTTCTTTTAAAAAATCTCCCATCGGGGAGATTTTTAGTTTTATTTCTTATTGAGAATAGCCGCGACAATCAATATCTCAGCTAAGGCAAAACATATATACGCATTAGTGTGATAAGAATGCGATTGCTGAAGCATCTGAGTTGCATTCAACTTTCCGCAAATTGTAGCTTCAAAATCGTCTTCATACATATCTGAACATGGACGAAATGCGTCCGCACTTATAATACTGCGAGCATTCACCTCGTTCATTACGCCTACGAATATTGTAACCACCGAAAGTGCTATGATAATAATTTTCCTAATACTAATTGTTTTCTTTGTCTTCATGAATACATTATATCGCAATTCACTTCATAATGCTTATGCTTGCAAAACCTCATCTCTCTAGCTAAAAAACTAGACAAAAGGAGATTTTTGTTATGAAACGTAAATCTGAAACTCAAAAGATTCTCGCCGTTAGGCGATTACCATAAAGGCAAGAAAGTCGCAGACATTTGCCGGGAATACAATTGCGCCAAAAGTACTTTCTATACTTGGGTGCAACCATATACTGAGAAAAAGAATAAATATGGCACCGTCAGACTAAAAGACCTACAGCTCGCCAACGATAGAATTAAGAAACTCGAAAACGAACTGGAGATCATCCACAATTCATCGTTCTTTAAAGAACTCACTATGAAAGATAAGAAAGCCGGAATTGATGAGCAATACGGCAAATACAGCGTCCATGAACTATGTGACGCTTTTTCTTTGCCTACCGGTACCTACTACAACCATCTCTTCCGCAATAAAAATGAAAAAGCCTGGTTTATTGAACGCCGCGCTATGTTATCCGGCAAAATCTCAGACATATTTAATGCTAGTCGCCAAACCTATGGTATTAAGCGTATCCGCCGCTCCCTCCAGCGGCAAGGCATCACAATTAGTGAAAAGCTCGTTTCTGAACTTATGCGCGAAATGGGATTATCTCCAATCCAAGCCAGTAGTAAAGCCAACTACAAGAAGGCCATCGAACAGCGCCGCATTGATCGGCTCAAGCAAAAGTTCGATGTTCGCGAGCCGAATACTGTCTGGGTCAGCGATATGACTTGTTTTGACTTAAATAGGCACAGGATGTATATCTGCGTTTATCTTGATCTCTATTCTAGAAAAGTCTTAGCGTATAACCATGGTAGGAATCCCAGCACTAATCTTGCCACTCGAACTATCACCGAAGCGATTCGGAAAGAACAACCAGGCAAAGGATTAATCGTCCATACAGACAATGGCGGGCCATACGTTTCGTATTCGATGAGCAAGATTGCGGCGCGCTTCGGCATCACGCAATCCTTCCCCCATCCCGGCACCCCTCACGACGATGCAGTAGCCGAGGCTTTCTTCCGCACATTAAAGAAAGAATGCATTTACCGGAACAATTTCAAAAGTGAAGCAGAGTTCAAGAAAGAGCTTGATTCATACATTGATTTCTACAACAACCAACGCGAACAGCATTATTTGAGATACCACTCTCCGGTACAATTCGAGCTTCAAATTGCATAAAACCACATTCTGGACTTTTTGGACATTTTACAGATGAATGACGTGATTTTAGGCAGTTCGAAAACCTTCATTTTCGAAAAATGCTTTAGAGTTTTCGCAATTCCTCACCTATGCTTAGACATAAAAAAATAATCTGTAATTCTGGACTTTTCCAAGTTCAAAGTTACAGATTTCCTACGTATCTACATTTGGTGGAGCATAAGAGACTCGAACTCTTGACCTCCTGCTTGCAAAGCAGGCGCTCTAGCCAACTGAGCTAATGCCCCAATATCATAAAGGACAAACCGGGGGGGCGGTTTGTCCGTCATTATATTATCACAGATGCCAAAAAAATGCAAGTTATTAGCATAAGAATAGCCCAGCATCCGAAGACGCTGGGCCTTTTACAACATTTTTTACTACTTCTATGTTATCAGTTACAGATACAGATCCACCTCATCAATGCCGAGAAGTCCGAGAGGATTACCTTCCACTTCGTAGGACCACTTCTTCTCCCAGAAGGAGAGCAGTATGTTGTCACGAAGCGCGGACAGTGCGTCTTCATCGTCCTGAGCAAAGCATCCGTACTCTTCGTCGAAGAACGTAACGTCGTCGATATCGACAGCGCTGACGCGGCGATACCAAATCCCGCCGTTTGCCTTTGCGAGCTCCCAGCAGGCAGCGGATCCGTCTTCGTAGTCGACAATAAGCACATCCTCGCAGAGATGGCGCAGTACACTTTTTGTCAGACGTATAGAATCCATGACCCCGGGATCGACCTTGCACCCATCTTCACCAAGCGCAAGAGTCATCTCGACCCAGCAGCCGTACCAGTAGAATACGTCGAGCAGGAACTCGTCATAGGTCTTATCGAAGAACGACAGAAGCTCCATCAGGCCATCATCACCCTTGCTGGCAATATCACTGAAAAGCGCCAGAGAGCCAGCCTCGCCGTGGAAAAGATCTTCCGCATAGCAGCCGATGAAGTCAAGGAGCATTTCCTGGTAGATGTTCTCGCAGGCATCAAGGTCGTCGTAAGGGACGGCGAAGTAGTTCTCGCGGAAACTATCATCACAGCTCTCGATTGTACGATGCGCCAGCATCTTGCCTTCTGCCGGAGTCACTTCCCAGACATACATCTCCTTGTCATTGTCAAATTCAAAGCCGAGGATGGTGCTGTTTTCGATGAGTTCTTTGATTCTTTTCTGCTTCATAGTTGGTTACCCCCTTGCAGTAGAAAAATATTGTTAATGAGCCCTCCCTATACGCGATAGGGATTGCTTTATTTTATACCATTTTGCTCAAGAACTCTCAAGATGCTAAAATATGCTTATGGATAAGGCAAGAATTAATTAATATCGACGAGGAATAAAAATGCTCAAGTGCTACCGCACAAATAATCGTAAACAAACACTAGAATCTATCAATGAGATTTTACCAGATTGCTGGATTGACTTGTCCGAGCCAAGCCAGGAAGAAATTGACCGCGTCGTCAATATTACAAAAGTCGACCGAAGCTTAATCGTAAAAATGCTCGATGATGACGAGCTTCCTCGCGTAGAAACAGACAAGAAAGCAACACTCACCGTTATCGATGTACCTGCGTTTGTCAGCCAGGAAGATAAATACGTCACTTATCCTCTCGGTATTATCATTACTAACAATAACTATGTCATTACAGTCGCACCAAAGAGCATTAGCCTGCTTAACGATTTTCGCAAGGGCGAGGTAAAGGATTTTCGCACAGCAAAAAAGAGTCGTTTCCTCATTCAGATTCTTAATGCGGCAGCCGCATCATATCTGCGCGTTCTTGATGAGATTTACCGCGATATCGAAATGAAAGAGGATACACTCCGCGCCTCAACGCGCAACGAAGACCTCATCGATCTACTCGCAACCGAAAAAACACTCGTCTACTTCACGACATCCCTAAAAGAAAATGACGGCGTACTTGAGCGCCTCAATAACGGGTCAGTGATTCCGCTCTATGAAGGCGATGCAGATCTCATCGAAGACACTATCATTGAAAACCGTCAGGCTATCGACATGGCTGGACTATATCGCAAAATCCTTTCGTCGATTACTGACACTTATGCCACAGTTATCTCCAATAACCTAAATAACATCATGAAATTCCTTGCCGGTATCACTATCGTACTTTCCATTCCGACAATCATCTCTTCATTCCTCGGCATGAATGTTTACTTTGGCTTCATTGGTACAGAGCACTTATCTGCCTGGGTGATTCTAGGCATATCCATCCTTGTGTCCCTCGCTGTCGCGGCCTGGCTCAAGAAAAAAGGAATGCTATAAAATGACATCGACCCAGAAAAGAACATATAAGCTTCTCGCTACGCCTATCGCTACCGCAATCTCAGTGGCAGGTCTCATCGTATTTCGCTTAATTAATATGCCTCATGCTTATTGCATATTTTTTGTGCTTTTTATGTCCGCCATATATCAATATGCTCATATATCTGCAGTCAAAAATGACCCGAACAACCGAGCTAGCACAGCCATGGCTGCACTCTATTCAATCATCATGTTAATAATAATGACATTCATTGCCTGCACAAAAGACGTACGCACGGTATCCATTGCTTCGGTCCTTACGCTCGCCATCGCGGCAATTGCCGGCGTAAGTGCATTTGTCTCGCTTGCCGTGCGACACGTATTTAGCAAAGAAAAACCAAACATACCAACCAGCTCGCGTGGCTTCGACTACATCCCAGAGAAAGAACGTTACATCAAGGACCGCAAAAAACGACAACGTCAACACGCCGCCGATAGAGTGCGCGCGCTTGGCATTTTCGGAAATGACACTTATGCAATCATTTATACAGCACTGTCTTTTATCCTTACAATAATTGCTGTTTTTAACGACCTCGAATTATTCTAGGTTATACTATAAATATGAAGGCAGAGATAGAAGCTAAATTTTTGAATATCAACAAAGAAAATATTAGAAAACTACTCAAAAACCTCGGAGCAGAACTGGTCGCGCCAGAAAGATTAATGGAGCGCGCAGTTTTTGATAGTCCAAATTCAAATGAATATTATCGCGTGCGCAACGAAGGCAACCAAATCACAATGTCCTTCAAGCACTGCGACGATCGCAGCATCGAGGGAATGAAAGAAATCTGCCTAACCGTAGACAGTTACGAGAACGCGATCGATTTCCTTACGCATGCCGTCGGTAAGCCAAAAGCACTTCAAGAAACTTACCGCGAATCATGGATAAAAGATGGTGTAGAAATCGATATCGATACCTGGCCGTGGGTTCCAAGTTTTATCGAAATCGAAGGCCCATCCGCAGAATCAGTCGAAAAGCTTGCCAATGAATTAGGCTTCAAAATGGAAGACGCAAAGTATGGCTCCGTAGAAATCGTCTACCAACAAATCTTTGACGTCACCGAAGACGAAATTAACTATATGCCGGAAATCAAGTTTACCGATGTACCGGAGTGGCTTGAGGAGCGCCGCATTAAGAAATAGCTATGAGTAAGAATACAGACGAGATTGTCGAAGCAGAGATTATTAAGAACAATGATGGCAAGAAAGCGCGTAAAAAAGTTGAGAATAAACGTCGCTTCAACGAAGTGATTTTGCCACTACTAGTCGATCTAGCATTATTAGTACTAGGCATTTGTCTTCTTATCTGGGCGGACAAAGTCACCTCAGCAATCTCTATTTCCATCGGTATAATTTTCGCGCTCTATGGCATCTATAATTTCATCGATTATGGTCGCACGCCGAAAGAACTGCAAAAAGTCTCGACGCTTATCACCGGTATCGCCCTCATCATCGCCGGCGTGTTCTTGATGGTTCAAACCGACTTTATCAAGGACACAATCAGCTTCATCATCGGCACTTTTATTATCTTCATCAGCCTCATTCGTCTACACGACGCCGCAAAACTACGCTCACTTGGTGCCACGTCTAGCCTATCGATTATCTTGCCAATTATCGGACTTATCGCCGGCATCTTCTGCATTATCGGCAAGATCATGATTACGGACGTCTTTATTCAGATTCTTGGCGTCATGCTAATCATCTTTTCGATGTCAAACATCGCAAACAACATTACGCTAAACAAATTAAAAAAATCTAGATAGATAAGTTTTCAAAAATATAATTATCGCAATTCTTTTTTGCGCGCGCTAAATCATTTTTATTACGTACCGTCCACCCAAGAACTGGTATATGACGACGAATTCTCTCGACTCGTTTCTTCGGCAAATAGCGAATATCATAGGAGATGAAATCTGGCTTCGTTAGGAAATTGAAACATAGGTTCTGCAAAAAGACATTCTTCTTCGTCGCAAGCTGCCCACGCCCAATATAAGGCGCCTTACGGCGAAAATAAAAAACAATTTTTGGATCGAAACTTTTTACCACAAATTGCCCAGCATAGTCGCTCATTATTTTAATCAGGGCAGGGCAAATTTCGCGCGCAGGGCGATCATACTTTATTTCTATAATAATTGGCACTTTTCCTTTTATAAGGTCCAGAACTTCAGTCAAAAGCGGAATCTTTTCTTTAGTATCTTTCAGCCGCAAACCAGACAGCTCATCATAAGTTTCGTCTTTTATCGCCACATCCACGCCCGTCATACGCTTCAAATTATCGTCATGAAATACAACAATTTTACCGTCAGCAAGCATATGTACATCAAGTTCTATGACATTACCATGCTCTATAGCCAACTTAAAGGCCGCCAGAGAATTTTCTGGCGCCTTCACGTTATGAAGCCCTCGATGGGCTATCGGTGTTTTTAGAATAAAATCAATATTCTTCTTCATTAAATCGCAGCTTGATCGGCAAAGTATTCAGCCTGTTTCTTACCGCCATCCTGGCGCGCAAGTTTACCCTCAATTGCAAGCCCTTCCTGACGCATAGCGCCCACAGCAAGGTTCCCAACAGTCATAAATGTGCCAGATTCACCAGAACCTTCATGCGTGCAAAATGGATACAAATTCTGACCGTTAAAAGTATGTTTTTCAAGGAAATTATAAACAATCATTGGCATATCGCCCCACCAAATCGGATAACCAAAGAAAATAGTACTATAATCATCGAGGTTAACATCGCCTTGATATTCTGGGCGTTCCTGCATCGTACGCTCTTCGGTAGCCTTCGCTACGCAATCATCGTAACTTTCTGGATATGGAACTGTAGGAATAATCTTGAACTCATCCACCTCGCGGCCATCAGCCTTAAGCTTTTCGATAATATTCTTTGCAAAAATCTCCGTATTACCAACGTCAACTTTTCCTACGTTATAATTCTCACCTGCGCGAGAGAAATAGCATACTAATACTTTTCCCATATTCCTCCTTTTAGTTTTTTGTAAAAATTACCGTTACGTTATCGTGACCCAATACTTCTTCAAGATCCTCCGCGTCTTCAACCCAACCGAGGCGCGTATATTCATAATTTGTATCAAAAGATTTATAGAAAAGCACAATACAATCATCGCCATAAAGCATCAAATCGCCAGCTTCGATATGGCTAGGATTATATGCTTCCATTTTGAGCTTATCGCTGCCTTGATAATATTTCTCATTACCATTCAGTTCAATCATAGGCAGCTCAAATGGAGTCGAGCTAGCAAACTCTTGCGCCGCCTCATTATCGGCAATTCTAACTTTATATTCTCGATCATTTACCCGAATCGTAATACTACTCATTATTTCTCCCGAAGATTGCCCTTGGTTGCCCGACCCATGTTCACCAGCCGGATTGTTCGTTGTTAAGACGCCGATAACGAATGCTGCAATAACCGCCAAACATATGAAGCAAATTACTGCGATATGTTTGGTTTCGTGTTTCATTTAATCTCGCTACCGCCCCATTCCACAACCGTAAAACCATTGCGAATAGGAGTCTCAATCTTTTGCTCAGTCACTTCAATCGGTGCATCCAAACCTTTATAGCTCATCGCAATGCGAATAACCGTATCGGCTTTTGGCGAGACTTCGAGTTTCATATACTCATCTAAGGTCTCATTCGTATCAAAACGGATGTAGTTGTATTTGTTTGCTTCAAGTTTTGGCAACCAATAAACGATAAATTCTTCAGCCTCACGCTCAGCCAAGCCAAGCTCCGCAAGTTTAATTTCCAGAAACTCTGCGGATTCTTCGCCCTTAACCACAAAGCCTTCATCGGTTTGTTTGGCTGGATAATTTGCGCCTTCCCAATAAAGACCATATAGCTCACGATTAGTCTTCAAATCTATCAAGCTACCATCTTTTTGCGCCAATACATTCCAGCCATCTACATATTTTGGATAGCTAGTTGTAAGCTTTTCTGGATTGCTAAGTTTAACTGAAATCTCCGTGTTATCTTCGGTAGGATATAGATAAATCATCGGTTTTTCTACGGTCATACAATGCGGATCGTAGGTCGGACAATTATAAAACTCAGGCCCATCATCCTTGTGTGCTAGACCGTAAATCGTAGCACCAACGGCGACGGCCACAAATATCGCAATTGCTACACCGATAGCAATATAAGAACCTGTATTATTTTTCTTTTCTTGTTTGTTATTCTTAGCTACATCCTTATTGCTCATATCTTCATTCTAGCATAATTATTTTAGACAAATTAGAGCAGCATTATGATAGCATGGTTCCGTTCTACCTATGCCCCTATACGAATGAATTAATTCCTTATTGCAAACGGTGCAAATTCCAGAATCATGCACGTTTTGGAGCTTCACGCCCACTTCCATCAAAGATTCAGTCAAATGGCGAGCGGCATCAATAAATGTCTTGTCTCCAAGATCGTACATATAACGTTCGCCAAACTCTTCGACAAACATATTCTTCACATCTTTATCGACTTCGAAATGGTCAATTCCGATACTAGGGCAGAGCACGCAAACCAAATCTTCTGGATTTGTCCCAAATACTTCTTGCATTTTTAGGACAGCCTTTGGCGCAATTCTTTTTATAGTTCCGCGCCAACCAGAGTGTACGTTTGCTATTGCGTTTTGTACGGGGTCATACATTAATACAGAAATGCAGTCGGCGACTCTAGTCGAAAGCGTAATGCCTTTTTCCTTCGTAATCAATCCATCCGCTTCTGGAACTTCAGACAAATCTTTTACTACCACCGTTTTGTCGCCATGCATCTGTTTAGTAATTTTTATGAGTCTCTCCGGATCCAGAGACAATACTTGGCAAACATTATCCAAGTTTTCTTTATAGCCATCTTTCCAATAACGTAAATCCATTTCACCCTTAATAGCGAAAACCGCAGTAATCTTATCAGAGTACTTGTCAAAAGCTGTAAATTCTAGATATTCTGCATTATCTTTTTTGATGTGTCTTGTTTCTGCATTAGATAAGTCCATACAATAAGTATATAATATATGCCATGAGTACGGAGGAGTTCAAAAAGACACGCCACCAATCGCGCGCGGCATTCGATGTCATGTTCAAGCAACAGCCCGACGTTTTTGAACTCAAGCCCATAATGACAGACGATTGCATTCTCAGCAAAGTCAGCTCGTCGTCCGAACCGAGCATCTACCGCTACCACCTAAAATTCAAAAGCGGATTAGAATTATCGTTTATCGGAAAATGGAAATCACGTAAAGTAATCATCAATGGCGCAAAGATTATTTGCGGAGGAAGTATTACGCTCCTAACCTCGCAGCTAATCCATCGCAAAGTCCTTGGTTTCAACGATAGTGAATTTCGCGAGAATATCTTTTACAAAAATATCGATCCAAGCTTAAAAGAATATCTAGTAGATTTATACTGGCATATCGGCGACCAAAGTGGCGTACATTTTCTCGCAATGGAGGAAGTAAAGGGCACAAAGCCAAAAACTAGTGATTATCCGAAAATCATCGACGCCATAACGGATTTTCATGCAAAGTATTACAATAAAAAATCCTGCGTCGAAAAGTTGCATCTAAATAACTACACCGAAAACGACTATCGTAAAGCTAGCAACACACTACTCAGAATGTGGCGCATGTTCGATGCCGAAAATGATGTAATTTTTACAACAACTGAAATTGAAACAATTGAATGCTTCATCAAAAACATCGGCGAGGAATACGCAAAACTACCGCAAAAGCACAAAACCCTCACGCACAATGATTTTACGACTAGAAATATAATCATGCGAGACGGAAAGGTAGTCATACTGGACTGGGAAATGGCTTGTTGGCAAAATCCAGAGCACGATTTAATCGAATTACTGTGTTGCGACCTTGGGAACATGAGCAATCAAGACATCCTGGACATCACGAAGAAATATCGCAAAATTCTCGCAACTAAAACTGGACACAAACTTACTAACGATGAATTCCTGCAAGTTATCCGTTTTAGCCTACTCGAATTCGCCATTAACAAAATGTCAACACTACGCGCTTTTAACCAAAAGGCCAAACTGCCATTCCTAGCGCGTATTCCAAAAAATGTCGCAAGACTAATCCGTATCTTCGGTATATAATTAAACGTAAGCATGGAAACAGAACTAGACATCCTAAAACTCGCAGATTATTCCGAGCGCTTTACTGAAGGTGAGGCTAGCGCGTATTTAATCGTCAATAAGAATATCACTGCTCATCCTTGCATGTTTGGATTCGAAAAACTTCCAGAAAACTTCGAGACAGTACAGGGGCTCTTTGAAAAAATCGAGAACAAAGCAAGAGAACTTGGTTATTCAGAGATTATTGGTCCACTCAATCACAATACTTGGATGAATTACCGCTGGGCAACAGACAATTACGACCGCATTCTGTTCCCGGATTGTACCAACCCACCATATTACGTCGATTACATAAAACAGCTCGGCTATGATGAACTATACACCTATCGTAGCGCCATGATAAAAATTAAGAACCCACTCTACGAAATCGGCGCCACGACTCTCGAAGAAAAAGAGAAAGAAGGTTTCACTTTTAAGCGTTTTGACGATGATGAATGCCTTCCTATCTTACACGACTTATTCAACATTACGCGCGACGCATTTTTGGGCACAGAATTATATTCAGACATTCCGTATGATTATTTCGAAAAGCTATATGCCGCGAAAATTCTAAAAATTACCGGTTTAGTAATATTTGTAGCATACGATCCAAACAACCAAGCAGTTGGTTATGTGCTTGGTTACCCAAACCCAGACAAATCAATTTTCGTCGCAAAATCAAGCGCAGTCATAAAAGAATACCAAAACCACAAAGTATACATTGCGTTACTTTACCTCGGCTTCAAATACATGGAAGACCTCGGCTATTCCGAAACACTGTTCCACTTTCAATGCGAACAGCGCAAAACTTTCCGACGTTTTCCGGCAGAATACGAATCAAACGAAAAACATTACGCGGTATTTAAAAAGGAGCTATAGATGATCATCTATACGGTGGGACAAAAACCAGTATTAAAACAAATCGGCGGCAAAGCATACAATCTAGCTCATCTATCCAACGTATCCGTAAATGTACCAAAATGGTTTGCGCTCACATCCAGCTGCTTTGACGATTTTATCTACGAGCATCGCGAAGAATATTTTAAGCTTCTCGACAATTATTCCGAAACAAATCGTAAGAAAATTATTAAACTGATTGAGTCTACAGATTTTTCTGAAGACACCAAACGTAAAGTTCTCGCCCAAATCGAAAAGACATTCAATAAGAAAGACCTTCTTTCCATACGTTCAAGCGCGACCGACGAAGATGGTAAAAAGCATTCTTTTGCTGGTATGCTCGAATCTTATCTCTGCGTAAAACAATCCGAAGACATTTTTGGCTATATCAAAAAGTGCTATATTTCTTGTTTCTCCGAACGCGCAATGAAATATCGCGCCGACAATAAACTTATTAATCATAATATTAGCGTCGCCGTAATTATTCAAAGAATGCTTGACCCAGACTATGCTGGCGTCATGTTTACAACTAATCCGCAAACGAATAATACCGACGAAACGTTAATTTCCGTCGTACATGGCGTTGGGGAACGCCTAGTTTCTGGCGAAGAAAACAGTACGGACTTCGTCATAAATAGTCTCGGTGAAATCGTAGTCAAGAAAGAGCATAGCAATGTACGTCTTTCTGATGAAACACTGATTAAACTCCAAGAAATTGGCCAGACTATCGAAAAAAGTTACAAGCCACAACTTTCGCAAGACATCGAGTTCGCAATTAAAGACGATGAGATATACATATTGCAGGCTCGACCAATTACAAACTACAGCACAATCGATAAAAGTAAATTCCGCACCATTTTGGATAACTCAAATATCATCGAAAGTTATTCCGGAGTAACAACGCCACTTACATTTACATTTGCACGCGAAGTTTACGGAAAAATCTACAATCAAACCCTTCATCAATTTTACGTCCCAGAAGAGGCAATCCAAAGCATCAAAAAAGATCTCGAAACGATGCTTTATTTCTACGAGAACAAAGTCTATTACCGTCTTAATGGCTGGTATAAAATGACCTCACTCTATCCTGGCTACGAAAAGAATAAAAAATACATGGAAAACATGATGGGCGTCAAAACTCCGCTAGAAGAGTCTGCCTCACAAGCAAAAACACGCCTCATCAAAATTTACGGACGTTTTATACACAAAATGCTCCATATGAAAGGCGCGAGCAAAAAGTTTATTGCAAAATTCAATCGCGTCACAAAACCTTATTATGATAACAAATTCGAAGGATACACCAACGAACAATTATTGGAAGTCTACAACGATCTAGAATCCGAAATTCTCGACGATTTTGTGACACCTATCGCAAACGATATGGGCACAATGGTCATATATGGCATGCTTACAGACCAAGCAAAAAAAGCAAAAATCCACAATTATGAAGGCCTGTTAAGTAACATCCTTTCAAAGCAGGGCAATGTCGAAAGTGCACGCCAAAGCCAAGATCTTATTGCCATCGTAAAAGAAATCAAACGCGACAAAACTCTCCGCGAATTATTTACCGAATCTAGCATCGACGAATTACAGGCACATCTTCGTGACGATAGTCTGCTTGTCTTTTCAAAGCTCAATAACTACATCTACAAATATGGCGCTCGCACGATGAATGAATTAAAGCTAGAAACTATCACACTTCAGCAAGATTCGCGCTTCCTGTTCGAGGTCATAAAACAGTATCTCGAATTAGACAAACTGCCAGAAGAGAAAGAAAAGAATACCGACGAAGCAGAAGAAAAATATTTCAAGAACTTCCATGGCATTCAAAAAGCCGAGGCAAAAATCCTCGTCAAGCTTACTAAATATTTCGTCCGCAATCGCGAAATGCTTCGCCTTCGCCGTACATACATTTATTCTATCGTTCGCAATATCTATCTACGCATCGGAGCCAACTTACACGAAGAAGGCCTATTAGAAAAACCGCGCGACATATTCTTCCTGGAAAAAGACGAGATCACTGCAATCATTAAACGCAGTCGCTACACAAAAGAAGAAATTCGCAATAAAGTTGCCACAAGGCGCGCAGAATATGAAGAGAATGACAAAAAGCCAACCAATGAACGCATGTATTTTTATGGCGATATTAAACCAGAAAACATGGTGCCAGTTTATAGTCGCCAGGAAGTCTTTAACGATGCGAATACACTCATGGGCGTAGCGGGTGGCGGAAACCCCGTAACCGGCATCGTGAAGCTCGTAGAAAGTCCAGAAAACGCCGACGTCAAAGGTTATATTCTTATGGCGAAACGTACCGACCCAGGCTGGACCGTGCTATTTCCAATGGCAGACGCAATAATTATTGAACGTGGCAGCATATTATCTCATTCCGCCGTCGTCGCGCGAGAACTAGGCATTACCCTAGTTGTAGGCGTAAGAGGCCTCACCGATCGCGTCAAAGATGGCGATACCGTCAAAGTTGACGGCAAAAATGGTACAATTGAGATAATTAAGCACGCAAAAGATGAGTAAACAAATCGATTTTTCATTTATTCGCTATGCAAACTGTTGGGAAGACACCAATATTTTGCTTGAAGCGTTAAACATCAAAGAAAACGAGGTGGGACTATCAATCGCATCCGCCGGCGACAATTCGCTAGCGATGTTAATCAACAATCCAGAAAGGGTCTACGCATTCGACGTAAACAAAACTCAGTTATACGAACTCGAGCTCAAAATCGTCGCAATGCGCAACTATAATCGCGCCAAAATCATGAAGCTACTTGGCGTCATCGATTGCAATAATCGCCTAGAATTATACCGCAAAATCGAGCATCAGCTATCCGATGATGCACGCGCATACTTCGCTATCAATCAAGATATAATCGAAAACGGCATTATCCATGTCGGCAAGTTTGAAAGATTCTTTAAGACTTTTCGAAAAATCATTGTGCCACTTGTTTGCGGCACAAAAAACTTACAAGACTTCGCCCAACTCGATAATCTTAAAAAACAAGAAAAATTCTACGAAGAAAAGATCAATACCAAACGCTATCGAGCCCTAATAAAACTATATTTCGGCGCCAAAGTCATGGGGCGCCTTGGACGCGATAAACAATTCTACAAATACGTCGACGACAAAGACAATCAGGGAAAGGATGTCGAAAAACGTATTAAGTTTGGCGTGACGCACTCCATCAATAAAACAAACCCATATCTCAACTACATTGCGTACGGGTACTATAACGAAGAAAGTTTGCCTTTTTATCTTCGCCGCGAAAATTACTACAAAATAAAGCCGAACCTCAATAAAATCGAACTAGTTTTTGGCGATCTTCTCTCAATCAAAAACGGCAATTTTGATTTTCTGAATCTCTCCGATATCTTTGAATACATGAGCGAGGAAGACTTCAAAAAGAACATTCGTCATTTGTCGAAAATCACAAACAAAGGCTCGCGCATTGCATATTGGAACCAACAAAATAAGCGCTACATTAATGATTCGCGCTTCACATTCGACGAGGAAACCTCAAGTAAATTATTCGAGAAAA
The DNA here is from genome assembly GCA_017541245.1 of Candidatus Saccharimonadota bacterium. Lineage (GTDB taxonomy): Bacteria > Patescibacteriota > Saccharimonadia > Saccharimonadales > Saccharimonadaceae > UBA2834. The sequence continues at coordinate 81,007 of JAFXZL010000009.1, forward strand.
ACCAATCCTGGTTTTATCGTGACTTTTGTTTGTATAGAAAGTCAAAATAAATATTAATCGCCACAGGCCAACAACTCCTCCGAATCAGATTCATCATCGGAGGCTTCTAGATTTTCCAATGCTTCTTCGTCGTAGTCATCCATGCATAGATTATAGCAGAAACTAGCTAAAGTTAACTACGAGAACAATCGCATATATATATCCCGCCAACAAATAAATATACGGATAATAGTCAAAGAAATTATTTGGCAACTTATACTTGCTATTAAATAATACGAAGAATAATGGAACCAATAATGGCACGAAATAACGCCCCTGAATACCGAGAATAGTAGGATATCCAACCTGAATACAGGCCGCCAATAAACTCAAACATATTAGCAAAAAGACGACAGATATTACTGAAATAATTAGGATACGACTTTTCTTATTCAGCTTCTGTTTCTCGTTAAAAATCAATGTTGCAGTTAAGCCTAAGAAAACATATGGCAAGATTGCTCCATCATTAATTGTTGGCGTAAAAACATTATTCTTACCACCCATCATGTCGGCAATATGATTTCCGCCATATAAATAGTTCGTGTGTAGTAGCATTTGTATAAGCTCAATCGGGTGCGCTATGTAATAAGATACTGCATATCCAGCATTTGCTCCTTGCCCAGAGGTAAGCGCAGAAACAGCAATCGCATTCCAGCCTATTGTTACCAGTAGAGATGTGACCATGATCGCAATAAGACAACGCTTTTCAGTCTTCGTCGTTTTCCTGTTAAGAATGATCAGCAATAATAGCAAAACGAGCGGGAAGTAAACTAGCTTGGAAATCGCAACAATTATCGAGCATATACCCAAAACAAGATATTGTTTTTTACTGATATTCTTCTTATCCTGAATTATTTTTAATATCTGTGCAAACAGCAATAGCGAACAGGCAAATAATAACGAATCCCCCGACACAAAACAGAAGCTTGCAATAAACGTCGGCAATAGCGCTACGCCAAACATCACTTTCTTGCCATATGGTACTGTTTTTATTGCATGGTATGCGATGATGATGCAGAATACGAGTTGCACAATGCGCATCAAATATATCCTAAGCGCAGACGACTGTGGCGCAATTATTTTCGCCAACATTAGACCAGGGAGAGAAGTAATGTAGGATAACGGCGAGTATACACCCGCAAACTCCATATCCACTTCAATGTCGTCTTCCTCCATATTTATAAGGCCATAATTTGGGCCAATATAATAGTACTTCTTATAGCCAAGGTAGTATTCGGTCGGCTTCATCTCCGTAATTGGCCAGCCTGTCTCATTGGCTTTGGTAACAATTTCGCCTTTTGATATTGCGAGTGCGCGCGAATAGTGAGAACTTTCGTCATTACCATAAAACGGTGCCGATATCACAGCCAAACATAGACCGATACATAGGGAAATAATAAGATATTTATTTTCAAGCTTTGAAGTTTTCCTAAGAAGAACGCTTGCAAGTATAAATGATGCAGTCACAACAAAGGCAATGAAAGCAAATAGAATAATTGTCCCGTCATCCTTATATAATGAGTCAACAAAGAACGTATACTCGCTTTCTTCTCCATTAATGAACAACTTCAGCCCATTCGGATTATTGTCGATTTTTCCAACCGTAAAATTAGTAATGCCGATGTCGGACTCGAAATAAGGCTCAATTAGGATGTAGAATTTTTTCCCTTTAGAATCACTAATCTTCTCGATTGGAAAATCCAAACTATAAATATAATTATTTGAAAAAATCTTCTCAAATTTATGTTCTTCAATGAGTTGGTTTGAATCGTAATCGTATAGCCCAATCTTAATATAAGCCTCAGACCAATAATCGGTATTAACGGCAAGATTATCCAGATATGGATAAAACCTAAAACCCGCCAGACCATCTTTTGATGCGACAAATTCCTGACGATACGAATTATGTTTTACGTCAGTCTTTTTAAAATCATACACATCATTTATGTCAAAATTAGCGCTCGTATAAAGATGCGCGGAAGTAAATCTGCATGCATAGAATGCCGTAAGCAAAACCATGGCGTATGCAAAAAAGTAACAAACTTTCCTCCAGCCAATCTTCCTCATAATACTCATTAGATATAGAATAGCATACTCAAAACTACTCTTGATATAATACGCCAATTATTATATAATTTCAGGTACAGCAATTATGCTGAGCACTTATAGAAAGGGCCGCCAAAGAGGCGGAAAGGTACCAAACAATGGAAAAAGCCGCAACCAATAACACCACCCCCGAAGTCCTGAACCCCGGAGCAACAGACGAAGACGCAAGCTACGTCCACGGGCTGGTGCAACAGTTCCACTGCGTGAAAGATGAACCCGAGCAGCCGATGCCGGTTCCGACGAGCAGATTCGGAAGCGACGAGCATGATCCCAGACTTCACGGAAAGCTCAAGGCTCACATTTGAGTACCAAACAACCTGACGCCACAACGTGACGTCACCCCAAGGCGCCAGTGCTGGCGCCTTTTTTATAGCCAACAAAAAATAGCCCTGCGGGCTTTTCTTGATTGGCTGGACCGGCAGGATATAAACAATGCGCCGTCGTCGCAAGCGACCGGGCATTGGGCGAACCTTGGCTCTCATCCTGCCGGCCAACAAAAATAGCCCTGCGGGCTCTTTCTTGATTGGCTGGACCGGCAGGATTCGAACCTGCGAATGCTGGGACCAACACCCAGTGCCTTACCACTGGGCGACGGTCCAATCTGCAACATATTTTAGCACAAGAAAAAGGCCGTGGCAACAGATACCACGGCCCAGAATCAGCATGGTGGACCATCATAGAAATAGACGGCTACGGGAGAATAAGTGAACTTCTCGCCGTCAAACCAAAATCGCGCACAAAACGAAAGATCTTCGCTACACATCTGGTAGCCCATACTATGGTCACTAAACTGCACGCAGAATTCAGCGCCGATATTATCCTCCGTCATACTCTCCAACCAAACACGACCGAGATGATCGATGCGTAGTTCGCCACAGAAAAATGCACTGCCGTCATAGAATCTACGATAGATCGAACCTTCCAAGACCTTATTTTGAGAAAAGCTCTCGAACTCTCCAGTATCCACGTCGTAGTAATATGCATCCATGATTAATACCAGGGCATCTTCATCACAATCGTTGCCGAGGAGGTAGTTATATAGGCCGTCGTCATAGTAAGGCAAGTGCAATGTGAAATAACACAGCTCGTTTGGACCCAAACCAACCGCGTCATGATATTCCTGTAGCGCCTTAATGGGAAGTTCAATTATCCCGTTGCTGTACTTTTTTACCTTACTGTCTACCATGCGTTGATAAAGTTCCATTTTGCTTTTGTCATTCACAAAGATCACCACCTTTCGCAAAATTAGTCTAATTATAATCGTCATTTCAAGATACGACAAACATAAGAGCTATATATGCGGTATAATTATCCTATGAGTAAAAGACCACTTTTGAGTACGCGCGACTTACGCAAAGTGTACGGAAAACGCGATACTCGTTTTGAAGCCCTAAGGGGCATAAACCTCGATATCTACGAAGGTGAGTCGGTGGCAATTATTGGTAAATCCGGTTCGGGAAAATCTACCTTAATGCACTTGCTTGCGCTGCTAGACAAACCAAGCGAGGGAACAATTAGATTAAGTGGCAAAAACACCAGCAAGCTACGCGCCGGGAAGCTAAACGAAATACGCAACAAAGAATTCGGTTTCGTCTTTCAGAGCTTCTTTATGAATTCAAACGATAGCGTGCTAAACAATGTAATTTTGCCCCTAAAAATAAATGGCGTTGGTTTCCGCGAACGTCGCCGCCGCGCGATGGAGGCGCTTCGCATCGTTGAGCTCGATGACAAAGCAAAAAATAAAGCGAATGATCTTTCTGGCGGCCAAAAGCAGCGCGTCTGTATCGCTCGCGCAATCGTTAACAATCCAAAGGTAATCTTTGCCGACGAACCAACCGGCAATCTCGATTCCGCAACTGGCGAACGCATCGAAAAGTTATTATTCGGCCTAAACAAGAAAAAAGGTATTACCCTCATAATTGTTACGCATGACCAAGACCTCGCCGATAAATGCGACCGCCAAATTCACATCGCCGATGGCAAAATATTCGGCGAAGAAGATCGCGAAGATATCGATCTCGCCGATTTCGACGGCGACGGCGACAATGATGGCATGCGAGACCACAATACGACAAAGCATATTGACGTGGAGGAAGACTAATGAAATTTTTAGATATCGTAAAAGACGCAAACGTCAATTTGCTACGCAATAAACTTCGTAGCTTCTTGACAATCTTGGCTATCTTTATTGGCTCATTCTCAATTATTTCCACTTCCGCTATTCAGGCTGGAGTCAACATTTTCATTGATAGTCAGGTGGATAGCTATGGCGGTGAGGGATACCTAGCTATTGTTGCCAAGGATTCATTTGAGGCGCTAGAGGGCCTACAGGGCGCTATGGGTAGTGGCAGTGGCCCAATGGAATATGATCCTGACAAGATCCAGACTGGTATGTCGCCAATCACAGAAGAACAGATTGAGAAACTCAAGAAAGTTGAAGGCATCGATGGCGAAAGCATTGTCGAGCAAAAGAGCCTAGACATTACTTATATCACCAGTAGGGAAACAGATAAAAAATACCTATTTGCCGCCGAGGCATTGCCTCCTGGAAATATAAAAGTAGATACCGTCACTGGCGGAGAATTGGACCTCAAAGCCAACGAATATCAAATCGTAATTGAAGAAAAGTATGTCGAGCCACTTGGTTATACCAATGAGGAAATAATCGGCAAAAAGATCCAGCTAGTCGTATTGGACGAATACACTCATCAAGAAAAAGTCTTCGACGCAAAGGTCGTAGGCGTAATTGCACCTGGCGTCGTATCAATGGGGCAGTCATACACCAACAATAAACTCGCCGACGACATTTATGACGAAAATACCAAGTATTATCCAGAAGAAATAAAGAAGAATACTTACGCCGTCGCAGCAAATTACGATTATGAAAAATATTCCGTCGACGACATAAAAGATAAGCTCGACGAAATCGGCTTGTCGGCGATGTCTATCGAAGATATCATCGGCGCCATCAAATCGTTCTTTGATGTTATTCTTACAGTATTCAAAATCTTCGGCCTTATCGCATTACTCGCTGCGGCGATTGGTATCATCAACACATTATTCATGTCAGTACAAGAACGTACGCGCGAAATCGGTCTCGACAAAGCCCTGGGTATGTCTTCTGCAAAGGTATTCCTGAGCTTTACTATTGAAGCTATTTCACTAGGTTTCTGGGGTTCAGTATTTGGCATCGCAATTTCGATGGTGCTCGGCAACATCGTAAACGTTGCTTTCCATGCCGAAGGCGGCTTCCTTGAAGCATTTCCAACCTTCAATCTAGCAACTTATACCATCAAAGATATGATTTCGGTAACAATATTAATCATGGTTATCGCATTTCTTTCTGGCACACTGCCGGCACGCCGAGCCGCACATAAAAATCCAATCGACGCGTTGCGCTACGAATAAAAAACACCCCATCCATCCGGATGGGGATTTTTGTGTCTGTTTATCTGAACCATCGCCATAGTACGAAGATGATAAATACTAGCCAGGCGTATTCCTGAAGCCCGATCAAGCTCAACACGAACGAAATGCCAACGAAAATCAGCCAATAGAAAAACATCGTAAGAGTGAACTCAATCAAAACACCAACGACAATCAGGCAGAATATCGCAAATAGAAGCGTGAACAACATATTACTCACACGCCTACCTAATCAAAGACCGGATACGGAACGATTGTTATCCAGTCAAAGCAGAGAATGACGCAGATGCACAGCATGACGATAAAAAGAATGCCTCCGCTTATTCTGATAATGTCGTCCGTCCTAGCTTCAGAGCGATGAAGAACATAGCGCGAGAAACCGCCTATCATCAGCCAAATGACCAGCACAATCATCTCGTAAATGATGACATTCACGACCCAGACACCAAAATATGCTAACCCATGTAGTAGCAGAGTGAAAAAATCCCACATATGCATACCCCCAATCTGAGATTCCTACCACATCTTGGTTCAGAGAGTAAAAAATACTCTAAAATATTATAACATATTTGTCAAAAATGTTATAATTATCCCTATGCAAGCAAGAATCGAAAAGTTTATTCCGGGCGGTCAAGCCCTTGCCACATTAGACGATGGAAAGAAGGCATTTATTTGGGGCGCACTTCCTAAAGAACTTATCGAATTCGAAATTACCAAAAACAAAAAGAACTACTGCGAAGGCATTGCAACCAAAATTATTGAATCAGCTCCAGAACGCGCCATTCCGCAAGACGATTGTTTCCTTGCGACTAGCCCTTGGCAAATCGTAAATTATGAGGAAGAACTAAAGCAAAAAAGTCTACTCGTGAAAGAATGCTTTTTGCAACAGCATTTAGACCTAGACATCCTGCCAACTATTACCGACGGTATGGATTATCACTACCGAAACAAAATGGAATACTCCTTGTACTGGAGCCATGACGACAACCGGATTCATTTGGCATTTCATACGCGTGGCACGCACCGCAAAACCCCAATTGAGCGTAGCTCGATTGAGCGCCCAGAGATCTTCCAGGAAGCACAGCGAATCGTTAATAAACTCAACGCAGAACATGCCGAAGCGCGCACATATCAATCACTTTTAATCCGCTGCGACCAGACAGGGAAGACTTCTGCTGCGCTATTCGAAAACGGCAAATCGCATCCCGTCATGGAACTACTAAACGATAGATTGCTCGATTATGATTATTCGTATTCGCCAAATGGCTTTTTCCAGATTAACTTGCCAGTCTACGAGCTCGTACTAGAAGAAATTAAAGAGAATATTTCCACCCAAAAAGTCCTCGACCTTTACGCCGGCGTCGGCAGTATTGGCCTTTCCGTCGCACGCGATAAAGACCTCACGCTCGTCGAGGTGAATGGCGCTGCTTTTGCTGAAATGCAGACCAACGCAAAGGGAACGGAAGCAAAGTGCGTTCTCGCAAAGTCCGAAGACGTTACGGAGTACATAACACCAGATTGTACCGTAATTCTCGATCCACCACGCGCAGGCTGCGATCGTAAGCTCATCGATAAACTTAACGAAGTAAAACCAGCTAAGATTATTTATCTAAGTTGTAATCCTATTACGCAGGCTCGCGACATCGCTCTACTTACCGATAATTATTCTATCGACAAACTTCAACCATACAACTTCTTCCCACACACCCCACACATCGAAAATCTTGCAATTTTGTCAAAAGTATGATGTAATAATACTACTGATTGATGACCAATTGTACTTTTAAAGGAGGAATCGAGATGAAGAAGTACGCTATCTTTTCAGATCTTACCTGCGATCTCACGCGGGAAGAACGAATCAAGTACGGCATCCTGCCGGAAGTTTTCACGCAAAACATGGATTGTAACGGCAAGCCCGTTCCGCACATCGATGCAAATGAGTTTTACGAGCACTTCGATAACGGCGAGTACCCCGCCGGGACGCTAAAGACGTCTTCGGCCGGTTTGGAAGAAGCATATCGCGTTCTGGACAGTGCGCTTGAGCACGCGGACAAAGACGCCATCATCGTCTATGCAGGCGTTTCGCCGCTCATGTCTTCTGGAACCGTCAACACCATGCTGCTTGCGCTCAACGATTACATCGAAGAGCACAAAGACCGAGATTTCATATACATCGATAGTCAGTGCATCAGCAACGGTCAGGCCACGTTTCTGCAGTACCTCGCCAAATATGATGGCGACGACATCGAGCACTATGCCTACGATCTGAGAAAACACATAGTGCACCTGTTCACGGAACGCGACTTCAGCTATTCGGCCGAAAGCGGACGTTATAACGGCATCGAGCGCTTTACTATGAAGACATTCACAAAACTGCACGTCAGTCCGTGGATGCACTTTCCCAGTGATAGTAAACTTTCGGTCAGTAGATTAGTCCGCAGCGGCGGAAAGGGCAAAGACAAACTCGTCTCGGCATGGGTCGATTATTACATCAAAAACGTTACAGACGACAACGAGTTTGTGCGTATCGGCTACGGCGGAACAGCCGAGCTGGAACGCGCACAGCTACTGATTGACCAGCTCAAGGAAAGGGCAGGATTGACGGATGACCAGATCCAGCTTGCTCGCGTTAGCCCAATCGTTGGCGCGCACACCGGAAGCACCGTGTTGTCGTTCTTTTTCAAACAAAAAAACGAACGTTGACACATCCTCCGCAGGCGGCCCCGACTCCACAGTCGGGGCTTTTTCGTGTTAAACTATAAAGTATGAAAATCGCGATTCTCGGCGCCGGCGCCTACGGGCAAGCATTGGCCAAAATTCTGACAGACAACCAGCATCAAATTAGCTATTATGACCCTGCTTTATATCCGGAAATTACCCTAGAGGTCGCAACATTTGAAGCAGACGCAGTCGTAATTACAATTCCATCAATGTACCTTGATTCGTTCGTGGACGAATATCCAGATAGCCTCAAAAAACTTCCGACTATTCTCGCCTCAAAAGGCATGATGGATGTTGATCGTTTTGCGGAATTCACACAGTTTTCCGTAATATCTGGCCCTGGTTTTGCTGAAGAAATCATGGAAGGGAAGCCAACCACGCTTACCGCTTCAAACCCATTCGCGATGGGGCTATTCCAGAATCAACAAGTCACTGTAGAACTTTGCGACGACCTACCTGGCATTGTAATGTGTGGTGCGCTCAAAAATATCTACGCCATCGGCGCAGGTTACTACAGTAATTCCGAAAACATGAGTGCAACTTTTATGCAGCACGCACACGCCGAAATGCAGCGCTACCTCGTTGATCATGGCGCAAAAGCTGAAACCGCCGAGCTCGCTTGTGGCCTTGGCGACTTAATCCTTACTTGCACTAATAACACCTCTCGCAACTTCCGCTGCGGCGAATGGCTACGCGAAGGAAAAAGTATCGAAGAAATCACTTCACAATTAAAAACCGTCGAAGGCCTTACGGCACTCATTAATGCCGATACAGATTCATACAAGCTACTTCACGAGATTCAAGATCTCGTTGCGGCTCACTCAAAATAGCCTTTTTCCTCATCTTCTTCAAAACGCGTCGCGATAATTGGGCATTCTTTCATCTCAAACAATCGATCGGCTAAATCTTTTATTTCTGGCTGTTTTTGGATCGTCTCGAGCCAGTTCTGCGGTATGTTTTTGTACCCAAAATATGCCCCAGCCAATTGTCCATAAATTGCGCCATTCGTATCCGCATCACCGCTCAAACATAACACTTTTCGCATACCGTCTTCGAACGAATCAGCATTCTTTAGTCCCCATAACGCAATAGTAAGTGCGTCAACGGTATAGCCGCCAAGGTCTTTCAAATTTTCTCCGTCATCAGCCACGCGATCAAAGATATTTGCTTTTTCTTTATCATACGATTCACGCAAATCATCGCTAAGATAATTATCACATTCCGCCAAAATCTTTTCTTTATCCTCACCGTGTAATGCCATATATAACGCGGCGCTAAATATCTCTGCTGTCATCTCTACCATCAGGGAATTATGAGTCTCGCGTGCCGAAATCCTACCTAGCTCAATCGCGTCTTCAATATCCGCATCTTTTCGCGCTATAATTGCCGGTGCTAGGCGCATTATGCCGCCATTGCCAGCCCTTTCTTCTTTTTCTGTGTCTTTGTCCACAACAGGTGAATCTTCGAATTTAGAAATAACGTCATTTGTTTGAAGACCAATACCAAAAGCCGGTCCAGCCAACGAGTTATATCCCTGGTTGCGCCACAAGAGATATTTCGTCATAACATCATACGAATCATAGCCTGCGTTCTCCACGAGCGAATCGCCAAGACATAGAGCCATCGACGTATCATCCGACCAGACACCGCGCATTCCGCGATACTTCAGCATCTTCATTACATTTTCGATGTTCGCTTCAATATCTTGCGCCGTAAAACCAAATTCAATCGGCACCCCCAAAGCATCGCCAACCGCGAGTCCAACTAGCATGCCTCGCGCCCGATCAAGCATATCCTCACTTCCAGATTCGTGCACGTTTTGCTTCTTCTTTATTCGAGCTAGTGCCTTCTTGGCGGCCCATTCATCTTTCCAATCCATCATTACATGACTATTTACAACGCCGTGTTCTTTTAAAACCAAAAGTTCACTTTGCCACAAGTCGTCGTCCAACCACAAAAATGGTTGATCGAAATCTATCGCATCAGTCTTCAGCGTACCCCAATCCGTCGGCTGGATTTCTTTTGCCATACGATCTAAGAGCTTCTCGCCAAAAACATCCTGAAGTGCATAAATTGCGTTATTGGCTCCACCCTTGCAATGCGTCGTTAGCCAATATACATGACCAGGGAAATTATCTAGTACATACGTTACTAGCTCCACTAAATCTTCGACTGGCGAAGCAACCCCCTTAAGCACACCATCAATATCAAAATAGATATTCATTGTTATAATAATTATATGGAATTCGAGAAGGCATATCAAGGATTGAACGAACAGCAACGCGCAGCCGTAGACTATATTGACGGACCATTGCTAGTCATCGCCGGGCCAGGCACCGGTAAGACTCAGCTTCTTTCTGTTCGTGTCGCAAATATTTTAAAACAAACCGACGTTAGCCCAGAAAATATACTTTGTTTGACGTTTACCGAAACTGGCGCAAGCAATATGCGCAACCGCTTGGCGGATTTTATCGGCCCAGAAGCATACAAGGTTCAAATCCAAACTTATCACGCCTTCGGCTCTTATATCCTACAAGAACATCGCCCAGATTTAACCACCGCCATCGACGAACTCGAACGTTTCACAATGATTCGCAAAATTCAGAGCACACTCGACCCAACCGATATCCTTCGCCCAGACCATCAAACATCCAAAATCATTTCCGCTATTTCCGACCTAAAAGCCGCTGCGCTTTCGCCGGACGATATCCGCAAGATTGTTAATCGCAACCAGATAGATAACGCAAAAATCTACACCGCCATCGAAGAAGACTTGCAATCAACTGCAGGACTTAGATGGAACAAAGCTCAATCCGTCTACGAAAGAATTCTTGAAGCTATCGGATCTTTTGCGACCGCTCCTAGCACACAAGATTATATCGTTGGTAAAGTCGAGCCACTCGCAAAAATCTATTACCGCACACTTAGCGAAGCACTTGAAACCGAAGCCAATTCCGAAAAGCCGTCAACTAAACTACTCGGCAAATGGCGCGATAAGTTCTTCAAGAAAGATAAAAACAACCGCTATGTATTCGGCGATTTTGTCTCAAACAAGAAACTCTTGAGCCTCGCAAACATCATGGAGCTTTATGCTGATCGTTTACGCCAGAGCGGCATGTTTGACTATGACGATATGATTCTAATGGCGATTAATTTGCTAAAAAACGACGACGAAAAACGTTTTAATGCTCAGGAACGCTTCCAATATATATTGCTAGACGAGTTCCAGGATACTAACGATGCGCAGGCGCAACTTGTTTCACTCCTGACCGACAACCCAGTCAACGAAGGCAAGCCAAACATAATGGCGGTCGGTGACGACGATCAGGCTATTTATGGCTTCCAGGGCGCAAACACCTCAAACTTCTTCGATTTCGACGAAAAGTATCATCCAAAGCAAATTTTCCTTACAAAAAATTACCGCTCATCCGCACCGATTTTGGAATTTTCACATAACGTCATCGAACAATCCTTGGACCGCTTCTGCAAGGCACCAAACGTCAATATCGACAAGCATATTACCGCAGAAAACCCGCCAGCATCAACCAATATTGAACTACGTGAATTTCCAGCCTACCAGGAAGAGTATTCCTTCGTTGCGAATAAAATCCGCGAGCTCATAGATAACGGCACAGCAGGGAATAATATCGCGATTATTGCGCCGAAGCACAAGTATTTGGTTTCAATCTTGCCATACCTACACCAGCTTGGCATCCCAGTTTCTTATGCTCGTCGCGAAAACATCCTTGAAAACGAAGAAGTTATTCAGCTTTTTAATGCCTGCGACTTGCTGCTAGCCATTTGTGCCTCACCAAAGGCTGCAGACCCATATTGGTTCCAGACCTTGTCGATGCCATGCTGGAATATTCCTGCCGCCCAAGTCATCCAGCTCATCCAGGCCGCACGCAAAGAACGCAAGGCCATTCTCGAACTCATGTTGGCCAGCGAAGACGAGAATATCAAAGCTACCGCCACATACTTTACTGAACTTGCCGCCAAGTCCGAAATCTATTCCGCAGAGTTTGTCATCAATAACCTCTGCGCCAAGCTCTTCGCAAACAGAGACAACTACGAGCTCTACAGTAACCTAAACACTCTTCGCGACATGGTTTCTGCAAAATCCTCACATGCCAGCAAGAAACTATACATCAAAGATTTCTGCGACATCGTAAATGCATATAACGCTGCCGAGATGCAAATTCTCAACAAGTCACCATATCACGAATCCGACACTGCCGTACAGCTACAAACCGTCCACTCCGCAAAGGGTCTCGAGTACGAACACGTCTTCCTTATCGCCGCAGATAACAAAAACTGGAGCGATTCGCGCGGAAATACTGACCAGATTACGCTACCGCGCAACCTCGAGCACGTACGCCACACAGGCGATTCTGCCGATGAGAAAATTCGCGTATTCTTTGTCGCCATTACGCGCGCAAAGTCCAATCTCTACCTAACATACAGTCTCTCGGACTTTGCTGGCCATGATGCCGCAAGGCTCAAGTACCTCGATGAGCGCGAGAACGAGAACAAAGAACTTATCAGTCGCGTCCTTCCAGAAGCCTTTAGTAAAGTCATCCAAAGCACTAGCCAGGATATTGAGCCTAGCCTCATTGCGCCAAATAAGTGGCTCGACGAATACGTTCCAGACGACGAAACTCGCAAGAATCTACTACGCCCATTCGTGGAGCATTATCGCTTATCGCCAACCCATCTCAATACTTTCATCGACTTACGCTACGGCGACGGCCCACTTAGCTTCCTAAAAAGTTACATTATTGGCGTTCCAAGTGAGCGCAACTTTGCCATGAATTATGGTACTTATGTCCACGAAATCATGGACGAAATCAACAAGGAAAATATCACCAACGAGCAAGCGCTCGAACGCTTCATGGCAAAAATCGACAACGCCGATGCCGACGATGACGAAAAAGAAGACCTCAAGAAGCGCGCCAACGCAGAACTACCACTTTTCCTCGCCGAACGTGGCGATCTTATCCGTAATGTTAATGCAGAATCCGAACGCGGTTTCTTTACTGAGACAATCGTACTAGGCGACGCTATTCTAACTGGCAAAATCGATCGTGTCGAAATCGACGAAGAGAACAAAACCATTACGGTTTCCGACTTTAAGACCGCCGTACCAAAAGAAAAATGGAGCACAAACGACGGCACCTTCGGCTACAAAATCCAACTTTACTTCTATAAGTTCTTACTTGAAAACTCTCGCGACTATAAGAATTACCGTGTCACAAAAGGTCGCATCGACTACATTTCACCAGACGAAGAAGGCAATATTGCGCCACTAGAGCTAACCTTCAAAGATAGTGAAGCTGAGGAGATTAAACATCTCATTGAAGTCGTCTTCCGCCACATCAAGGCACTAGACTTGCCAGATACGACTGACGCATTGAAGAACTACAACCCGACCAAAGCCTTCTATGATCAGCTAATCTCGGAGGAGTAGAGCAAGAAAAAATACCCCCGGCGGGGGTATTTTTGTATAGTCTAACTATTTTAGATACTTGCCGTCTGGGCCAAAGGTGAATTCCTTATCATCCTTGTAGGAGCTACCATAAGCCTTGCTTAGAGCAATAATCCAGTCAATAAGTGCCCAAAGGCCCATAGTACACCAACCGAATAATAGCTTTGCTATGCCGAGGCCAATCTGACCACGCATAAAGCGGTCAAGACCGAAGCCACCGAGCAAGAAACACCATACCCAAGTGTGTAGGTTTTTATCAATTGTTTTACCTGCTGCCGGTGCTGCTGCTGGAGCTGGTGCTGGAGCCGGAGCTGGTGCTGGATTTCCTTCGTTCATTAATGAACTCCTATTTAGATTAATCTAACTTCAGTATACTACACTTTTTGGTTATGCTTGCATAAAAAAGCGCCCGGCTTGGGTGCCGAGCGTTTTTTGCTTGAGTTAGGGAAGAACGAGCACGTAGGTGTAACCCTTGCGCGAATTATTATAAATCGCGTAAGCCAGATCATCAGGGCAGTTAATGCATCCATGCGACCCGTTGGTCTTGTAGATACTGCCGCCGAACCTCGACCGCCAATGCGCGTCATGGAAGGCGATACCACCATTGAAATAGGTGGCGCGCTCCACGTGCGTGTCGGGATTGCCGTTCATATCGAAGTCATTGTTCTTTGACTTTACATCATAGAGCCCGATTGGCGTATCGCGCTTTCCCTCAGTGCCGGTGACACAAGGACCTTCAGCGATGATTACATCGTACTGATAATACTCGACTTTCTGTTTGGAGATAAATACAATGATGATATCTTTGTAATCCTCCAGGAAGTGAGCAACAATGTCTTGCGTATCCGCAGTTAGGAAGTCCGCGCTAATGTAGTTGCCATTCGTTAGGCGATACCATCCGTCAAGCCTCTCGGCCACGTAAACGGTTTCGCCAGCGTCATGCACGGCCTCAATATTGCCCGGGTCGGAAGTGCTCATAGAAGAGCGCTCTCGTACGTGATCTCCCAACACAAGCATCGGGAGATTGTTGAACAATTCCGCCGATTTGTCTTCGGTAACCAGATAGTCCATAGACATATAGTTACCATTATCAAGTTCAGCCCAGCCGTCCTCGGTCGCAACCACTTCGACATCTTTACCCTTATTGTGGGTGGTAATGATTTTGCAGTTGGTATTCGGCTCGGTCCGTTCGCGCACATTATTGCCAGTGACGAACTTTTTTTCAGCCATCGCAGCATGCGCAAAGATAGCGCCGCAGCCCATAAGAATCACCAGGGCAAGGACGAACGTGATGACTTTCTTCATGTTGAGAAACCCCCTTCAACTCATATTTAAATGTTCGTACCTTTTTTGACAGATACAACTTCCATTATACCATAGATACGCCAAAAAGTCAAGGATGCTTATGCTTAAACAGAGGTGGTATTCGGTATATACTATTGACTTTTTTGGAGGGAAGTTATATAATCTCAAAAGCTTTAACGCTCGTTCCTTATAACTTATTATTCGCCATGAGGGGAGGTGATATGGATGGCATGGGGAATTTGTCCCGTCTGTGGCAAACCTAGGAATCTCGATCCTAACGGAAAGTGTCCCGGCTGCAACAGCTACTCCAGAGCTAGCGGAAACGCTAATTACTGCGAGAACTGCAGGAAGCCGATTCCGATCGGAGAGAGATACTGCGACAGATGCAAAACTTACCTCAAAGCTTCCGGAAAGCTTTGGTAAGCCGCCTAGGGCCCATACGCCCATCCACGAAGTGCTCGCCCGCGTTTCATTCGCGCATATGGACGAGCATTTTTCATGCCAAGAAAAAGTGCTATAATATCTTTAATCGAATCATGCTTCGGCCCCTGATTCAGATTCATAATTATCCGACGCCAATATTGCGTCAAACACATCTATTAACCGCAATACTTGCAAAGGATTTTTATGGATCAATCTTCAGAAAACTTACATCAACCAATCGACGTAGACGCTACTTTTTCGCGCCAATTTTTAGGACATTGCCGACCGCTCGCTTTCCGTACGGAGTCCGGCAGAGAAGTACAAATTACTCAGATAGGCCTCGTTCATCCAAAGTATGACGGCCTCAAAACTACTTTTGCCTTTGATGTTACCGACGGCGCCACGGACTATCGTCTAGTACTTGATACGGAGTCACTCAATTGGTATCTAGAATTCGAGGGAGACCATTATGAATGATATCCTCTATATCGACCTCAATTCTTGCTTTGCCACCATCGAACAGCAGGCCCGCCCAATGCTACGCGGGCGCCCTGTCGCCATTTCGAATCGTATCACGCCGAACGCCTGCATTATCGCCGCTAGCTACGAGGCAAAGGCGCGCGGCGTCAAAGTTGGCATGCGCCGCATGGAAGCCCAGGCACTCTGTCCGGACCTGATTTTTGCCGAAACGGAACCAGACAAATATATCTTTGTTCACGAAAAACTCAAACGCATCATGCAAGATTACTCCGCTAACGTCGTTATGAAGTCTATCGACGAAGGCGTCATCGACCTCGCCGAAGCACCGCCACACGTCAGAGAACGCAATCGCTACGAAATCGGTCGCGAAATTAAACAGCGCCTTTTGACTGAGGTTGGCGACTGGATGCGCTGCAATGTCGGCATTGCTAGTAATCGTTTTCTCGCGAAACTTGCTGGCGAACTTCACAAACCAGATGGCCTCGACGAAATTACACCAGAAAACCAACGCGACGTTTTCGCTACGCTCAAGCTTACCGATTTACCCGGTATTAACGTTCGCATGGAGCGCAGACTCAATGCCGTTAGTATTTTTACGCCACTAGAGTTTCTAGACGCCGACGAAGAAACCCTCGTCAAACTCGTCTGCAAGAGCATAGATGGCAGTAAATGGTATAAACGTCTCCGCGGTATCGAAGTCGATGACGTAAATTACGGTATCAAATCCGTTGGCCGCCAGTATGTATTGGAAAGCAAACTGCTCAGCAGGGAAGAAATTGAAGCTCGTATCTTGCATCTCGCCGAAGATGTTGGCTACCGCCTGCGTAGTAAAGAGCTTTATGCGCGCGGCGTCTATGTCTGGACTTACGGCTATGACGATATCTATTCGCACCGCTCAACCATCCTCAAAACGCCAATTAATACCGATGCAGATATTTGCCGCACCACCATGCAGCTATATGACGAATTACCAGCGCCCGTGCGCATTATTGGTGTCACGCTTTACAAGCTTCAGAATCACCCAGAAGCGCAGCTTTGTTTCTATCAAGACCAAATCGAACGCGCACAAAACATTTGCGCCGCTATCGACAAAATCAACCTCCGTTTTGGTGCGCGCACAGTACACTCCGCGCGCAGCATGGGCACCGATCACGTCAAAACCAAAATTCCATTCGGTTCCACGCGCTATCTAGACCACTCCATCACATAATGCTTATGCTTGCACCCCGAGAATATATCTGTTAAAATAAAACTCTCTCTATTTACCGACGGGAGGTAAAGGGAGTGTTCTTTCGGATTATCTAACTAGATATCTGAGAACTAGCACGAAAAAGGAGGAAGATTTTATGCTAGAAATCAAAGATATTCTGATGGGCGCAGACACAGACTCGCCCGCACTCAACGACTACTGTAGGTTGGTGGCCAACAGGCTGCCTTACCGCGACGTGAGCACTGCCGAAATGGCCCAGATGGTGCTCCAGCTCGCTTTCTTCGACATCAAGAAGATTGTGACTACTGAAGGCGCGGAATATCCGAACTTAAGCGAGTACGTCAACGAGGGCGGCAGCATGTGTTTGCTTTCTGCAAAGATTTACCCTGTTTTGGAAGAGGGCGCTAGGGGCAGCGAGGTTGAGCCCTTCGTCTCGGCCTACAAGACCGAAAGCGTACGCTTCTTCGGGGATATCGAATAACTAATAGATAATCACAAAAAGCCCAAGGGCCGCCACGCAAGTGACGGCCCATTTCTTTTACTCTAAAACATCCCTAGCGCATAAAGCGATTGTGGTGATTGTACGTAATCGAAATAAATGCAAATAGCACACCAAAGCCAAGGCTAATCAAAGCCTGGTCAATATAGCGCGATTCCGTCTGCGCATCCATTAGAGCATTGCGCGTAACGCACTCCTCATGCGAAAGATTTTCAAACTCGACTTCGCACGCATCGAGCAGTGGATGCTCAACGAGGGCGGCGTAACTATGGAGCGAGACCGCCCCAATAAAGAAACAGACAATCGCTGGCAGCATCCATAAAATGGTATGATACCAAATTACCTGGTTTGGCGTATATTTTTTCTTATCAATCTTCTTCGTACTCATGTCAGTTAATTCTAACGATTATGATTCCAATAAACGATAGCCCCGAGAAGACTTGCGGAAACTGATATTACGCCAATCATCTTAGCTATAGCTAGCGTATTCGCAACCTGTACTGCACGAGTATAAACAAATTGATCATAATTAAATAACGCAAAATCCTGATTGTCCGATATAGCAATATTCTTATTATTTTCATCAACTTCAAGCGAACATATATACTCTTCGCCCTCCACCTCGTTACATAAAGCAGGGGAGTTGGAAATAGCTCCCGTATTATTAAGTTCATGTTTTAGATAACCACATGCGCAAACTGATGCAATAGCGCATATAGCGGATAGCGCCAATAGTAATAGCGTATTTATCGCCACTTTGGATTTAGATGTTGGATTCTTTTTCGTAGTGCTCATGCCTAATATTATACTTTATTTTAAGCTTTCATTATATTAAAATAACTAAGTCGCGGAGCTCAAACAAAAAGTCTACATGCACTTTTCACAGGAAGTAAATATGCCTAAGAAGATATTTGTTCTTTTTCTTACCTTAGCTATAATTTTTAGCGCTGGTACAATCTCGGCATCAGCCGAAAAGCTTGACACCCCGGCCGACCATCCGGTTATTGAGGAATATACGCGCAATCTCTATAGCGACATCTGGACTACTATCTACACCGGGAGCGGATCATCCGTCGAACTAAAAGTCAGAAACGCCACAAGTTTTTGGGTAGATATCAAGATGATCGACTACAATGGCAATCAAGTATGGTACCAATATCACACTATCCAGTCCGGCAACACCGGATATTATCACGTTGGATCTAATGTGAGATACGTACAAATGCGTGTATCTGACAATATCGGTCTCGGATACGTATCAGTAACAGTTAATCCTTAACCAGATAACTCCGCGACACCCCGGCCATCACGACCGGGGCTTTTTATAATGTTATACTTTTACTATGGATGAACGCGAAAATCTAACTATCATCGACGGAAAAAGCGTCTTTTATCGTGGCTACTATGCCATGGGGCATTTATCGCTTCCTGACGGCACGCCTACTGGTGGCGTCTTCGGCTTTGCAACAATGCTCATCGAAATTATCGAAAAATTACAGCCGGAATATATTGCCGTAGCTTGGGATAAATCCAAAACTAACATCCGTCGTCGTCGCGAAATCTATCCAGACTACAAGGCTAACCGCAAACCAGCTCCACCAGATTTCTACGCGCAGATTCCATACCTCATGGAATTGCTCGAGGCTTTTCATATTCCGCTTTACGAATTCGACGATTACGAAGCCGACGATATCATTGGTACCCTCGCGCGCAAAGCGCAGGCCGCCGGCGTACGTGCAGAAATCATTTCCGGCGACCTCGATATGCTTCAGATTGTCGATGAACATATCAAAATGTATCAGCTCAAGCGCGGTTTTTCTGACGTCCAGCAGTTCGATATCGCAGCCGTAGAAGAGAAGTACGGCCTCAAGAAGGTTCAGTTCCTCGACCTTAAAGCACTCAAAGGCGATTCTTCCGATAATATTCCTGGCGTACCAGGCATTGGCGAAAAAGGCGCCATCAAATTGCTCCAAGAATACGGCACACTCGAAAACATTTACGAGCACGTCGACGAAATTTCTGGCGCCACCGGCAAGAAACTTATTGACGGTAAGGAGTTAGCTTTTATTAGCAAGCAGCTCGCGCAAATCCAATTCGATGCGCCATTAGAATTCGATCCAGCCGCTACGAAACTGGCAGATTTTGACCCACAAAAAGTCGTCGACGCACTCAAGAAACTACAGTTCAATTCGCTTTATCGAAAATTTGTAAAATTATTCCCGCAAGCAAGTGTTGTAAATAATACAACACCAAAGCCAGAACCCGTAAAGCCTGTTGTAAAAAATACAACAGAAACAAAAACAGAGATTCCAACCGATATCATTCCGGAGCCAGCCGACATTGAAGTAAAAATCCCAGAAAACATCTACATTAGCCACAACGTTAAAGGTGATATGCATGACCACCCAAAGCTTGCGCAAGAAATACTAAACGGTCGTCCATATTGGGACCTTGGCCAGGTTGAATTTTTACTTAATCCACTTGCCAGGCGTAGTGCACAGCTTACTCTCGTAGATCTCAGTGATACGAAAGGCGATTACGTCTTCCAGAAGCGCCAGCTTGCCGCTCTGCCAAAGCTCGAAAAGGTCGCCGAAGAACTCGACCTACCACTTATTCCAGTCCTATACAAAATGGAAGATGCTGGCGTCAAAATTGACCGCGACCGCTTCGAGGTTCTCGCTAAGGAATTCTCCACTGAGACCCAGGCCATCGAGCAAGAAATCTATCAACTTGCCGGCAAATCTTTTAATATCAATTCGCCGATTCAATTATCCGAAGTCTTGTTTGATACGCTTCAGCTTCCTACTAAGGGCATCAAGAAAACCCAGCGTGCCTATTCTACTGGCGCCAAAGAGCTAGACAAGCTCCGCGAGCTTCATCCGATCATCCCGAAAATCGAGCGCTACCGCGAAATCAATAAACTCCTCACGACCTACGTCACACCACTGCCGGCACTTGCGGATAAGAACAACCGCATTCATACCACTTACACGCAAGACGTCACTGCTACTGGCCGCCTATCTAGCGTCACGCCAAATCTCCAAAACATCCCAGTGCGCTCCGACGACGGCAAGCGTATCCGCAATTGCTTTGTCTCAGAGAAGGGTAGAACATTTGTTTCCGCAGATTACGCCCAGTTTGAGCTCCGCCTTGCTGCCGCACTATCTGGCGACCAGGCACTTATCGACGATTTTAATGCCGGGCTAGACATTCATACCAAGACAGCCGCAGACGCTTTCCATATTCCAATGGAAGAAGTTACCAAAGCACAGCGTCGCGCCGCTAAAGTTATCAACTTCGGCGTGCTGTATGGCATGAGTCCAAAAGGCCTCTCCGACGCTGCCGGCATGACCTTCTATGAAGCAAAGAAATTCATCGAACGCTACTTTGAGCTTCGCGCACCGATGCGCAAATATCTCGACCAGACCCTAGAAAACGGCCGCAAGAACGGCTACGTTGAGACCTTATTTGGTCGCCGCCGTCCGTGCCCGGATCTTGCCGCGCCAAACTACCTTGTTCGTGCCGCCGCCGAACGTGCCGCCGCCAATATGCCAATTCAGGGCACCGAAGCTGACCTCATGAAGAAAGCAATGCTCGCCGTAGATAAAGCGCTCCCAGACGGCGCCAAAATTATCTTGCAAATCCACGATTCCTTGATTATCGAATGTTTTGACCAACAAGTTGAAGAAGTTTCAAAGATTCTTATTGAGAAAATGGAGGGCGTCGCACTAGAATTACCTGTCAAGCTAGCCGTTGATGCAAAAATCGGCAAGGACTGGGGTGAACTCTAAACCACCCCTCTCTTGACAAATACAATAATCTGTGGTAAAATAATAAGATAACTTAAAGAGAGGAGCATTTTGCGCGTAGGAATTGTTTCTGACATCCACAGCAACGTCGAGGCACTTCGTGCCGTTCTTCAAGAATTTGAGGACCGCCACGTAGAAAAAATTATCTGCCTAGGCGACATCATCGGTCTTGGATCAAGGCCAGATGAGTGTGTTGCGCTGCTCCAGAAAAACTCCGACAAAATCCTTTGCGCCGTCCGTGGCAATCACGAAAACTATCTCCTAAAAGAGCTCCCGGTTCATAATCACGGAGACAAGACAAAATCAAAGTTACCAAAAGAAATCCTTGACCTCTTCCGCTGGAACCATCACCAGATTGTCGAAAGTTCATTAAACTATCTCGAAAAGATGCCAGAATATGCCATCGTAGAGGTCGAGGGTACGAGAATTTTTGTTTCGCATTACCCAAAGGAAAACGATGTTTATCGTCAGTTCTATTACAAGCCAAATTTAAAAGAGAGCGAAGAAATCTTTGCCGGCTACGATGCCGATATCTATCTCTATGGTCACACCCACATTCGCAATCTCGAGCAATCCGAATCCGGCAAACTTTACATTAATCCCGGCAGTGTGGGCTGCCCAATCGGCACTGATTCCGCCTCCGCCGGCATCCTCGATATCGAAAAAGGCAAGATTACTTATGAGCAGCTCGATATCGTCTACGACATCGAAACCGTCATCGACGACATGCTAAGGCATAGCTCCGAAGTGCCAGCTATCGACTATACAGTACGCCGTTTTTATCGCGAAGATTAGGCAAGAGAAGCATAAGTGATATAATAAGCTTATGCAGAATGTATTGATTGTGGGCAACGTCACCAAAGACGTATACTTGCGGTACGACAACCGCAAAAACAACTTTGAAACCGACCAAGACGGCACAAAATGGCTAGATTTAGCCTTTAACGGGTCGGCATATAAATATTACTCACGCGTGTCCATTTATGGCGGCGCCAGCATTTCGCTCGAAGTCTTTTCACGCTTCGGCTTCAACGCCAACATTTCCAACACGCCAGCAACTTTCCTTGATGGGCAGTTTATAGCCAAGGAAATTGACACCACTTATCGATACATCTTATGTCAAGACGAGAACGTAGCCTATCTTACCCCAAGTGATAAGGCACGAACGTCCTGGAAAATCCCAGATCATAATCCAGATTGGATTTATATCGATCGTTCTGCAATTATTAGTCCACAAGTTGCCGAAGAAATCCTCGGCTTCGTCAATCTCAGCCAAAGCACCCGTCTTGCGCTCTTTATTGGTGAGCACAGCAATCAATACAGCAACCACATGCGCGAACTTATCGAGCGCGCAGATATTATCATCACCGACGTCGAATTTGACCAAAAAGCCCGCGACATCATTCGCATCGGCGAAGATTACATTGAGTTCCACAATAAGCGCGTGCCTTGGACGCTTGATTCACGTCAAGACATCGTTACGCGTCTTAGTTCACATCTAACCATTGCCGCTACCGTCCTGGCAGCCCGTATGCTCGGCAAACCATCCGCCGAAGCGCTACTTATGGCGCGCGCCAACGTGCAGAATAGTAATCTTGGTAGCACCAGTAGCCTCCAGAAGCTTGAACGCGACATTGCCGATGATTATTATCTCGTACAAAAGTTTAACGACAGAGGTCCAAAAATGTTAGAGGTAGAAAATAACGCAAAGCTTTTGATGGCAAAAGGCAAGGGCATTCTTGCTGCTGACGAATCTGGCGGCTCCATTCATAAGAAATTTGAGGGCATGAATATCCCAGACGACGAGCAACATCGCCGCGATTACCGCAATATATTCTTTACTACGCCAGACCTCGAAAAATACGTCAATGGCGTCATCCTCTTTGATGAGACTGCGCGCCAGCTCGCAGACGATGGCCAAGATTTCATCAGTTATCTTGCCAGCCGCGGCATTATGTCCGGCATTAAGGTAGATCAAGGTCTCGTAAACTTTGATGATTCCGACGAGAAATACACTCAAGGCCTCGAAGGTCTCCCAGAAAGACTTGCCGAGTATTACCATATGGGCGCCCGTTTCGCAAAATGGCGTGCCGCTTTTGAGGTAACCGACCACAGCCCTAGCGAAATGGCCATGCAAAAGAATGCCGAAATCCTCGCACAATATGCATCGGATTGTCAGCACGCCGGTATTGTGCCAATCGTAGAGCCAGAACTCGTCTATGATGGCGACTACACTATTGAGCAAAATATCGAATACACTGGTCGCATCCTCGACAAACTCTTTGCCGAACTTGAGAAGAAATCCGTCAGTTTGCCTGGCTGCATTCTTAAGGTAAACATGGTGCTTGCCGGCAAAAAGCAAGAAAAACAATCCACCCCGAAGGAAGTTGGTCAAGCTACCGCGCAAGTACTACGCTTACATGTTCCTAGCGAACTCGCTGGCGTTGTCTTCCTATCTGGCGGCCAAAGCGTCGAACAGGCCACCGAAAATCTTCAGGCCGTCACCAACGAAGGACCATTCCCATGGCCAGTCACATTCTCTTACGCACGCGCACTTCAGGACCCAGCCCTCAAAGCATGGCAGGGCAATAACGACAATGCTGATGCCGCCCGCGAAGCCTTCCGCCTGCGCCTCGTCGCAAATGCCGACGCATTAATTAAGAAATGAAAGACGAAGACAAAACATTCCTTTATGTATTCTTCGGAATAACGCCATTCTGTATTTTTGGCATCCATGATTTTATCATCAATAAACCCAAACGCGCCATTTTGCACCTAGTAATATTTTTCCTTTTCTTCCTCTGCGCGCTAGTCTTTCCGATAATTGAGACCTTGCGAGACCTTGGCCAGCCACAAGCCTACGGCTTCATTAGTACAATTGGCGACCCAGAGACCGTGTTCAATAACATCGGGATTTTCTTAATGGGACTTTCGTATCTCCTCAGCATTTTCGAAGTAATAACCTACATGAGAACAATGCGAGAAAAACAGCGCCTCATAGTATCTCCACCAGAAAAGCCCGAAGACCCATTTACACACGACGAAGAGTTCTAAAAAAATACCCCGACCAGCGGGGTATTTTTGTGTCTTTTTGAGAATTACTCAGCTTTTTCTTCTTCAGCTGGAGCAGCAGCGGCAGCTTCGGCTTCTGCAGCACGAGCTTCTTCTGCGGCCTTGTCGGCTTCAGCCTCAGCTTCACGCTCTGCAGCTTCCTGAGCTGGATCGTAAACGTTAGCAACTGCTAGTTCTGAGTCAAGTTCCTTATCGGCAAGTTCTACGCCCTTTGGAAGCTTGAGGTCAGCAATGGTAATACCATCTTCAACGGTCTTGAGACCAGAAGCATCGACAATAATAGCCTCTGGAAGATCTGCTGGCTTTGCCTTAACATCAATCTCTTCCATGACCTGGAGAAGAGTGAGGTGGGCCTTGTTGGCATCGGACGCTTCAAAGTTAACGATTTCGATTGGGGTAGTAGCTTCAACGACCTGGTCTGCAGAAATCGCCTGGAATTCTACGTTAAGAATCGTGCGCTTTACAGGATCCATGTGGACGGTCTTTACGAGGGCCATCTGCTTCTTGCCTTCGATATCGAGATCGATAGGGGAGTGGTAACCCGCGCTAAGAAGAACCTTCTCAGTTGCAACATATTCAGACTGTGCGAGAATTGGTTCACCCTTGCCACCGAAGATGACGGATGGAATGAGACCTTGTTCACGCAAGCCTTTTACTTTTTTACCAGTCAACTCGCGCTTTGCGAGAGACAATTTATCTTCGCTCATAAAATTATTTTTTCCTATTTTTAGACTTAACCTATATTTTAAGATAAGCACAAGATAAAATCAAGCGTAAGCACGTAGAATCTATTAGAGCATGTTGGAAATCATCGAAAAGAGTGCTGGGAATGCCGCCCCGGCCGCTGCGCCACCAATAATTTCGGCCATTTTTATGCCAGCCATCAAGAATCCATGGCCAAGATGCTTCATCTTTTCTTCTCTTATTCTCTCTGGGGATTTCCCCTCATTGCCGAGCACCTTTTCCAAAGCATTCATTTCTTTGTACATTGCGTCCAATTTTGCCTGCATCAACTCTTTTTCTGTCGCATTCATTTCTTTAGAGTCGGCAGGTTTCTCGACATCCGGCTCTGGGCCACGTTTCGCTGCCGCCTGAGCCTCGGCAATACTTGTACCGATATCTGAAGCATCTGTATTTAATTCCGCCGCCCTTATTGATCTAGTTCGAGCTATCTCTTCCTCTGCGGACCTAGCCACAATTTTTCCGCCTCCTTCGCGTACGACCATCAGCTTGGCACGACGCTCTTCTGGAGAAAGCGAAGAGAGCGGCGTGACTACTGCGCGCTCGCGCTGGCCACCAGCATTTCTGAATGCAGGCGCATCCTGCATCGTTGCCTGCCAAGCGCCCATCTCGCTGCTTTCGACAGATGAAGTAGACTCAATATCGTGCTTGTTCTTATTCATTCTAAGTACATTATACATTTAATTTTTAAAAAAGTTATATTAAGATAAGAATAAGACATGGGAGTGTCGGAGTTATATGAATGATTTTAGTGTAAAAGCTATTGACCGCGAGACTTTAGAAAATCTAGACACTGATCAGATTATCGCTTTTACTTACGCCGAAAAAGACGCTCGCCGTTTTAGTGGCATGATTGATATTGCCGTACTAGACGATGGCAATTTTACCTTTTATTTCGATAATTATCTCGATAGCGAATTCAGCATTAAACAATATGCCAAACTTTTGTTGCCACTCATGCGTTCTCAACGCCTAGAAGCACATATTCGCAATATCCAAAAAGATTATCCGGAAGAACGTTTAACGTCATTTGACGGCATCAACTTCAGCCTAGGCGCTTTCAGTCATACCTGGATGCATTATTTGATTGGCGACCATCGCCATCTCTTTATCAACCGCAAACAAGACGTATACGTAGAAGAACTTGCTGCCGCAATCTCCGAAAATATTGCCCAGGTAAACATCGTTCCAACTATCAAAACTCAACTTGGTTATATTGAAAAATACTGGCCAAAGGCTATTGCGGACATCTTCGAACTTGAAGTAGGAAAGTATAGCAAGCCAAACAGTGCCGAACAACGCCATCTCACCGCCAAACGCGCCCAGTTTATCTATAGCGACGCAGACGGTATCAAGGTTATCAATGAGTCGAATCACGTTTATCGTGCCTACACCATTGCGCGCGAGCAGTTCAATCTAGATGCCCAACAATTACTAGACGCTGGACCAGCCGGCGATCAAAGCGGACTTGTTGGCGCCGCTGGCATCGAGTTGGACTATTTCTTCCATTCTGAATATTTCCATTTTATTAATATCGACTGGATTCATATTTCGCTTGGCGAGGGAAAGTTTATCCTTATTCGTCGCGAATTCTTTGATCAAGCAATGCGCCTTTGTAGTTACTATCGCCGCCAAGACCTCTATGAAGCTATCGTGGACGGTAAAGGCATGCGCGACGACAATCTTCGTTACCTATTCGATTATTATTGGCGCATCTGCGCGCTCCGCCTAGCGCCGAATAGTGAAGTGTACGCAAAATCATTTCATGAATACCTTGATTTGTGCCCACTCGCACAACACGCCTACAATATGGCACAACTCGAGGCCACAATGGACAAAAAACTCGATCTACGCAAAATTGTCGATATCGTAAACCTCGTTAGTACCTACGTCGACGACATCCCTGACGACAAGAATGCCAAGTCCGCTTACCTTCGTCGCGACAAAATCTTGGCCGCCAGCCTCCTGGCACAGCTACCTCACCACAAGTACTCCGAAATCTGCGAAATTTACGGGCACGCTGTCGGCGATATGGTCAAAACTATCCGTAAATTCAAGCGCGAAAAGCCAGAAGACCTCTCCCTATCCGAAAGTCTCATTTTGGCTGCCCAAATCGTGCGCGGACTCAAAGACGATTTTGCCAATCTAGACATTGCTGATTTCTATCGCAAATCCGTTCTCAAGGCATATCTAGAGCAAATTAGCTTCATTATTTCGGACCGCGAAAAACTCCCGTACACAGAAGAAGGGGAGTTTGCCGGCCGTAACGCTCTATGGTTTAGCCAACTTCAAATTCTTCAAATGCGCCTCGACTATTTGCTAGACAATTAGTTAAAATATAAGCATATGGACATTGCTTTCATTTTGGCGGGATTGTTTCCAGTATTCTCTGGGTCATCTACGATATTGTAATCTTGGCATACTCCGCCGCTATTACCGACTCCATCATGATAATCTCCAATATCTTCGTACTCATCCTTGGTTACAGCTATATTCTCCACATCAACAAACTACACATTGTTCGGTGCAGATATATTAGCCGCCGCATTTACAACAATATCGTCTCGCTCGATCGCGACGCTTTTTCCGAAGAATACCTCTGGAGCTTTGATCAACATAAAGATTTTTTTGAAATTAATTCCAGCGCCATTCTACTTATCAAAGATAAGAATAAGACCATCGGCTACATCAATTACATCGTTATTAATGAAGGCAAATACAACCGCATCAAGCGCGCGCAGACCTATTATTACAACCTAAACTCCGCAGACGTCACTAGCTTACGCAAGCGTCGTAAAAACTACATCCTCATCGAAAGCATCGCCATCAAAAAGGCCTACGAATCAGCCAAGATGAAAGAATTCATCGCCAAGCGCCTCCGCACCGAGTTCAGAAACAAAAGCAAGCAGGGCTACCATATTTACGGCATTATCTCCGCAGGCGTTTCCGACCTCGAGAAGAGCATCCTTAGCGATATTGGCTTCAACTACCTCAAAGATTACCGCGAAAAAGAAGCGTTATACGAGCTAGACGAAAAAGCCATTAAAGATTTCATAAAATAGTCTTGAGATAACGGCCGGTCTCGGAATTTGGATTCTTGGCCACATCTTCTGGCGTGCCAGTCGCAACGATTTTGCCACCGCCTTGGCCGCCTTCTGGACCCATATCGATAATCCAGTCCGCGCTCTTGATTACATCAAGGTTGTGTTCAATCACAATCATGGAGTTGCCACCCTCAACAAGGCGCTGCAGAATCGAAAGTAAACGTTTTACATCATCAGAATGCAAACCAGTGGTTGGCTCATCCAAAATATATAGAGTCTTACCGGTCGAACGACGAGAAAGCTCGGTCGCGAGCTTAATGCGCTGCGCCTCGCCACCAGAGAAAGTTGTAGCCGGTTGGCCGAGCTTAATATAGCCCAAGCCGACCTCCTGCAAAGTCTTGAGCTTGCCGGCAATTAACGGTAGGTTCTCAAAGAAGCTCACAGCCTCATCAACGGTCATATCAAGCACGTCTGAAATAGTCTTGTTCTTGTACTTAACTTCGAGTGCTTCACGATTATAGCGTTTACCATGACAGACATCGCAGGTTACAAACACGTCTGGCAAGAAGTGCATCTCAATCTTAATGACGCCATCACCCTGACAGTTTTCGCAACGACCACCTTTTACGTTAAAAGAGAAGCGGCCAGCTTTATAACCACGTACCTGCGCTTCTGGCTGATTGGCAAATAACTCACGAATGTTATTAAAAATGCCAGTATAAGTTGCCGGGTTCGAGCGCGGCGTACGACCAATTGGTGACTGGTCAATCACGATAACTTTATTCAAGTTTTCAATACCGTCAATACGCTCATGCGCGCCCGGAACAGTCTGTGCACGATTTAGACGCGCAAGAAGCTCGTTTGCGACGATTTCGTTTACAAGCGTAGACTTGCCAGAGCCAGAAACACCAGAAACTACCGTCATAACGCCAAGTGGAAACTTTACATCGATATTCTTGAGATTGTTTTCGTGCGCACCAATAACCTCGAGGTATTTGCCAGAGACCTTGCGACGCTTGCGCGGAGTATCAATCTTCGCGGCGCCACAAAGATAACGACCAGTAATTGAATTCGGGTCTTTTGCAACTTCATCTGGCGTACCGGCAGAAACAACTTTACCACCATTTACGCCCGCACCAGGACCAATATCTACAAGATAATCTGCTTGCTTAATCGTATCCGTGTCGTGCTCCACGACAATCACGGTATTCTTTAGATCGCGAAGATGTTTCAGCGTGGCAATAAGGCGATCATTGTCGCGCTGATGGAGACCAATCGATGGCTCATCTAGTACGTATAGGACGCCTTGAAGGCCAGAACCAATCTGGGTTGCCAAACGAATACGCTGTGCCTCGCCGCCAGAAAGCGTAGCCGCCGAGCGACTAAGCTCAAGGTAGTTCAGGCCAACATCTTTCATGAAGCCAACGCGCGCCTTAATCTCCTTAATAATTGGAGCCGCAATTAGCTCTTCATTCTCAGTTAAACCTAGGTCGGAGTTCAATACCTCCAAGGTTTGGTCGACATCCATCGAACACATATCCATAATGTTAAGATCATGAATCGTCACTGCGAGTACGACCGGCTTCAGACGTGCGCCATGGCAGGTCTGACAGACGCGCTCACGCATAAAGCGTTCAATGTCCTTGCGAACAAAATCAGATTCGGTTTCTTTATAACGCTTTTCGAGATTCGAAATCACACCCTCATATACAGCATCATATTCGTAGCCATTGCTGAGTTTTACGTGGTATTTTTCATCTCCAGTTCCATACAGAATAATCTGAATAGCATCATCGGAGAGCTCGCGGATTGGCGTGCGCACCGAAAAACCGTGACGCTCGCCGACTGCAGTTAAACGCTTTAGCCACCAAGAATCCTGATTGATGCGGTTATATGGACGAATACCGCCCTCTGCAATCGTTAGATTTGGATTCAAAACCAAACTCGGGTCAATTTCCATACGCGTGCCAAGACCGGTACAAGTTGGACAAGCACCTTGTGGTGCATTGAAAGAGAAGAGACGTGGCTCGAGCTCTGGGATAAGTTCATCTGGATGATTTGGACAAGCATAGCGCTGCGAGTAGGTTACTACTTCTGCATCAGAGGTGTTGATATTGTTTTGGCCAATTGCCGTCGAATTATCCTTAATGCAAAGCACCTTCATAATGCCATCACCAAGATCAAGCGCCTGCTCGACCGACTGCGAAATGCGGCTCTCGAGATCCGGCGCCATAACGAAACGGTCTACGATAATCTCGATGTCATGACGAATATTCTTGTCGAGTTCCGGCCACTCGTCTAGTGCATAAATAATGCCATCTACGCGTGCACGCGCAAAACCCTTTGCGAGATATTGCTCACCAATATGCGAGAATGAACCCTTCTTCTGAGAGACAATTGGCGCCAGAATCATCAGCTTGGATGCTGTCGGCCAAGCCATTACCTGGTCAATGATATCCTGCACAGTGCGACGCGCCACTTCATTGTGACAAATCGGACAATGCGGCACACCAATACGCGCAAAAAGCAGACGCAAATAATCATAGATCTCCGTCACAGTAGCAACCGTAGAACGCGGGTTGCGCGAAGTCGACTTTTGATCAATCGAAATCGCCGGCGAAAGACCTGTAATCATGTCTACGTCCGGCTTGTCCATCGTGCCGAGGAACATACGCGCATAGCTCGAGAGCGATTCAACATAACGACGCTGACCTTCAGCGTAAATCGTGTCAAAAGCAAGGGAAGACTTACCGGAACCAGAAAGCCCCGTAATAACGACTAGTTTGTCGCGCGGAATATCAATATCAATATTTTTGAGATTGTTAGCCCGAGCGCCACGAATCTTAATCATATTTTGGTCATCAAAAGAAGAAGAGGTTGCCATCTTTTAATTATACCAAAATTTCTTGAAAAAGTCAATATGCTCATGTTATATATAGATTATGAGTTATAGCGAGGAAGAGAAAAAAGATATTCTTGGCAAGGTATTAAAGATTGCCATCGCCGAAGCTACGCGCTCCAAGGAGGGTTTTGCGCCGGATATCTTAATCGAGCCAGTCCTCGCCAAAGCTAGGGAAATCATCGAAAGATGTCAAGACAATCCAGATATAGACATTTGGCGAAACGCTCGCCTCGATAAGTACACTACTATGACAGTTCGAAACATCATCATACAGAACTACGAAGAGTACACCCTAAATGAAGAGAACCTCGAAGCTGTAAATGCGCTCATTGAAGCCGAGGAGATGCTCGGTGCAAACGCTAACGATGAAGATCTCATTGACCTATTCGACTACACACCAGAAGAGCTAGAGCGTCTGCGCATCCTCGCAAAGTACATCGGAGGCATCGACCGCGAGGCCGCCTTTAGAGAATTCTCTAAAATGCTATAATTAGTGCATGATAGATAGCACGCAAGATAATCTTTTTTACCGTAACAAATATCCAGAGTTCGTATTCGACTCTTATGAAGTGAATTTCGAACCAGAAGCCATCAAAGTAGATTACGTCTACACGCTCGGCGAACACACCTTTAAGCCGACCGTCACAATCCCGACAGAAGATATCAGCAATGAAGAATTGGACGAAGATTTTCTTGACTATCTTTTCTTTAATTTTGGCATCATTAACGCCATTAATTATTACAAGCTAACTATCGCACCAAAATTCGTTATCAAGGCGGGCTACATCGACGACGAGCAAAAAGCATTCTTCAAGAAGCTTTTCTATCATGGTCTAGGCGAATTCCTATACATCAACAACTTGCCATTCGACTACAATTCGCTCGTTGAAATTGAGAGCGCGCCACTAGACCCAGATAATATTCCAGAGTTTGAGGTTGGCGAAGGCTACGCTGGTAACCTTATCCCAGTCGGCGGCGGCAAAGATTCCGTCGTCACACTTGAGGCTCTACAGCCGATGCATCCAGACAATCTCTGTTTCCAGTTCAACCGCGACATATATCCAGAAAACCAGGCTGCAATTAACTGCATCAAAAACGCCGGCTATCGCGCCAGCGACATCGCAGACTTCAATCTCACGCTCGACCACCACATGCTCGACCTAAACAAAGAAGGCTATTACAACGGCCACATCCCATTCTCATCCTGCTTAGCCTTTGCCGCATACATCACGGCCTACCTCAACAAGAAAGCAAACATCGTCTTGTCCAACGAGGCTAGCGCCAACGAAGGCAACATAGCCGGCTCCACCGTTAATCACCAATATTCCAAGAGTTTCGAGTTTGAAAGCGACTTCCAGCATTACGTCGACCGCTATTTTACAAGCCAGATTCACTACTTCAGCCTTCTCCGTTGCTTGAATGAATACGAAATCGTACAGCGCTTCATCCGCCACCCAATTTACCTCAACATATTCCGTAGCTGCAATGTTGGCACGCACGAGAATAAGTGGTGCGGACACTGCGCAAAGTGTCTTTACGTATTCATAATGCTTTATCCATTCATTTCACTAGACAAGCTGAAAAAGATTTTTGGCGGCAACCTCTTTGAGGACGCTTCACTATCCAATACACTAGTCGGCCTCGTACGCCCAGACATCACTAAACCATTCGAATGCGTCGGCACAAAAGAAGAAATCAACTACTGTATGACGCTTGCCGTTAATAACACTCAAGACGAGCTTCCAGTTCTTCTAAAATGGTACAAAGACAATATGTATAATCCGAATGCCACCTTCAATGTCGTGAATTACTACAACCCAGAGCACCATATCCCAGAAGAATATTTACAACTAATTTTGAACAGCTAATATGAAACAAGACATCATAGATTATCTTACCGGCAAAAAAATCCTCATCCTTGGCTATGGCCGCGAGGGGAAGAGTGCACTGGATTTCGTTCAGCAAAACCTGCCAGACGCCGAAGTTGCAGTAGCCGATCAAAACCCAATTGATTCCATTAACATCCCGACTATCATCGGCGAAGATTACCTAAATGCCGTGAATGATTTTGATGTCGTCATTAAATCACCTGGCGTTGTTGTTAAGGATTTTCTAAATGACGAACAGAAGAGCAAAATCACTTCACTAACAGACCTGTTTTTACGCTTTTGTAAAAATACCGTTATCGGAATTACTGGCACGAAAGGAAAGAGCACCACTTCATCGCTCATTCATCACATCCTCCAAAAAACCGGCAAAGATTCCGTCCTCGTTGGCAATATTGGTAAGCCGTGTTTTAGCGTAATCGACGAACTAAATCCAGAAACAATCGTCGTATTCGAAATGTCTAGCCATCAGCTAGAATTCATCCAGGCCAGTC
The DNA here is from genome assembly GCA_017541245.1 of Candidatus Saccharimonadota bacterium. Taxonomy (GTDB): domain Bacteria; phylum Patescibacteriota; class Saccharimonadia; order Saccharimonadales; family Saccharimonadaceae; genus UBA2834. The sequence continues at coordinate 114,649 of JAFXZL010000009.1, forward strand.
CACACATCGCCATTCTTCTAAACATCTACCAAGAGCACCTCGACCATTACGTTAATGCCGAAGGCTATTACAACGCAAAGAAGAATATCTTCCGCCACCAGAAAGAAAACGACATTCTAATCTATGGCGACATCTTCCAGCATGCTAGCCACGAAGAGATTGATGCATATCCAATGAAGAAGATCGATATCTATCACGACATTAATATTCCGCGCGAATTCATTAAGACCAATCTCATCGGCGAGCACAACTACTACGACATCCTCGCTGCCAGTGCCGCTTGCGAAGCATGCGGCGTCGCCCAGGACGATATTCTCAATGCCGTCGCTAGTTTTAATGGCCTACCGCACCGTTTGCAGTATGTTGGGACTTTCAAGAATATCAAGTTCTACAACGACTCTATCGCTACGGCTCAAGAAGCAGTCATCAGCGCCATAAAAGCTATCGGCGATGTTGACACAGTTATCCTTGGCGGGATGGATCGCGGCCTAGACTATCATATTCTCGTGGATTTCATCCGCGGAAGCAAAGTACGCAACGTAATCCTTTTGCCAAATACTATCGAATCTTTTGATCGCATATTCAACGAGGCTCCACGCTCGCAAATTCTATTCCCAGTAGAAAATATGGAGCAAGCCGTCAAAACCGCCTACGAAGTCACCGCCGAAAACCACACCTGTCTATTATCCCCAGCTGCCGCAAGCTACGGTTTTTATAAGAATTTTGAAGAGCGCGGCGCGGATTTCTGTAATTTGGTAGAAAAATACTCTCATTTTGAATAAAAAATGTTATACAATTAAGCTAAGGACAAAACTTAAGCTACATAAATTTTGTCACGCAAACAATAATAAGGAGAAATAATGTTAAACGCTCTTATGAGTTTCATGAGCTATAGCTACAGCTATGGTTCTGACTATGGCTATGACTACGGTTATAGCGACTACGACACCATGAGTGGTGCAGAAGCCGCAGGCGCATTCGCCGGCATCATGGCAATCATGGGCTTCATGCTACTTCCAGCAATTATCGTTGGTGTAGTGTCCATCATCGCTAACTGGAAGATCTTTACGAAGATGGGTCTCGAAGGTTGGAAGTCAATCATCCCTATCTACAACATCATCGTCATGTACGAAAAGCTCAACATTAACCCACTCTTCATCCTCGTCTGTCTCATTCCATTCGTAGGCGGCCTTGGTATGACCATCATTGGCATCCTTGCTAATATTCGCCTATGTAAGGCATTCGGCAAGAGCGACGGCTTCATTGTGGGCTACATCCTCTTACCAATCATCTTCATGTGTATTCTTGCGTTCGATAAGAGCACTTGGGATCCATCCAAGATCGACATGAACAGCTTCTCGTTCCTCAACAAGGACAAGAACGTTGCTCCAGCTGCAGGTGCAGCTCCAGCCGCAGGCGCACAGCCAACCACTACCCCAGAAGATCCATGGGTAGCAGGCGAAGATAAGAAGTCTGCATAATAAAATAGCTTAAGTTCAATTAGCTCACCCGCGCAGGGTGAGCTTTTTGATGTTAAAATATAGACAGCAATGAACTTCAAATTGCATAGCAAATATCAGCCAACCGGCGATCAGCCACAAGCTATAGAGACACTCATGAACGGACTCCGCCAAGGATGTCGCGAACAAACTCTACTTGGCGTAACTGGCTCCGGCAAGACTTTCACGATGGCAAACATCGTTGAGCAATATAATCGCCCAACATTGATTTTGGCACACAACAAAACTCTTGCCGCACAGCTATATTCGGAATTCCGCGATTTCTTCCCAGAAAACGAAGTTCATTATTTTGTTTCCTACTTCGACTATTACCAACCAGAAGCCTATATTGCTAGCACCGATACATACATCGAGAAGGATAGCGCTATCAACGAAGAGATTGACCGCCTCCGTCACGGCGCCACCGAAGCATTGCTTACGCGCCGCGATACTTTAATTGTCGCCTCCGTCTCCTGTATATACGGCATCGGTTCGCCAGAGCATTACAAAGCGATGGCGATCCGTCTAGCACGCGGCGAACAGCGTGACATGACGCAGTTTATTCGCTTATTAAACGAAATTCAGTATCATCGCAACGATATCGCCTTCGAACGCGGCAACTTCCGCGTACGCGGCGACACAATCGACGTTTTCCCAGCTTCAGGCGACCGTGCCTATCGTCTTGAGTTTGGTTTCGACCAACTAGAGCGCATCAAGATTATTGACCCACTAACCGCCGAAGTCCTTGCTGAGCCAGAAGAAATCGGCATTTTCCCAAACACTCACTATGCCACACCAAAGGAGTCGCTCGATCTTGCCATCGACAAAATCCGCGCCGAATACAAAGAACGTCTAGAATACTTCAACAATGAGCACAAGTATCTTGAAGCACAACGCCTTAGCCAGCGCATCAAATACGACCTCGAAATGCTCGAGCAAACCGGCTTCGTCAAAGGCATCGAGAATTATTCACGCCATCTTGATGGACGCGTCCAAGGACAGCCACCAGCAACGCTATTGGATTTCTTCCCGGACGATTTTCTAATCATGGTGGACGAGTCACATATGACACTACCGCAAATCCGCGGCATGTATAATGGTGACCACGCCCGCAAAGAAACCCTCGTCGAATACGGCTTCCGTCTACCGAGCGCCCTAGATAACCGCCCATTAACCTTTGCCGAATTCGACCGCCATGTCAATCAGATTATCTATGTATCTGCCACCCCAGGAGAATACGAGCTTCAGCATAGTCCAAAACCAGCCGAGCAGGTTATTCGTCCAACTGGTCTACTAGACCCAGAAATCGAAGTACGACCAAGCGAGAACCAGATTGATGACCTCGTCGAGGAAATCGATGAACGTATAGCCAAAGGACAGCGCGTGCTTGTAACGACGCTCACGAAACGCATGGCGGAAGACTTATCCGAGCACCTCATCGAGCTCGGCATCAAGACTGCTTATATCCATAGCGATATTGACACGCTTGAGCGCGGCGATATCCTACGCGACCTCCGCAACGGCACCTACGACGTATTAGCCGGCATCAACCTCTTGCGCGAGGGCCTAGATTTACCGGAAGTTTCACTCGTCGCCATTTTGGATGCAGACAAGGAAGGTTTTTTGCGCTCCGAATCCGCCCTCATTCAGACCATCGGCCGCGCAGCACGCCATGTCGAAGGCAAGGTAATTATGTACGCAGATAATATGACTGGCAGCATGCAGCGCGCAATCGAAGAAACCTATCGCCGTCGAGAAATCCAGCAAAGATATAACGAAGAGCACAACATTACGCCGAAATCAGTCGCCAAAGAAATCAGCGCAGGACTTCGCGCTATCATTCCAGAAAAAGAGAAGAGCAAAAAGCTCGACCTACGCAAGATTCCGCGCGAGGAATTACCACAAATCATAAAAGAGCTAACATCTCAGATGCAACTTGCCGCCGCAAACCTCGAGTTTGAACGTGCCGCCGAGTTGCGCGATCAAATTGAAGACATTAAAGCCGCATTAGAGCATAAAAAATAAGGAGACTTATGGAAAAAATCATCAACAGTTTACCAATCGACCTAGAGCACATTATCTCGTCGCTCATCGTCATCCTAGTAGCAATCTTGTTTTATCAAATCTTCCGCTATCCAGCCAAGCGCATTCTTGGGCTCCAGAAGAACAAGAAGAGCAATACTTACATGTCGATGATTTCAAGCTTTGTCCGTACGGCGTACATTGTTATCGTTATTCTGATATTACTTCAAATTAACGGCATTAATGTTTCTAGCCTCATCGCAGGCGTCGGAATCGCATCCGTGGTTATTGGCCTTGCCGTCCAGGACACACTAAAAGATATCATCCGCGGCATCAGTATTGTTTCTGATGATTATTACAAAGTCGGTGAAACCGTAACCATCGGCGACGTCACGGGCAAAGTTGTCTCCGTTGGTATCCGCTCTACCAAGCTCCAAGATCTTGGCACCGGCAATGTTATTACGCTTGCCAACCGCAACATTGAGCGCTCCGAAGTCGCAGGCGTTAAATTCGGCATCGATATTCCATTACCATACGAGTTGAAGCTCGAAAAAGCCGAGGCTATTATGAACGAAATCGCCGAGAAAGCCACCGAACATGAGGACATCGAAGAACTAAAGTATGTCGGCGTCAGCGAGCTGGCCGACTCTTCAATCAATTACAAGCTCTTCGGCTCGTCAGTACCAAAACGCCGTATTCAAGCAAAGCGCGCCGTATTACACATAGCGCTAGAAACTCTAGAGGCGCACAAAGTCTCCGTCCCTTATCCTCAACTTGACGTGCATCAATCAAAATAATAGAATAAAGAACATCTCGGCATCTCGAGATGTTCTTTTTCTCTGAGTATCCGACAATGCATTACGAAAAAGGAGGTGACGCACGTGCAACCCAATCGCAAAGTTTTCCTGTCCTGTGTCCTTATCGTCGTCTTGATCCTATTTATCGCGGCCACAACCGCTTCCAGCTCCGGCGCTCCAGCCATCTTGCCCCCACCCAAGGTTAAGATTGTTGGCGAGGACAATTCCGAGATCGACCGCGACAGGTTCAAACGAGGCCGCAAGAATCGCTTTGCCCCTACGGGCAGGCAATATCGTCAAGAACAATACCACCGTAAAATGCTTTATCGCTAATACTCGCACCGCCCACGACAGCCACATGTTGTGGGCATTTTTACTGGCGAACAGGGGAGATATATTATATAATAATACCCATGAAAGCAGTAACTCGTTTTGCGCCGTCGCCGACCGGCTATATTCATATTGGAAACGTACGCTCGGCAATTTATCCATACCTCATCGCCAAACAGCAAGGCGAAGAAGGTACATTCATTTTGCGCATCGAGGATACTGACCAGGCTCGCTATGTCGAAGGCGCAACCGATCTAATTAAAGACACGCTCACTTGGCTCGGCCTAGACTGGGATGAAGGTCCAGACAAAGGTGGCGATCATGGGCCATATTATCAAACCCAACGCAAAGAGATTTATTACGAATGGGCAAAGAAGCTCATCGCGGCAGGCCGCGCATATGCAGACCCAACCCCTTCCGAGACCGTAGCCAAATATCGCGAAGAGGCCAACAAGAACAAGCAAGCATTTCTATATCGCAATTACCGCCCAGATAAAACCCCAGAATGGGAAGTTGGCATGCCACTCCGCCTCAAGGCACAGCCAAAAGCCTACGACTATCACGACGAGGTCTTCGGCGACCTCCACATGGGCCCAGAAACTCAAGACGATATCATTCTCATTAAGGCCGATGGTTTGCCAACCTATAACTTCGCTCACATTGTTGATGATGCCACTATGGGCGTCACGCATGTTCTACGTGGTCAAGAATACCTCCCAAGCATGGGTAATTATCTCGAGCTCTACGAAGCCTTTGGCCTCGAACGTCCAAAATTTGTCCATCTTCCACATATCCTTGCGCCAAGCGGCAATAAAAAGTTGGGGAAGCGTGATGGCGCGAAGTCTGCCAATGATTATCGCCTTGACGGCATCCTACCAGAAGCCATGTTAAACTTCCTCGCCTGCCTTGGCTGGAACGATGGCACCGAACAAGAAATCTACAGCAAACAAGATCTTATCGAAAAATTCGACATTACTCGCATTCAGCGCGCTGGCGCTCGCTATGATGAGCAGAAGCTTCTCTGGCTCAACGGCCAATGGATACGTAGACTCTTCGAAGAAGACGCTTGTGCGCTCTATAATCGCACAAAAAATTTCTGGCCAGAGACTGCCACCAATTTTGATGATGATTATAAGTTCAAGATTTTCAGCATCATCTATGACCGCCTAAAGACCTTGGGCGACCTTAAGACCATGACTACCTATTTCTTCGAAGACCCGAAGGTAGATATGGATATGATTACCAGCAATAAGGCACTCAAGAAACTCTCCGAGCACGAAGTCTGCGATATTCTTCGCAAATCCGTCACCAAACTCAGCAGTATCGAAGATTGGACTGCAGAAAATCTCCAGAATGCTCTCAATGAGCTACTCGAAGAAACCGCACAGAAACCAATGACACTCTTTGGTTTGATTCGTCTCAGCATTAGCTTTGCACCATTCAGTCCAGCACTCCACGACACTCTCGCCGTGATTGGCAAAAATGCCAGCCTCGCACGCATGAATGCGGTCGTCACAGCCTTTGGGCGTGATTAGTTTACACGCTTATGCTATAATGTTTTTATGGATGGTTTTAAGAGGCCTTATCGAGGCACAAAAATTTACGTGCGTGACAAAAACGCAGATCAGACGCTCGTAAACCTCTACAAGGAGAGCGAGTATACAAAAGAAAACTCAGTTCCAAAAGACTCTGAAACCGAACTCAAGGAAGAAGACATCGACGAAGATATAAGCGCATTCATCAATGATGCCGAAGACACCGTCGAGACGGATATTCCAGAGAGAAGCGAAGCCAAGAAGGCTCGCAAAAAAGCCGCAAAGAAAGAGAAGCAGAAATCATCCATCAAGAAAACAATTGCCACTATCTTTGTTGCAGTCATCATAATCGCTGGCATTGTTGCTGGCGGACTCTGGCTATTCTCGCCAAATACCATCCAAAATGTGCTCGGCAAAAAAGAGAATGAGAAAACTACGGCAGACGAAATCTATTATTCTCCTCTTACTGGCCTAGAAAGCTCCAACAAAGACGCCGCAAGCGCTGCCGTAACCTGTGTCATGATCGAAAACAGCACGGATGCACGTCCACAATCCGGTCTTCGCGCCGCTGGCGTTGTCTATGAGGCAATTGCCGAGGGTGGCATCTCGCGCTTCATGGCGGTCTATCAGGATAACAAACCAGAATATCTCGGGCCAATTCGCTCCGCTCGTTATACCTTCGTACAGCTAGCTAAGCCATATCAGTGCACCTACATCCATATGGGTGGCGCCACTAATGCTATCAACGAACTAAAGAATGGCTACAGAGATTTTAATGCTGGTTTCTACGAAGAGAAGTACGTATCCCGCAAAATCAGCCGCGGCCGTTATGCGCCACACAATGTCTATTCACGCTTTTCCTGGATTGATCAGTTTAATTATTCAAAGGGCTGGACTACTTCCAACTTCACGCCTTTTGCACGCATTCAGCCAGACACGATCAACGAAGTCGAAAACCGCGACGCTACCACAATCAACATCAAGCTTTCTGGCGACAACTCGTACAATCCAAGCTTTGCCTATGACGCAGCATCCAATACGTACCTCCGCTCTCACCAACGTGGCGGCGCTCATATGGACAAAGCAGAAGACGGCACACTTACCCAAATTAGTCCAAACGTCGTCGTGGCAATGAAGGTTCATGTAATCAACCGCGCAGGCGATGTTAATGGCTACAAAGATCACGAAACCTGGGGCGAAGGCGACGCGTTCGTATTTCAGGATGGCACAGTCACGGCCGGCAAATGGCGCCGTGCAAACATTGGTGATCCGCTCAAATTCTACGACAACAATAATCAAGAAATATTATTAAATCGCGGCCAAACATGGGTAACAGCTTATCCAGACAACATTGGCACAGTAAACTGGAATTAAAGAAAGGAAAAACACATGTTTGGCGCATACTACAGTGACCCAAATGCACAAGTTAACCCAAATGCACGAGTCTACAGCCCTGAGAAAATTGGGGAGGTTCCAAAGAGCAAAGAAAAAAGGGGGGAGCTAAGTCCAGAGAGGCAAGCAGAAGCTGAGCGATGGGCAACAATGGCAAACGAAGTACTCGAAGGCGGCGCTCAAACCGCCGGAACTCCTGAGAACCCAGAAACTCCAATTCCGGAAACCGAACCAGTTCTGCAAGCTCAAGCTGAAGAGAATATGGCACAGTCCCAGCTCGATATAGCCGCCGCAGAAGCAGCCGCTACCGAGGCACAAATAAGAGCCGACCAAGAAGCCATCAATGGCGAAGACGGAGAAGAAGAGTACGAAGAAGTAGAAGAAGACTACACCGACGAAAATGGCAAGCCAGCAAAGCGCAAAGTTCGCCGCCCAAAGAATAACGGCAAAGGAATGAAGCCGGGCACACCGGTGCAAGGAATGGGTGCAGAAGCTACCGTCGAGACTATGGCAGCAATGAGTCCAGCGGGAGCAATAATGGCCGAGGCGGTTGATCAAGCACTAGAATACACCAAACAAGGCGTTAATGATATTGATGGTCCAGATGCTGGCGGTGACGGCGACAAGAAAGAGGATGGTGACAAGGATGGCAAAAAAGTGCCTGGAGTATCCGAAGAAGCACTAGGGGAAGCCATAGAAGACGCCATAGAAGACACCACAGAAGAAACCGAAACTCCGACAGGAGCATCAGCCGGTATTCAGCACTTCTCACAAGAGGGCACTTCAAGCTTCAACCCATTATCGCCAGAAGAACAACAAGCCCAGCAAAAGGCGGCTGCAGAAGCCGAAGCATCAAAACGTTATGACGACGACAACCTCGTCGCAGAGGCCGTATCCGCAGGTTCGGGTAAAGGAACAATCGACCTTAACGGCGTCGGCGGAAAGCTCGAGGGGCAAGGCATCGGCATTCAGGGCGAAGTTGAAAAAATGAAGGCAGACACCGCAAAAGACATTGCACTCGCAGGCGGCGATGAAACCGAATCCACAATCGCACCAGCCCAAACCGCAGACAACCTAGCCGTAGATACCGGCGCACAAGCACTCGCAGTAAAAGAGCAGGCAGCCGACGTAAAGGCCGCCATCGAAAATGGCACAGCGGATGCGGATAGTATGGTTGCGGAATTTACACAAAGCGCCTCAGAAACAGAGCAATTGGCGGGTATAGCAGAATCTGCCTCCGTCGAAGCTGGTGAGCAAGTTTCAGAAACAATCGGCGAAGCTCGCAAAATGACCGAAGAAGCAAAAGAGGCCGTAGAAGAGGCAAAAACCGAAGCCGAAACATCCGAAGAAAGCGAAGATGAAGGCGACGACGAAGAGGATGGCGAAAATAGCACCTTCAACTCGGATAAATACCCAGAGTTAGCTGGTCTCGACAGCGACGACCGCAAATCAATCTTCATGTAAGAATAAGAAAAGCACTCCGGTACAAGGGGTGCTTTTTGCGTGCTACAATATACTCAATAAACAGCGAGATTTATTATGTACATAAATGACAAAATCCTAGTAGGAAAAAGCGAAGATAAGGAATTATCTATCTTATTAAACATGGCGAATCGCCATGGTCTCATTACTGGCGCTAGTGGCTCCGGTAAAACTATTGCACTCAAAGTAATGGCAGAAAGTTTCTCTGATGCCGGCGTGCCAGTATTCCTAGCAGACGTCAAAGGAGATCTAGCCGGTACCGCACTTGAGGGCGATATAGCCACAATTCAAAAGCGCGTCGACAAACTAGAGCTCGAAGGCTTCGAGTGTAAGAAATTCCCGGTACGTTTCTGGGATTTATATGGCGAAAATGGCCACCCAATTCGCGCAACCGTGTCAGCAGTCGGTCCAGACATTTTATCGATGATGCTGGGGCTCTCAGAGGCCCAGGAAGGCAACTTAGACATTGTATTTGAGGTTGCCAAAGATGAGGGGCTCGAACTCATCAATCTCGCAGATCTTCGCTCTACCTTGCAATATGTAGCGGAAAACAAAGACAAGTACATAACCAAATACGGCAATATCACAACACAAAGCATTGGTGTCATTCAGCGTAGCCTACTCGCACTAGAAAAGCAGGGTGCAGATAAATTCTTCGGCGAACCAGCTCTCGATATTAAAGATTTCTTCAGCGTTGATTCCGAAGGTCACGGCATAATTAACATCCTTCATGCCGTAGAACTATTCCAGAGCCCAGACCTCTATGCATCGTTCCTACTCTGGCTGCTCAATACACTCTTCGCAACCTCTGAGGAAGTTGGCGATCTCGATAAGCCAAAGATGGTCTTCTTCTTCGATGAGGCACATCTATTATTCAGTGAGATGCCAAGCTATCGTCTAAAACGTATCGTTCAGGTCGTAAAACTTATTCGCTCTCGCGGTATTGGCTTATACTTCATTTCCCAGAATCCAACCGACGTACCAGACGAAATTCTCGCCCAGCTTGGCAACCGCGTTCAGCACGCACTTCGCGCCTACACGCCGAGCGAGCAAAAAATCATCAAGGCGGCCGCCGATGCATTCCGCACAAACTCAAAGTTTGACACTCAAAAAGCTATTTCCGAACTCGGCACTGGCGAAGCGCTCATTTCCTTCCAGGACGAGAAAGGCGCACCAAGCATCGTCGAGCGCGCAACTATCCTTCCTCCACAAAGTTACATGGGCGCCATTAATGATATGGTCCGCATGAAAGTTATCAACAACAGTGCACTTTGCGGTAAATACGACGAAGCCGTTGATAGTGAATCCGCTCACGAAAAAATAACGAAGCACAACGAGGAAAAAGAAGCCGCCAAAGCCGCCGAAGAGCAGAAGAAAATCGAAGAAAAAGAAGCGGCCGTCAGAGCAAAAGAAGAAGAGAAGAAGGCTAAAGAGGCAGAAAAAATCCGCCTCGCCGAAGAAAAGCAGCAAGCCGCCATCAAAAAGCAGCAAGAAGCACTTGAGGCAAAGCAAAAAGCCAAGATGGAAAAGCGCATGGAGAAGTATGCCGATCGCTTTATTGGCAATGTTGCAGGCAAAGCTGGCTCCAAAGTCGCAGACAAGTTATTCAAGAACCTGTTCAAGTAGGACTCTCACCCTCCTCTATACTTATAGTATGTTCAAGAAGTACAAACCCTTTCTTAAACCATTCCTAATTATCTTCGCATTCTATTGCGTTAGCATGCTTGCGATTTGGCGCTCCGGTGTTTCGTTCATTGACGATAACGGCCGCGCCTTTACGGGGAAGGGCTGGACTTCGGACTTTAATCGTTACTCCTCCTCAATCCTCTCGTTTTTCTTGATTCAACTAAATACCAGTCTCGTAGATATCTCGCCATGGTCGCAAATTGTCGCGATGGCATTCTTGACTGCTGCAAGTTTACTGATTATCTATTACTTTGGCGACGTCAAAAAGAAAACACATTTAACACTTTCTTTGCTGGTTGGCCTGACGCCGTTCACCTTGGTTTGCTGGCTCTACAAATTCGACGCGCCATGCATGGCGATAGCTTTGCTAACTAGCGTCGCGCCATTCTTATTTATCAAAGAAAAAGTAGACAAGAAGAGCTTATTAAAGTTTTCCATTGCATCCACAATAGGGCTTTTTATTACGCTCACTTCCTATCAAGCGTTCAGCGGCGTCTATTTACTAATCTCACTTGCATTCATTCTGAAGTATCTCCTGGGCGGGAAGAAGTTGCAATCGCTTCTAGCCTATCTCGGCTGCGGATTAGGCGGCTTTCTCGTGGCCTGTATAACCTTCAAATTGTTACCAGAACCATCCGGCTACCGTTCGATTGAAATGCTGAGCCTCACAGAATTGATCCCTGGCATTTTTCAAAATATCGCCAATATCTATGCGCAAATTTTCACCAGTTTCGCGCCAGTCTGGCGCATCTTTACTGCGCTCAGTCTCATCTGTGCAATAATCGCAATCTTCATAAATGCGAAGGGGAAAATTAAACAAAAAATCTTGAGCACAATAGCTTTCATATTATTCATAATCCTCTCCGTACCATTCTCCTACGGCATCTATTTGCTACTTGCCGAAGCACCAACTAATCCACGTTCACTAATCGGCGCCGGTAGCGCGCTCGCCATCGCACTCATCATTGCTGCAAACAGCTTCACTAAAAAACAAAATATTTATGCAAAAATCGCGCTCACCGCGCCAGCCGTAATATTAGTCTACTTATTTTTCATTTATAGCTTCACTATCGGCAATGCTTTGTCTGACCAGTACGAATACAGCAGCAATATCAACGCCGCTGTCGCGGATAGTATTGCGCAAACATATAGCAGAGAAGAACTCGCCACAAAGAAGCTAAAAATTCACGGAGACATCGGTCTCGCGCCAAATGTCCAGCATGTCAACGAATTATATCCAATCACCGCGCAAATTATCGACGAATTCCAGACCGGTCTATCCTACACAACCTGGGGCTCCTGGCGCCTACGTTTCAATTACGGGCTCGAATATGATCATTACAGCCTGCTCGAACAGGACATGGACTGCGCAAGTGGCACAGTGAAATACGACGGCTTTTACAATACCATCGTCGAGGATGGCGATAAGGTCTGTATAGAAATAAAATAAAAAAGCCCATGCGGGCAATTCTAACATGAAGATGGTGATCCCGGTGGGAGTCGAACCCACGATTTTCTGGATGAGAACCAGACGTCCTGGACCACTAGACGACGGGACCAATATCGACATTTTACCAAAATGTTTTCTCTTTTGCAAACAGATAAGACATGGTGTATAATTGCGCCAGATAGAGGCCAGAGAGACGCCTCTGTAAATAGGAGTTATACATATGCAAGTCATTCGTCGCTATTGGCGCATCATTTTTCCAATTATCATCGCGGTCGTAATTTGGGTCTTTTCTTCTCAGAATGGCGACATTTCAGACGCAAAGTCCCTCCAGTTTGCAAATATGCTCGGCCTATCAAACATGGTTATGCGCAAAATCGCCCACATCATCCTATTTGGCGCTTTCGGCTATTCACTTTGTAACTTCATTAAAGGTCTCCATCCAAGTCTTTTCCCGACACATGATCTTATCGCTTATCCAATCATTATCACGACCGTTTATGGCGCAATCGACGAAGTACATCAGCTTACTGTCATCGGTCGCACAGGGCTAATCAGCGACGTTCTCATCGACACTGCTGCTGGCATATGTGGCATTCTCCTCTATATCGTCATCTTCTGTTTCTGGCGCCGCTTCCGTCTTCGCCAAGCCGCAATGAAATATTCTGCAGAATAAAAAATATCCCTTTCGGGACTACATATTTCTATTTTATCACACTTTACATTTTTTGTCAAGTTTGCTAAAATTTAAGGTATGAAATTACCTGTAGTCGCAATCATCGGCCAGACAAACGCTGGCAAATCTAGTCTTTTTAACCGCCTTGTTCGCAAGTCGCAGGCTATTGTTGCGCGCGAAGCAGGTACTACTCGCGACAACGTCGTAGGTAAAGTAGAGAATCAGTATATCCTCATTGATACTGCAGGCCTCAAGGAGGCAGAGGACGAATTTGAGGCTCACATTCAGGATCAAATCGATGACGCCGTAAACTCTGCCGATATGATTCTAATCGCCATGGACGCTACCAAGTATCCAAACCATGACGACAAGCTTATCGCCAAAAAGGCACTCAAATCTGGCAAACCGACCATGCTTCTTCTTAACAAATCCGACCTCGGCGAAGCTTTGCCAGAAACCGAATTCTATAGCCTCGGCATCAAGAATCAACTCCGCGTTTCCGCAACCACTGGCGTAAATCTCAACGAGCTCCGTGGCAAAATTCTTTACGAGCTAAAACAACTTGGTTTCAATACGAACAACAAGGCTGAAAAAGAAGATGACTCTCTAAAAATTGCACTTATTGGTCGCCCAAACGTAGGGAAAAGTTCACTGTTCAACTCTCTTGCCAAGAAGCAGCAGGCCATTGTTGCAAACCTTAGCGGAACCACTCGCGATATTAACCGCACTGAACTTAAATACAAAGGTCAGACTATCGAGTTACTCGACACTGCCGGCCTCCGCAAACCAGGCAAGCGCGAAGTTGGCATCGAAAAGTTTTCCGCGCTCCGCAGCCTCGCCGCAATTGAAGAAGCAGACGTCTGCTGTCTCCTTATTGACAGCACCGAACCACATTCTAAGCTCGACCAGTCTCTCGCTGGAGAAATCGTCAAAGCAGGCAAGGGCATCATTCTCGTCGTTACCAAGACCGACCTCGAGCACAAGGAAAGCGACGAAATCCTTGATAATCTCGAGTACGACTTCAATTTCGTGCCATTCGCGCCAGTCGTCATGACTTCTAGCCTCACGGGTAAAAACGTCACGAAAATTTTCGAACTCGCCCAGCAAATTGACAAGGCGCGCCACGCCGAGCTCAAGACCTCCGACCTAAACAAGCTCCTCATGGACGCCGTCGCATCACATCCACCAGCAGGCCTCAAGAATACCCATCCAAAACTCCGCTATATGGTTCAAACTGACTCCTGCCCGCCATGGTTTGTTGTCTATGGCAGCAACCTAAGTCTTCTTCACTGGAGCTACAAGCGCTATCTTGAGCGCCGCCTCCGCGAAGCCTACGACTTTACGGGTACTCCGATATTCTTTTCATTCCGCAACAGAGATTAATATGTTAAACTTGTTACAACAATAGTGGGCCTTTCATTCGGGCCCTATTGTTGTAGCACGTTCCCATATTGTAGGAATGCATTGAAGAAAAGGAGGGATTTCTATGCAAAATCCTAATGCTAGCTTCTCATTCGAGTCCGACATACATTATGTTGTCGACCTGAATGCAGCTCTGAACTTCCCGGAGATCTTCGACCCTGATGCTAATCTTCCGGAGCGCCATCTGATCATTTCGCGCATTTACCAGAAGAGTCTGCACAAAATGAGGGATGAAGAAACCGACCGCGGTATTTCCGCCAACGAACTTAGCCTTTTGCTCTACAACCTGATTCGAAATGGCAAGAAAATGCAGAACGACGGCGCTGAGGAATACGAACTTGGCATTCTGCACGTCATCTTCGACTATCAGGATCATCCTTTTGAAGGTAAGCCCATCGCGGGCGAGCATATCAAGGAGATAATCTCGCTGGCCGAATACTGGAGAAAACAGAAGGGCATAAAAAGAGTCATCATTTTGACCAACGATCCGATGATGCTCGTATCCGCTCAGGACCGCGCCGAACTGGAAATTAATATGTTCTCACCAAGTCCCTACATCGGCTACCGCCGCATTTGGGACGAAGATGCGATCTTCGCCTGGCAAAAAAGCAAGAAGATGCCACTGTATCTATTCCAGGAGCTTCTGCCCAATGCCGAGCCGTTACGACCGCACGAATTTGTGATGTTCGGTAAGACCAACACCTTCAACCACATAGGAAGGTATGACCCATTCAGCGAAACTATCGTACCACTCACGTACTATCGCAAGCTGCAGTCGCAGGGCATTCCGCCAATTGGAGAAATGCAGGCGATGGCCTTCGAGGCGCTCATGGCGCCCGCCGACGAAATCAGCGTCGTCATTCTGTATGGCAATGCTGGTGCCGGTAAGACTTTTGCAGCTATCTCCGCAGCCTTGGCGCAGACCGGACTCGCAAACACTAAGTTCACCAACGCTCCGGTCGAGGAACCACCGCGCGGTGGCAGTAAACGCAGTCGCAAGAACCAGCATAACGACGATGTGTCAACCTATGCAAAGAATGGAGACGGCGAAAGCTATCCATACCAAAGCATCATGGTTTGCCCACCCGACCGCATGTTGGGCGACAAGATGGCAGCCGTCCCCGGCGACGAGCGCGCCAAACTGGCAGGTAAACTCAATGCCTACATGGACAACATTCGAGCTTACTTACGCCTGAAAGGCGACAAGATGGAAGGCGGTATTCTTCCGAACGAACGTGATTTGGCCTATCGTGCCCAATCCATCATGAACCAGATTGAGATTTGCCCACCGGGCGAGATCAATGGTCGTAGCTTTTGGAACACCTTCTTCATCTGCGACGAGGCACAGTTCAACTCTTTGTCACAGGATAAGGCCTTCATCGAGCGTAGCGACAAGGGCACGAAAACCGCTCTTCTCGGCGATCCTAGCCAGGAGAGAAACCCGTATAGCTGGTTTGGTAACCCGCTGGCCCGCACGGTACGCTACCTCGGTGGCGACATCAACGTTGCTATTATTCGCTTCGACGGAGAAAGCGACATCAAACGTCCCGGTGCTCAGATTATCGCCCGTTGTTGGCCTGCTGGACGCTAGTAGTCCTGTCACTAGCCAAATCACAGGTTTGGCCGCTGAAAGGAATTAGCAAAAAGCACAAAGCATCCTACGAATAAGGTCGGCCCCATATGGCCGGCCTTTTTCATGTTAAAATTAATGTTATGAAGGTCATTGTCGGATTTGGAAATCCTGGGAATCAGTATAATTTTACGCGCCACAACTTCGGTTTCTTGGCTCTGGATTTTTATGCAAAAGTCCACGACCTTTCTTTTAAACCAGAACCAAAATTCAAGGCCGAAATCGCAAAAGACGGCGACATTCTATTCGTAAAACCACAGACATTCTATAACGATATCGGCATGTGCTTGCGCTCGATTATGGACTTTTATAAGTTGCAGCCACAAGACTTCCTGACTGTTTGCGACGACTTCAATCTACCATTTGGCCAGATCCGTTTCCGCGAGCGGGGTAGCGCAGGCGGTAATAATGGGCTCAAGTCCGTCATTGCACATTTTGGCACCGACGATTTCCCACGCCTTCGCCTTGGCAGCGGCAACGACAATCTCCGCCAGCGCATCGGCGACGTAGATTTTGTGCTATCCAAATTTACCGACGCAGAACGTGGAAAACTGCCAGAAGTACTTCGCGAAATCGACAATTTTATGTCAAAATACTAAAAATTTAGGCATTTTATAACACTTTTTTAGAAAATAACAATAAGCATTTTCACCCCTGTTAAATCTAGCCCAAACCGTACAAACAGGGGTAGAAAATCGGTTGAAATATTAAAAAATGGTGAAAAAACTATTGACTTAAAATCAAATATGTGCTATTATGAACATAGTTCCGATCCGAAAGGATTGGAAGCCGCACCTAAATAATCTATAACTTTGCTAGTTTTACTAGCAATTGTTGCGTGCTTTAGAAACACTTTCGGCCTTCAAATTTTCTTTCCATAATTTGAAGTGAAAAGTATTACCTCCACTTAGAAAGCTTATTTCTAAAGCTAGCAATCCCTATAACCGGCGGACCCCAATGTGTGAGGTGGGTCACGCTTCCGGAGTTCTCCGGATGCCTTAGGAGGTGTGTTGTAGGGCCAAATAGCCCCAGGTGATGCCCACCCTTACCTGGGGCTTTTTGGTGGCAAAAATTATGCTGTCTTTACTACATCGCCACGTTCAACTTGATTGCGCTCAATACCTCGCAGTAAAAGGCCACAGTTATCCCCATCCATAGCAAGGTCTAGAGTTTTGCGAAAAGCCTCAATGCCGGTAATTACACTCTGAAGGGAAGAACCGTCGGTCTTTTCTATTACAACATTCTGATTAAGTCGAATCTGTCCTTTTACGCGACCAGTCACAACAGTGCCTCTACCCTTAATAGAGAACACGTCCTCTATCATCATTTCGCCAGAACCATCTGAGACGGGACGCGGGCCTTCTTCGCGATTAAATATCGGCTGTTCCGCTTTGGGTTCAACCTTAATTGGATCCTTAATTATATCGTCGTTTTTATGAAAAAAGTTAAATAACATAATTACATTATATATAATATAAGCATATGGGCTTGAAAGATATTTTTAAGAAGATTTCATCAAAATCATCAATTTTTGACTACGTAGTCGACAAGGTGACGTTCAAAGAATTCATTCAGCGCACAATAGATTTCGCCGTCGAGCATCAGCTAGAAATAATCGACGAGTTCTATATCTATATAAATGGCGAGAAAAAGCTCGTCTCCATCTGGAATCTCGACGCCGATCAGTTTAAGGCCACAAAAGGTATCTCGATTAAGTACGAGAACGTGAGCTATTCCAACCTCGAAGGCTTCTTCGAAAACGTCATCCAGCCAATCCCATCAGAATATATCCACATCTACCTCACGCTTCGAACTGATGATTTTCTAGATGAGTACAAGAAGAATCACCCAGAGCTAAAGCCACAAGATTTTTAGTTGCTTATGCTTTTTTGATTTTTCAGTTATGATATTATATAGCACATGAGCAAAAATTTAGTTATCGTAGAGTCTCCTGCCAAGGCGCACACTATCGAGAAGTATCTCGGAAGCGATTTTACTGTCCTTGCATCAGTAGGCCACATTCGCAAAGACACGAAGGTCGATAAAAATACTTTTGACGTCACTTATGAAGTTGACCCTGGGCACAAGAGTGTTATTACCGATCTTAAGAAGGCCGCCAAAGCTGCAGATAAAATCTGGCTAGCAACGGATGAAGACCGCGAAGGAGAAGCTATTTCTTGGCACCTTTGTGAGGTGCTTAAGCTACCAAAAGATACCGCCCGTATTACTTTCCACGAAATTACCAAGACCGCGCTAGAAGAGGCTATCAAGAACCCACGCACTGTCGATATGGACATGGTTGCTTCACAGCAAGCGCGTCAAACTCTCGATATGCTCGTCGGTTTTGACCTTTCTGGTATCGTACGCAAGAAAGTTCCTGGTGCTGTTTCGGCCGGCCGCGTACAGAGTCCAGCCCTCCGCCTTGTCGTAGAACGTGAGCAGGCCATCGAAAAATTCGCTTCAAAGTTTAGCTATAAAGTATCCGGCGACTTCGGCTTTGACACCAAGCTAGATCACGAATTCGAAACCGAAGAAGAAGCCAATAACTTCCTCAGGCAATTAATCGACGCTACTTATACTGTTGGCGCTATCGATAATACTCCAGGCGTACGCAAGCCAGCTCCACCATTCACGACCGCCTCGATGCAGATTGAAGCCAACTCCAAGCTCGGCTTTTCTACTCGCACCACTATGCAGGCCGCACAATCCCTGTACCAGTCTGGTATGATTACTTACCACCGCACCGATAGCCTAAACCTCAGCAAGCAGGCAATCGCAAGCATGGCTAGCTACGTAGAAGAAAACTACGGCAAAGCATACGTCAAAGTCCGCAATTTTAAGACCAAATCCGCCGGCGCACAGGAAGCACACGAAGCTATCCGTCCAACCGATATTAACCGCGAAGTTGCCGGCAAGAACGATTACGAGAAGCGTCTTTACGCCTTAATTCGTGGCCGCGCACTTGCTACGCAAATGGCGGACGCAAAAATCGAAACCACCACTGTCACTATTTCTACTCCGACTGAATATAATTTCATCGGCAAGGGCGAAGTTGTCACTTTTGATGGTTTCCTCAAGGTTTATGGTCGCGTCAAAGAAAGCGAATTACCAAAAATGACCGTTGGCGATAAAGTATCCGCAAACACCATCATCGCTCGTCAAACATTCGCAAAACCACAAGCCCGCTACACAGAAGGTTCTCTCGTCAAAAAACTTGAAGAGCTCGGCATCGGTCGCCCAAGCACGTACGCCAGCATCATGACCGCCATTCAAGCACGCGGCTACGTCGTAAAAGGCGAATCCGAAGGCGAAGAACGCGAAGTAAACACGCTTAAATTAGAAAATAATCACATAACTTCCGAAAAAGTCACCGAAAAATACGGCGCCAACAAGGGCAAGCTCATTCCGACACCAATTGGCGAACTTATCTCAGGTTTCCTCACGGACAACTTCAAGAATATCGTCGACTACAAATTTACTGCAAACATCGAAAAGGACCTCGACCTCATTGCTGACGCGAAGTTAGACCGCGTTAAAATGCTTCGCGACTTCTATGGCCCGTTCAATAACGAAGTGCTTGCAAGCGAAGGTATCGAACGCTACAACAACGCCCGCCTACTTGGTCACGATCCAAAAACTGGCGAAGCTATCTACGCAAAAGTTGGCAAGAATGGTGGCTTCATTCAGCTCGGCGAAAACGAAAAAGAAACCGGCAAGAAACCACGCTTTGCGCCACTACCAAAACGAAAGAGCGTAAAGACCGTCACCCTAGAGCAAGCCATCAAACAGTTAGAATTACCACAACTCCCACGTACGCTCGGCAAGGCAAAAGACGGCGCAGAAATCATCGCTGCCGCTGGTCCATTTGGCCCATACCTTAAAGCTGGCAAGTATAATATTCCGCTCAAAGATTTCGATCCATACACCATCACTCTAGAAGATGCCGAACCGCTCTACGAGCAAAAACGTGATTCATTTATCGCGGATTGGGGCGAAATACAGATTATTAACGGGGCCTATGGTCCATACGTAAAAGGTCCAGGTCGCCGCAATTTTGTTCGCATTCCAAAAGATGTCGACCCTAAGACCGTCACAAAAGAGCAAGCTGAAGAGTACTTGGCAAATAAACCAAAGAAGACGCGCCGCCCAGCTAAACGTCGCGCCACTACGAAGAAAACAGCCACAAAGAAGAAATAAACCATGGACGATCGCGAGACGCATCGAGAAATAAATCAGTTAATCGTCGTTACAATCGGCGCTATCATCGCAATGATTGCGCTAGTCGTTTCCGTTTATATTTTCTTCAAATCCAGCTATTCTTTTGATTATCGCGCCGTTAGTACAATCAATATTCCAGACTACAGCGTCCAAAGCGAGACACGCCAAGACATACTCGAAGTCGTCGAACAAGAAATTAAAAATCCAGGCGACATGTATAAATATACCGAAGGCACCAAGGAGCCTTGGTGCGCAGATTTTGTATCCTGGGTATACGCATCAGCAAAGCACGAGTTCGTAAACCCAACTAGTGGTAGCTGGCGCATTCCTGGCACGCACACCCTGCAAGAATATTTCAAGAAAGAAGGCCGCTGGCACGCTTACGACTCAGAATTACCGCAACCAGGCGATGTCGTAATTTATCGTCATGGCATTTTCGGCGAACACACAAACATCGTTGTCGCTACAGATTACGACGAAATCCTAACCGTCGGCGGTAATGAAAACGGCAAAATCATGATGCACCGCATTACTTATTCTGATACGCGCTACGGCATCATTGGCTATGGCGTTGTCCCGGAAGACGAAGAAGATAATTAACAAATAGCCGCACCTAGCGGCTATTTTTCAGCTTTTCAGTTTTTGTTTAAGTTTTCGAAATACAATATAATCATAAAGAGAAGCAAACATGAATATATTCCGTAGAGTAGAGCAGAAATATCTCATCACTTCCGCACAGTATGACGCTTTGATGGAGGCGCTTGGCGACAAACTTGTCAAAGACGAATATTTTTATAACGACATTTATAACTTGTATCTAGATGCACCAGATCATCGCCTTATCATTCAATCCATCGAAAAACCAATGTACAAGGAAAAGTTTCGCGTACGTAGCTATGGTCTCGCCGAAAACGAAGATTCCAAAGTTTATCTCGAAATCAAAAAGAAGTTTGATGGAACTAGTCATAAACGTCGTATCTCAATGACGCTCGGCGAATTTTATAAATACATGGAAAAGGGGAATCGCCCAAAAGGCGCCAATCCAATCACGCTAGCCGAGCTCGACTACGACTTTGAAAAGTACAATCTTCAGCCAAGCATTCTAATCAATTACGAGCGCTACTCTTATTATTTTAGAGGCAACAAAGACCTACGCATCACTTTCGACCATAATGTCAGATATCGCACCAAAAAACCAGACCTCACCAACGGCGACGACATACATCCTATCATCGATAAAGACATGTATATCATGGAGATAAAATCGCTCGACAGCTTACCAATAAAACTCTCACAGCTACTTGCAAAACTAAAGATATACCCAAGAGGATTCAGCAAACCAAAGAATGCATATTTAAAAAGCTTAGAAAGAGCAAAGCAAAAAGAAAGGAAATAACATGTTTGAAAGTATATTAAGTACAGACTCGGGGGTATTCGATATTAAAAGCGAGCTGATTTGTCTTGGTGTCGCATTAGTGCTCGGCATCCTTGTTGCCTTAACGCACGCGGCGGAGGGCAGAGCAAACAAAAAGCTCCTTACGGCACTCGCAATCTTCCCAATGCTTGTTCAAGTCGTTATCGTAATGGTAAATGGCAACCTTGGTACTAGCGTTGCAATTCTTGGTACCTTCAGCCTCATTCGCTTCCGTAGCATCAAGAGCAATGCCCGCGAGCTCATTAGCGTATTCTTCTCAATGGCAATCGGTCTCGCACTAGGTATGGGGCAAGTACTATTCGCCGTCGTATTCACCGTCTTAACCTGCATTATTTTACTTATCACTGGTCGTCTTCATTTTGGCGAAGGCAAGAATATTAAGCGCCTCAAAATTGTCGTTCCAGAAGATCTCGATTACGAAAAAATGTTTGATAAAGTTATCAACAAATACACCAATGAAGCCAACCTCATTAAATGCAAGACTATCAACATGGGCAGCCTATACGAACTCGTCTACGAAGTAGAGATGAAGCCTGACGCATCCGGTCGCGATTTCATCGATGAACTTCGCACCAAGAATGGCAACCTCAAGGTCATGCTAAGCACACCAATCGTCGAAGACAACACATTATAGGAGCAATATGCCTAGAAAAAAAATATTTATCATCATTGCCGCAGTTTTTGCGCTCATTGGCATAATTCTAGCAGTATATTTAATTACAAAAAACGACAACAATACAGATATCGAAGACAGCGTTAAAAATATCAACGTCGAGTACCTTTCCGGTGAATACAGCCTGGACAACGCCACATACATTACGGCTAAAAATGGCGAGATCAGCATCGATGGAAGTGGCGCAGCCGTCAAATCTCAAGCGCTCACCATTAATAATAAGGGCGTCTATGTTCTTAGTGGGGATTTCGCCGACGGTATCACCATAAATGCCAGAGACGCAGCGGTTTATCTAGTGCTAAACAACGCCAATATCACCAATAGTAATGGCGCTTGCATCTATGCGCAGGCCGTCGACACACTCTATCTCGCATCCATGAGTGGCACCACAAATACTATCGCCGACGGCGAGAATTATAGTGAAAACTATGGTATAGAAGACGTCGACGCGGCGATCTACAGCAAAGGCAATATTGCACTCATTGGCGACGGCAAAACCGAAATCATTAGCAAACATTATCATGGCATTCATTCCAAAGACTATCTACAGGTCCTTGGTGGAGAATACCTTGTTAGCGCAGTTCGTAACGGCATTGTCGGAAAAGACTATGTCGCCATCAAAGACGGAACGCTTAATGTAACAAGTGGCAATGACGGCATTAAATCTAATCAAGATACAGATACCAAGCTCGGCTATATTGTTATCGACGGAGGCAACATCACCATTAATGCAACTGGCGACGCCATTCAGGCAGAAACCCGCGTTTCGATTTCTGATGGCACTTTTGATTTAACTACCGGCGGTGGCGCAAAAATCACCAGCACGAATTCTGAGTGGGGAAGATGGGGCGGCACCAGCAACACCAATTCTGAATCAAACACTTCCGCAAAGGGCATTAAGGCAGAAAAATACATCTTTATCGATGGCGGTAATTTTACCTTCAATACAAGTGATGACGCAATCCATTCGAATACAAACATCGTAATCAATAATGGTAATATCACAATTAACTCTGGCGACGATGGCATCCATGCTGATTCTAGCCTCATTATCAATAATGGCAATATCGACATTACTCAGAGCTACGAAGGTATCGAAGCAACAAGTATTACTATCAACGACGGCAACATCAAAGTCGTCGCAAACGATGACGGCTTCAATGCGGCAGGCGGCAACGATTCGTCTAGCATTAACGGCCGCGCTGGCCAAAACAATTTTAGCGGCAACGGCACCGGCTCACTTACCATTAATGGCGGCAACATTTACGTGAATAGTGCGGGCGACGGCCTAGATTCAAACAACAGCATCTCGATCACGGGCGGTTATATTACGGTTGATGGCCCGACCAATAACGGCAATGGCGCGCTCGACCATGATGGCGATATGACAATTTCCGGCGGCACACTAATTGCGGCCGGATCCAGCGGCATGTTAGAACTGCCGTCTACCAGCTCTTCACAAAACACAATATGCATCGTTTTCACAAGCACGCCAAGCGCGAATACTGAGTTCTTATTAAAGGACTCTGACGGCAACACAATCGTTTCCTACACGCCTTCAAAGCAATACGCTAGTATTATCGTCTCAACGCCAGAAATCGCTACAAACGCCTCCTACACGGCTCTTACGGGCAATTCCGAAGCGGGTACCATCACGGTCACAGGACCAGTCACAACTTATGGCGGAAACGCTGGCGGCATGAACCGTGGCGGCATGCGCCGTTAACATTGACTTTTTAGACAAAATGTGATATAATCAACATATGTAGCGTCTTCATTCGAAATAGGGAGGGATCAACATGAGACGAGCACCCGAGAAAGGCCATACCTATGGCCAACACACGAGAGCTGCTGAAGAACTCAAGAGGAAGGCCGACAAAGAGTCAAAAGACGCTCTGGCCGAAATCGTGGCAAAAATCCGGAGCGGCAAATGCACCGAAGCCGACGAACGCGAATACGTCGACAAGCTCCTTGCCATCCAAAGCGAATTCTATAGCTCTATCACTGCTCTCTACAAGAGCAACAACCCGGGCTGAGCCCGGGTTCTTTTTTACTCGCAACCGCTTGCGTATTCTATAGTGTATTTATCCGGATCGACATTATGCTTCTTGAGCCATTCAAGCGCATTTGGTTTTAACGCCTCACGTCGCGCCTCTTTGCAGGAGAGTAGAGTAATCTTAATAATCGTGCCTTTTCCTTCCTTATCTTCATATGCAACGATTTTGAAGCCGTCGTCATAACTACTATATGGCGTTACCGAGTATACATCGGCCGTCAATTTATCTTTCTTGTATTCCTCCGAGGCAAGCTCTGCCGCTTTACGGCAAGTCTCATTATCTTCTTTATGCTCATCGTACCAAGTATTACCATTTAATTCATTTAAACAAACCAAAATCTTCTTCGTTTCGCCGTCCCCAATAGTGAACTCACTGGCATAAGGAGAGAAATCATCACGCGTGACTGCCACGCTGTAATCCCCAGGCTTAATCTTATGTGTGCCATTCTTATATCTCTTATCACCAATCAAAATTTTAGCATCGGAAGGCGCCACAATCACTTCAATCGTAGCAGTTTTCGGGATGTTAATGATAAAGGCTATCAAGATTGCAATCACGGCAATCACGAATATAACGGCGGCCGCAATAATTAGCTTGATGCGGTTAGACATTTGTTTTTCAGTTACTTCTGCCATGGCTATCCTCCTTATTTATGCCTAAAGATTTTGTAATCACCGCGAGGGTCACTCAGGTTTACGCTCGTACTTAGCTCACCACTATGGCTATTGTAAGAAGCCTGCGCCTCGTGACCGACACCATCGATTTCAACATATAGCTTGATATGACCATGCCCACCATAGACGCCAGGCACGCCATCCACCTGCAAAATATCTCCCGGCCGCAATATCGAAGGATCGCCAGTATTTGGTATCTCCTCATACAATTCCGGATGCGCCCGCATATAATCGCGCTGAGTCTCCGTACCGCAACATACAAAGTCAGGATCAACACCGGAATAACGCATCACGGTAGCCACAAAGAAGTCGCAGCTAGAGCCACCAGATGGAATCCATGTCCATTCTGGAGAAACCTCTTTGTATGCGGTTTCGTATTCTGGCTTTGGCGTCATCGTGCCAACATGTGGATCGCCAACTGGCCATGCTAAATCAATAGCGGTCTGGTTGACATCCATGTTACCCTTGCTATTGCCTGGGCCACATTCATTCTTCTTTTCGAATGTACCACCACCAGCCGCAATATAGTAGATGTATGCACCATAATCCGAGTTCGCAGGATATTCGATTGGGCCGTAGTCGCGTTTAATCTGGCCCCAAGTACCGTTACTCTTGGTTGGTTCAACGGTTGGGTCGCGCTTTGCATCCGCGCGGTTCATCACATACGGCGAGCCTTCACCATTTTCCGCCTCTTCTTCCGTAAAGCCTAAATCGCGCGCCTGAGTCTTATAAACACCAGCACGGCCGTTGTAACCAAAGAACGCATATTTAATATTGTCATCATCCGAAGCATCCTTGCCGCCTAAATGACCACTAAACTCATCGAGGGCCGCTACCGCCTGTTCTACGAACTCCGCGTCTGTATTTTCGTGGCCAGCAGGAACATCGAGTGCCAAAATCTGGAAAATACCATCACTGTTCGGATTCGTACGAGACAAGTTAGACTCGCGCACATGGATAGCAGCTAGAACTGCCCATGGAATATTATCGCCTTGCTTCTTTGAAGCTTCTTCGTAGAGTGGCTGGTATTCCTGTACCTTCGCCCATTGCTCATCAGTAAACACTGGGTTGCCAGCATAGTCTTTGTTCTCGCCACCAGAAGCCGTAGTTGCCGCATTATTGTTACCGCCAGAGCCAGTTGTACCGCCACCGCCAGTAAATTCAGATCCCTTATAGGTATTGTAAATGCGTTCGGAGTCAGTAAAACGCTCTGGATAGGCATCTTTCGTAATCTTCGATTTATCATTGTCCGGCTGCTCAATCTCACGGAGGAAGAATAATGTCGCTTCTTCGCGATCCTTCTTAATATCCATGAAGCCTTTATACTCACCCTTTGTGCTTATCTCGTCATAAAGGTAAGTAATGGACAGGGAATACAAATCATTTACGTCGCCTTCATTACCAATCGCCGTAATAGCTGCATCCCCACCAGACACATCGTATTTTTCCGGCTCTTTAAAGTAGTGCAACAAATCCGGCGCCTGCTGCTTAATGTAGGCCAAGAAATCTACGCGACGAGTACCCGACCATTGAATAAGGCCAATACCATACATGTGGTCAGTAGCGTTTTCAATATCATATGGCCAATAAGCATTGCGTTGAGATATTTCGTGCCTTACAGGGTTGAAGCCACTCTCCTGTATCATGTTGCCCATGATTGCTGCCGCTTGCTCTTCAGTAAAGCCAATCGAAGTTAAACCAGACCAGACTTTTTCTTCCGCCGTGTCGCCCTTAATAATGGCTTGGCCACGGCTATCTCCACTACAAAACTCAGAAATATCCGCAGAACCATCTTTATATTTACTTAGATAATCTTCCCAAGAAACACCAGATTTAATCTTATAAATCTTTGCATTCATGCTCATACCATACGGAGCAGAAGTGTTCTCCGAAGCCGGATCATGGTATACGTCAATGTTATAGTTTCCAGATACGCCACCATTGCCAGCACCGGTATCGGTTACGAGATAGAAATGCTCGTTTGCCGCAGAGCCCTCACCAGATTTGTCGGTTTCTATATATACGACATCGCCAAGGCTCAAATCTGGGTCGTGTTGGTTAATTGCAATCTGACCATCAGCCAATTTACCATCGTTATATTTTTCACTCGCGTTTCTGCCAGCATTACCGCCATTTTCCGAAGCGTCAGAGCTATAGAAAGTCACTGTGGAGTGGTTCGCTAATGCTTCGCCTTTATCGATTTCCGTCTTTGAGACTTTACTACCGCCAGCAACACCCAAAATCGTATCTACGAATTTCTCCATAGCTGCCTGATCTTTTGGATGGACGCCATCGCCAAGATACTCGCTTTCCTTGCCAGCAACTACAGCTTTCCAGTCTGCAAGCGATACCTTCGATTCGCTATCAGCAATCGATTTAAAGTTTTTGTTGTTATCGTCGTAATTGAGAGTAGTGGTGTGGTTGGTGGTAAACACAATGCGATCAGAGCCCGATGCGAGCGAAAGAACTTTTTTGATATGCTCAGTCGTCACTTCATTCGGGTCATTTGTGCCTAACGCAAAAATCAATACTTTTCGGACTTGGTTGCTTCTAGAGAGGCTTTCCAAGATAGTTAGGCCACTATCACCACCGGCGCTATCAGAAGCGTCCAACCAGAAATGTTTACTAACTTTCGCGTGCAAATCTACCTTAGGAATCTTCTGTTTTATTACGTCCTTAGACATCTCGGAGATCGAATCCCCAATCCAAGTCACGTCAGAGCCATCGCCATCGTACGCACCTTCGGTCATTTGCGAACAATCATCTGGCCCACACGCGTCCGGATCATAGAACATAATATTATTTGCCGCAAATTTATCGATGAATCTCTCTACCTCCGCGTAGGTACTCACCGGAGCAAAAAGCGACAGCAAAATAGCCAGCAATACAAGCAGGCCTCTTTGTATTCGATTTTTCACTACATTAACTCCACTTATATTAAGTAAATTATAACATGCTAATGTTAAATACTAGCCACAATATAAGGATATAAATAGCGAAAAATGCATAGTCTCGCATCACAATTCCGCTTATGCTTAAACTTTTATATAATTTATTATGGACAATGCCAAAAATGTGGTAAAATATTTTTAGTGAGTAAAAAGATTTACTTGTTGACAACATGGAATAATCATGTTAATATATTTAAAAGTTAAGTTATAAACCCTAACGACGGAGAATAAGGAAGCAGTAGCATGAATAATGCGGATACGATTGCTAAGGCAATCGAAAACAGCCTCAACATAATTGAACAAGAACGTGAACGGGAAATCATCTCGCGTAGATTTGGACTCAATGGCCATAAGGAAACCCTTGAACAAATCGGCGAAATGTTATCTATTACACGCGAGCGTGTTCGCCAGCTTGAAAAAGCAATTCTTATCCGTCTCCGCATCGCAGCAGAAGAAGGCAAAATCACTAACCTCGCCGCCGCAGAAAAACTTATTATTCGTAACTTAACTGAAATGGGCCGCGTTGCACGTAGCTCCGACCTAGCAAAGAAAATCCTTGGCCACGAAGCCACTCCAGTCGACAAGGCAAACTTTAGCTTCCTCGGAGAAATTTCTCCAGCTTTGACCATCATTACCGAAAACGACAAGTACCATAATGCTATTGGCATTGCCGAATATGGCGACGAAAAAGCTCTCCGCGTCAAGGTAGATGAAATTGTTTCACTAATTAAGACTAATAAAAAGCCTCTTAGTATTGACGAGCTCGATGAAAAGCTCAACTACGAGCACCCATCCCACATCGAAGCCGTTGCTCGCATCAGTAAGCTTCTTTCCACCCTCAACGATCAATGGGGCCTCACTAAATGGCCAACTGTTAACCCAAAGAATATTCGCGACAAGATCTACGTAGTCTTAGAAGAGCACAAAGAGCCTATGCATTTCAATGATATTGCAAAGGCAATCAGCTCATCAGACTTCAAGCGCAAGAATGTTACCGTCCAAGCTATTCACAACGAGCTTATTAAAGATTCTCGCTTTGTCCTAATTGGTCGCGGCATCTACGCACTTGATAGTTGGGGTTATCAGAAGGGAACTGTTTCCGATATTATTACCAAGATCCTCAAGAACGCCGGCGACGAAGGTCTTTCTCGTAAAGAAATCGTCAAGCAAGTCCTAAAGGAACGCAAGGTTAAAGAAACAACTGTTCTTCTAAACCTACAGAACAAAAACCTATTTGCCAAAGTCGGTAAAGATGGTTATAAATTAGCAGCCTAACCGAAAAATATCTCCCACAAGGGAGGTATTTTTTATAGTAAATTTTTCTCGGCATCGATTACTTGTTGTAGATTCTCAAATAGGGAACAATGGTTCTCCGCTAATTCTTCTTCAGTTGGCCAGGCGCGATTTGAATGGTCGAGTGGGGATTTTACGCAATATGCACGGTAATTATTCATGTCTTCAAAATCAATAATATCGTCACGCTCGTCGCCGATTTGAATAGCTTCATGTGCATAGATGTTTTCGAAGCCATAAAAACCGCTAATTTCAAAACCTCCGTCGCGCGTCTGATATTCTGAAAAGAAACTGCGCTTTTTGCGATCAGGCGTTGCCATAAAACGTGGCGAAATATTTAGTTTCCTAAACAAAGGCAACACAACCGAAGTAAACTTTGCGTCCTGGAAAGCATGTTCGCCATAGGTCAGAACTACCATTTCGGCATCTTCGCGCTCATTAATGAATTTTAGAAGATCCTCCGCTCCTGGCAGCAAATATTCCTGGTATTTGTCATTTTCTGCTAGCTGCGCCGCCATTGAATTATATACGTCATGCGCCGTCGCACTACTTAGACGCTTCGCCAGAATACGATTCAACGCAGTCGTCGGGTCAAAGGTTGCATGTTTACCAGCGAGACGCATTTTTACATATTCATTCTCACTATCCAAATCGAGCTCGCTAAACTCCGTATCGCGCGCCGTTAAATAGTCACCATAATCGCGCTGGAGCTCATCGCCCAAATGGTCCTGGTATTTATTAGACGCCTCACAAAGACATTCAAATAACATACTCGAACGAATCAGAGTCCTATCCATATCAATCACATACAACGACTTAACTTCTTTGGTTCTTTCTCCAGTCTTTTCGTAACTTCCAAGGATGCATTTCGCCAGCTTATCACTATCATGGCGAATCAAAGCACGCTGTTTTTCGAGCGGATCAATCTTCGCATTATTCTTCCAAATCGCACGCGACAATAGGTCTACACCACGAAATTCATAATGGCGCTCAACTTCCTCAAATTTAACCGGGTGTTCACCCTCTAATGCATAGCGCTTCACTAACTCTTCGCTCGGCTCATTCGTGTTATAAATAACTTCATCCAAGAAATCCACGCCCGCAATGCGTTCAAGTTCGTCGGCAAAATCCGCAACCGTAAAATCTTTCGTATGACGCTCCTGGTTCATCAAATTGCAGACGTAAATTTTCTTCGCCTGCGACTGCACGAGCGCTTGACCAATACCGCGCACAATTAACGACGCACCGAGACTTTCATATAAGCCACCTGGAGCAATTACAATCAAATCCGCATCCGCAATAGCGCGCAAAGCGGCACTATTCGGCTCCGGCTTTGGTTCAAGCCATATTTTTGGACGAGTATTTGCAAATGTAGCTTCACGAATCTCACGCTCGTGATAAATCTTCTTCTCGCCATCATCAATTACGAGCGTAACTTTATCTAAAGTAATTGGCAAAACTCTATGTGCGCCAATATCCAAAACATCGCTCGCCGTCTCAATCGCATCTGCAAAACTACCAGTAGTCTTTTCTAGCGCGGTAATAAATAAGTTTCCAAAAGAATGTCCAGCAAGTGAACCTTCATCAAAACGATAATTAAACAAATCACGAAGCTTTGGCGAGTTAGAAAGAGCCACCAAACATTGGCGCGCATCGCCTGGCGGCAACACTCCAAGCTCGTCACGAAGCTGCCCAGTTGAGCCACCATCGTCTGCCATGCTAACAAGCGCAGTAATATGACTAGAATAATTTTTCAGGCCAGATAAAACCATGAAGCTGCCGGTACCACCACCTATGACAACTACATTCATCTCTTTATCCATATAGTTTTAGTTTACCATTTATGCTAAAATACTAGCATGCAAATTATTCGCTTTTTAACGATGCCGATTGTGTGGATACCGATTGTCGTCATTTTGGTAATTTTAACGATTCGCAACCACAAAAAAGCAAATCGTCTTCAGGTCCTAAATGTCGAAAGCGTCCTCTTGATGCTCGAAATACCAAAGGACAACGACAAAAAAGAGCTCGCAGCAGAACAACTTTTTGCATCCCTTCATGGCATCCTACGCGACAAAAGCGAACTAAAGAATTCTGGCGGCGTCCAGGAGCATCTCTCGTTCGAAATTGCCTCAACCGGCAACCAGATTCGTTTCTTTGTTTGGGTACCAAAAATTCTCCAATCATTCGTAGAAGGCCAGATTTATTCCCAGTATCCAAGCGTTCAGATTTACCGCATGAAAGAAGATTATGTCGATCATCGCGATAACTATCCAGTAGCATATACTTCCGAAGTAACCCTTATCGAAAATGAGGCATTGCCAATTAAGACCTTCGAATCTTTCGAGGTTGATCCGCTCGCAGGTATTACTGGCACACTAGCAAAGCTCAACCCAAACGGCGGCGAAGAGCTCTGGATTCAAATCCTCACTCGCCCAGTTGCAGACGATTGGCACATGAAGTCCGACCGCTGGATTAAAAGCGTAAAAGACGGCAAGGGCGGCTTCGATTTCTTCCATATCGATTGGCGCTGGTTCCTAGAGGTCCTCGCTGCTTTGTGGCGCCCACCAGAGGGCGGCACCGAACAACCAGTTAAGGTCGAGCTTTCCGAGCGCGACAAAACTCGCGTTGCCAAGGCGGAAGAGAAGGCCACAAAACTTGGCTATCAGGTCAAGATTCGCCTCGCCTACGTTGGTAGCAACGAAATGAACGCCAAGCTCAACATGCAGGCACTCGTCGGTACTTTCAAACAGTTCAACTCCACGAACCTCAACGGCTTTAAGATGACTGGCGCAACCTTCGATCGCAATGCGCTCGACGCATATAAGACTCGTCAATTCACCGACGAAGGCTTCATTCTTAATATTTCCGAGTTGGCATCGGTTTACCACTTGCCACATACCAACGTAGAAACACCAAACATCGTTTGGGCATCCAGCAAAACCGCAGAACCACCGGCAAAGCTTCCAATGCTCACGGGCGATCCAACCTTCGACGAAAACATTTCCGCGTTCGGTCTTACCGACTTCCGCGGCATCAAACATCAGTTTGGTATGTATCGCCGCGACCGTTCTCGTCACGTATATATCATTGGTCAGACCGGTTCTGGTAAGTCTGGTCTTTTGACGCTCTTTGCGCTTAGTGATATTTATCACAACCAGGGCTATTGTATTATCGACCCACACGGCGACCTTGCCACAGACAACCTAAAGTTCATCCCGGAATCCCGCATCAAGGACGTCGTCTACTTCAACCCAGCCGATACGCAGTATCCAATGGCATTCAACCCACTCGAAGTCTACGATCCAGCTCGCAAGCCAAATATCTCCTCCGAGGTTATCGGCGTACTAAAGCGTATGTTCGGCGAATCTTGGGGTCCACGCCTAGAGCACATTTTGCGTTACACATTGCTAGCCTTGCTTGACCGCCCGAATACAACCCTTCTAGACGTTTCGCGCATGCTAACAGACAAAGATTTCCGCAAAGAAACGCTCGAATATTGTCAGGATGTTACCGTTCTCCAATTCTGGAAACAAGAGTTCGGCTCTTGGGGTGACAAACAGGTCACCGAATCCGTAGCGCCTATCCTAAACAAGGTCGGTGCCTTCACGGCAAACCCAATTATCCGCAATATTATCGGTCAGCCAAAATCAAGCTTCAATATCCGACAAATCATGGACGAAGGCAAAATCCTCGTCGTCAACCTTTCGAAAGGTCTCATCGGCGAAGATAACGCAGCCATTCTTGGTGCATTCTTAGTCACCAAAGTACAGCTCGCCGCCATGAGCCGTTCCGACATCGAGAACGTAGACGATCGTCGCCCATTCTACCTATACGTAGATGAGTTCCAGAACTTCGCAACTGATTCCTTTGCCGTCATTCTCTCCGAGGCGCGCAAATACGGCCTCAACCTCACGGTAGCAAACCAGTACACTAGCCAGATGACCGACGCCGTACGCGACGCCGTCTTCGGCAACGTCGGTACTACAATCAGCTTCCGCGTATCCGCAGACGATGCACCGATTCTCTCAAAACAGTTTGAGCCAATCTTTGAGGCACAAGATCTCCTTAATCTTAATAACCGTCACTTTGTCGTCTCAATGATTATCAATGGCGAGAAAACACCTGCCTTCTCGGCTACGACGCTTAGTATTCCAAAGCCACCGAACGACCTCATGCCACGCATTGTTAAATACTCACGTATGACTTATGCTCGCACACGCGAAGAAGTCGAAAACGAAATCCGCGCCAATATCGAAGCAGCAGAAAAGTGGAAGAAAGACTTATCGGATTCTGGGCGTGAAGCTGGCTCTCGCGGCAGCGAACCAAAAGAACCAGGCGAAAAACCTACTTATAAGTTCATTCCAACGCCACAGCAAGACTTCCGCAAGCAAAAGATTTCCCCAAATCAGGCACAGGGCGAGGAGCAAACTGGTAACGGCCTAAAGGATCTCAGCAAACTCCTCGGCGAAAAAGCCAACGAGCTCAAGAAGGCTAGTCCAAATATCCAAGTTTACGAGGAAGAAGAGGAGAAGACCCCAGAGCCGGTAGACAACAGCGTTGAAGAAGACCTAAAACAGCGCCCTACTATCACTTCTGGCAACAATAAGAACGAAGTCGTTGTGCAAGCCAATCAGAACGCGCAGAACGGCGGCAAACACAAAAATCGTAATCGTAATAGGAACCGAAACAAAAACCGCTCCTAGCGCAAAATAAAAGCCTTAGATAAAAAAATATATCCCCTACCAGTGGGGATATATTTTATTTGGCTATTATATTATCTGCGAGTAACTAACTTACGACCAGCAATTGCGCCAACTAGTAAGACGATGCCTCCTAGGCCAGCAAATAGCTGAATCGCATCTAGTGTGCCTGGGTTCTTTACATTATTGCCGCCCTCTGCTGGAGTTTCCTTCTCGCTCTCTGGGGCGTCAAGGCGAAGATAGACACCATTTGCAGAAGTATCAACTTCGTAATTATCAGTCGTACCAGTAGATACGCCTACGCCAACTACAGAGTTATCGTTTAGTGGAGCAACATCATTGAGAGTCTCATTCTCGTCTAGGGTATGTTCGAAGGTAATATTCAAGTTGCGATCGATGCGCACTAGCTTGCCGTCATCTTGAATAATTACGAAATCTTTAGGGAAGGCGATACTTATACTATCAATTCCCAAGTCATTCATATTCTTCTCTGCAATTTTCTCGCCGTCCTTGTCGTATGTTGTCATAGAGCATTTACTCGCTTCAGAGTCATCAGCACTACTCAATTGTTCTGCTAAGCCTTCACAATTTACAGTAGCAAAGTCTCCTCCGCCATTACTAAAGAGAATACCCATGAAGCCATCACCTACATCGAGGATGGGCGTAATAGTCTTGAGGTCATCGGAAACCTTAACAACTCTTACGTCATAGCCGCCATTATCATTTGGCACCCTCTCAACGAGCAAGTAATCGTCCCCCACCTTGATGATGCCACCATCCATAGATGGCGCAAAATATTCTTTATTATCGTTATTCTGACCAGCGCAGCGCACGAAATCAAGATTTTCGTCATAATAGCAAAGGCCATTATTGCCGGCTACTACAACCGAACCATCTCCATTGATTGCTGCGTCGCCGATATATGGATTATTTTCTAGCTGATTTGATAGACCCTTCGTACCAGTTTTTGCAAAAGAATAGACTGTGGAATTTTTTACGACCATACGATATTCGCTACTAGTCTCCTTTACGGCAATTGGGCGGCTATTATCATTTACTAACGTTAGCCACTCTTTGGTGCCATCTTTCTGGAACTTAGCTATATAGTCGATACAGACGGCATTATACCAATAGTCATCCTCGTCTTCAGCAGCTTTAACCTTTCCTTCAACTCCGGGATTACCCCTAAATGGCCCATCGTCTCCGGCGCATATATCCATAATGGATATATTCCTCCTACGCTCAGCCTCGAGTGTATTCATTGGCATATTGGTGTAATATTCCTCGCACTTCGACCACTCAACAAGCTCGCCATCATCATTGTCGGCATGCGCCGACGCTAAGGCAACTCCATCTTCGTGTCTATAGCAACCCATTGTCTGGCCGCCAACGACATAACCGCCATCACTCGTCGCTTCTACTACCCAGTTTATCGTGTCCGCACCACCGATTGAGCCAACACTTTTTGCGTAATCTAGCGGATCAACTGCGAATACGCTCACAGCTGGTAAGATCGATGCCGCCAGTAGGGCACTAGCGCCCATAATAGCCTTTTTCATATTTGTTTGACCTTTTTATTTTGACCTTTTGTGCCCTAAGCATAACCCTTTTTGAGCAAAAAGTCAATACCCCCACGCCTAGATTTTGACAACTATTTTTAATTATGTCATAATATAAATAACCGAAAAAAATACTTCGATAGTTCTTTAGGAGGAATGCGTAATGAAAAAAGCTTTTCAAATCTTAACCGATAGCGTATCAGACCTGCCCGCCAACTGGGTCCAGACACGTCCCTATGTAACAATAGTGGATACCCCGATAATAGTCTCGGATAGTTCCGGTTACCACGACTTCAGGCATATCAGCGCTGATGATTTCATGGAAATCGACAAGATGGTCAAAGCTGGCGGCCGTGCGAGTACCAGTCAGCCACAAGTTGGCGATCCGTTCGGTGAAAATCCCGAGAGTGTCGAAACTCTCACGCGCAACCTGTTGCAACAGGGAACAGATGTCGTATATATCGCCATGGGGAGTGCCATGAGCAATACGTTCAACTCTGTTTCGCTCTGCTACAGAGAAATCAACGACGAGTACAAGGGAAGGGCGCAAGCCTATTGCCTCGACAGCCGCTGCATGTCCACTGGCCTTGCCCTGCTCATCATGAATCTTTGTGATTCAATTGAGTGCGGCGAAGTCTCTACCATTGGCGAAATTGCCGATTATGTCACGAAGAACCGCAGTTATATCGGCCACTTCTTCACATGGGGAGAACTCAGCTATATCCGCCGCAGCGGACGCGTTGATGCTATGCGCGCCTTCGCGGCAAACCTGCTCAGCACCAGACTGGTCGGAGCCGCAGTCTACAAAGACGACGACGAGAAACGCACACTCGAGCTTGTAAACCCGCACAGCTTCATTCGTGGCATCAAACGCTGGGCTAACGTCATTGGCGAATATGCCACCAAACACATCGCTGACCCTTGTGGTAAGATTATCGTTGCCCATGGCAATGTTCCACGCGACGCCGAGATAATCGTAGCGCAGCTACGCGAATATTTACCGAAGGCGCAGTTCCTAACTGGTCCGGAGTGGCGCTGTGGTCCAGGCATCCAGGCACATGGCGGCACGACGTCCATTCATGTCAACTATGAGACCATTGACATCTGTCAGTACGACCAAATGATCGTCGAGCTCAAGCAAATCATTGCCTCGCAACGCAAATAATCCGCCGAAACTCCCTCAGCCGAGGGAGTTTTTTATTGAGGAAAAACGGGGAAGAAATTAACGTCGTATTCCATTGATTTTACGACTTTAATGATATTTCTATACCGAAGATGGCGCTTCTCTACAAGTAAAAACATGTGAATATTAATTGCGTGAAATAATTCGTATTCTAAAATTTCACGCAAACATAGGCGGAGCAGGGGAAGCGCAAATTCGAAATAATGCACCCTACCCCTTATTTAGGGTATTCCTCCCCTATTCTACCCCTGTTACGGCGGTATCTACCTCTGTTGTTGGTCTGATTAATAGATCTCGAGATAAACGAAGCCGCAGAATCGCACGTATGAAAATTAAATACAAAAGTAGTATAAATACATGTCCAGAAGCGCAAAAACGCAACACGACGCAAAATAGGGCGCAATACGAACGAATTGGCGGCCGAGCCTTAAAAACGGCCAAAAATGAGACGGGTGTACAATCAACTTTTCGCAATATTTACAATGTCGCACAATGTATATTTTACGACTTATATATATTTGAAACCCAGGCATATGAACAATCGTCCATATAATACACATAGAAGCGGAAACCCCTTTTAAATAGCCCTTCTAAATAATATTTCTTTTTATTTATATCTTATATGTGACCAGTCACACTAATTGTCGAAATAATCAGCACTTCCGAAAATCCGATCCGAGGAAGTGCCCAGAAGCGCAAATCTTGGCCTAAAATTTGACTTTTAAATCAGCTTTTTGAGCCTCCTTATCTGTAAAAACACATATTATAACATAATTTATGGCTCATCTATGAAATTCCACACTCGTGAAATCCCCATTAATTTGACTTTTTCACGTATTTATTTTCTCGTCACTCCCCTACCCCCTTTAGAGACGATTCCGAAAGGGTCTCGTCGCAGCTTTCTGCCCCACCCTCTTCCTGTCACTACTCCAATCAACCGAACAAAAACCGAACATTCAGGGAACAAATAGGGCGAACCCTCGATCCGCCTTTATTTGTAGTATGCCTTCCCCTCTACGCGTAAATCCACGTATTCCGGCGTTATTTCTTTTTCGGTTAAATACCTAATCATGCGCGACATATCCTCGGCCTGCACGGAGCTACTACGGTCAAGCGACATCTTATAATACTCGCTACGCCCCTTAACGTAGACGTCAACCTCGCGCACCATCTGGTATGGCAGCACTACACGCTCAATCTCTAAATCATATTCCTTTGCGTCATCTTCTAGGCGCGCCACAAATTCTTTCACGCGCTGACTAACATTCTCACCAGCATTCTCGTCCAAAATAGCTACTGTGGGCTCCAGAACCGGCACGGGCTTTGCAGCCTCTTCGCGTTCTTTAATTACGCCAGACACATAGTTAATGACCGTTATCAATACCACTAGAATAATCAGAACAACGCCAACGACGGTCGCAATATTTTTCGCGTCACGCTTTTTGCGATCCGCCGCGCGTTGCATTTTTTCTTCGCGAGTTTTTTGCGCGTCGCCAGCAAGCGTACGTCCAACGCGAAATGTTTCGCTGGACTCCTTATTACGCCTACTAGGCTCCTTGCGGTCCTCCTGGACCTTCTTGACGCGCCAAAACGCCATCCTAACGATCCTCTAGCACCTCTAGGCCAGGAAGTTCCTTGCCGGATAGTAATTCTAGGCTTGCGCCACCACCGGTAGACACTAAGTTAAAGCTTAGATGCGGCTCTTCTCTTAATACGGATTCAACAAAGCCAGTCGTATCGCCGCCACCAACAATCGTCATAGCATCGGCCATGCCAATTGCGGTCGCTATAGCAAGTGAGCTTTGAGCATAGCGTTCATCCTCAACCATACCGAGCGTGCCATTCCAGACAATCGTCTTTGCATCGTGAATCATTTCGACGATGTGAGCAGCGCTATTTTCGCCTATATCAAGCTTCGCACCCTCATCATTCTCAATGAAATCCTCGGCCACATAAACCTTTTCGTCGGTTGCCTCATAACCATCAGCCGCAATCTTACCTCCAACAGCAATCATGTCGGCAATTGGCAAGAATTTCTCAATCATCGGAGTTTTATCTTCAACCTTTGCGCCACCAATAATCACTAGTAATGGATGCTCAGGATTATTAATCGCATTCTCCAAGCTAGAAACTTCTTTTTCTACCAAGAAACCCGCAACCGCTGGAAGAATCCTAGCGATAGCATCCGTAGATGCATGCGCACGATGAATTACCGCAAAGCCATCCTGGACGAACAATTCTGCGCCGGTAGATTCTACAATCTGTCGCGCAAACTCGTCAGAGTTTTCTTCCTCGGCTGGCGAAAAACGAAGGTTTTCGAGCATTAAGATGCCGCCTTCCGGCAACTTCTCTACTGCGTCTTTAACTTTATCGCCAAAAATTTCGTCAACGAAATCTACATTCTTCTCTGGTAATAGGGAAGCAAGCTGCCCCACCACGGGTCCAAGTGAAAATTCTGGCTTCACTTCCCCATCTGGGCGGCCAAGATGCGAAATCAAGATAATTTTCCTGGCGCCATTCTCTAGTAAATAATTAATCGTCGGCAAGCTAGCGCGAATGCGCATATCATCTGCTACGCGGCCATCTTTCATCGGAACGTTATAGTCAACGCGGACCAATACTACCTTCCCTGCTATTTCTACATCTTTTATGGTTTTCTTACGAAATTCCATATTGCCTCCTATTTTTGCCCTTCCCTAAATCTTACGAATTTGGATTTGGTTTGTGCCACCCTCTTCATCACGCAAACCAGATACTAATACAATTGTCAAACAGTCCTTCCCCTCTGGAACCTTGAGGTAGCCCGTGCCCTTCAAATCCTGCGCAGCATTAAAGGCATAATCTGCATCATACGGACGCACAATTGCAGAGTTTGCATAAGCTAACGCCAACTGCCCCGCTACGCGTGGGTTGCTAGTTACAGAAAGCATTGGAATATTTGGACGCTGAGAAGCGATTGCCTCCGCCGTAGCGCCACTCTTTGTTGCAGCTACAATCAAATCGGCATCAATCTGTTCCGCAAGTTTTACGACAGCACGAGAAATCGCATCGTAGTTCTTGTAATTACCGGTCGTTTCCTTGTCGAGCGGAAGAATCTTTGAATGATCCTGCGTATATAGAATCACCTTCTTCATCTCTTTAACAGTCTCAATTGGGTATTTACCGTTTGCGGTTTCATCGGAAAGCATTACGACATCCGCACCAAGGAGCACGGCAGTCGCCACATCGGAAACCTCTGCACGGGTTGGCTCTGGTTCTTCAACCATACTTGCCATCATCTGAGTAGCAACAATTACGAGCTTGGAATATTGACGGCAAAGCGCAATAAGTTTGCGCTGTACAATTGGCACAACTTCAGCGCCAGCCTCAATCGCCATATCGCCGCGCGCGATCATAATACCATCGGTCGCCTTGACGATTTCTTCCATCTTTTCGTCGCTCTCGATGGCCTTCTTGGTCTCAATCTTTGCAATAATCTGCGCAGTAGAACCATGCGAAACGAGAATCTGACGAAGTTTATCAATATCCTCGGCGCTCTGGATAAAGCTCATCGCAACATAATCAAAGTCGCGGCTTGCACCGAACTCAATATCGGCAAGATCCTTTTCCGTGATAATATCGCCACCCATATCGGTATCAGGCAAGTTAATACCCTTGCGGCTCATGATGAAGCCGTCGTTCTCAACTTCCGCCTTAATTGCGGTCTTGGAAACAATTTCTTTTACGACTGTACGAATTCTGCCATCAAATAAGAAAATTGGTTCACCAACTTTAACTTTCTCGGCAAGATTGTATTGAACTGGCAATGTTTTACCACCATCGTGTTCTTGCATTGCGTAATCAAGAATAATCTCGTCGCCCTTCTTCAAATCTAAATGATTGTCCTTGATATCACCGAGACGAATCTTTGGACCCTGCAAATCTTGCAAAATCGCAACGGATTTGCCACGCTCTGCAGCATATTTACGGATAATACGGATTTGTTCATCGCGCTCGTCGTAAGAGCCATGACTGAAGTTCAGACGAAAGCCATTTACGCCCGCGTATACTAGCTCTTTGAGTTTTTCTTCCCCAAAGACAGACGGACCAACCGTCGCTAAGATTTTAGTACGTTTAAATAGTTTGCTCATACCTTAAATTATACCATTTACTCTCAAACTAAAACATAAGCAAAAAGCACCCCTTTCGGAGTGCTTTTCTAAAATCTAAATGGTGATCACGGTGGGAATCGAACCCACGATTGCCAGGATGAAAACCTGGAGTCCTAACCACTAGACGACGTGACCAGTACTACAAGTTTATCATCCTAGCGCTAAAAAGTCAAACGCTCTATTCTTTTGCAACAGAAATCACGGTCTTTGCTAGGTTTTCTGCTGCATTGTCTTTAGAAAACTTCTTCAGATTTTTCGATATTTCTTCACGCTCTTCCGGATGATTAATTAAGCGACGAACTGCTTTCAATAACAACTCCGGATCCTCATGCATCTTGTCGTCTGGCACTACTACGGCCGCATTTGCTTTTTCGTAGGCGGCCGCATTCTTCACCTGATGATAGCCAGGCAACTTTTCATTCGGCACCATAATTACCGCCTTCGCCATACTAGATAGCTCAGTCATCGTCGATGCGCCAGCACGCGAAATAACAATATCCGCCGCACCAAACAGCTTGTACATCTCAGCCGAAAATTCAATAATACGAAAATTCGTCTTTAGTTCGCCCTCCTCCCAAACTTCATAGTCTTTCAAATCAAGCATCTCTGGATAACGCTCACGTCCAGCAATCAGCATCACGCTAGAAATTTTGAGAACCTGAGGCAGAATCTCGCGCATCGCCTCATTGATATGTTGAGCGCCCTGTGACCCGCCCGTGACAACGATTAGAGGCTCTTTCTCGTCAAAGCCAAGTTCTTTCTTTAGTGCGCGCTGCTTCGCTTCCGAAGCTGGGCTAAACTCTTCACTAATCGGAATGCCAGTCCACTCAGCTCGTTCTTCTGGATAGTTGTAATACTCGAGCGGCATGCCCGTCGCAATCTTTGTTGCATGTTTTGACAATACGCGATTAGTGAGCCCCGGCGCCGCGTCGCTATCATGAATAACGTACGGAATCCTGAGCAGATGCGCAACGACACCAACTGGCAAACACACATATCCACCCTTTAGGAAAATAACATCTGGACGATTTACTAATAAACGGAAAAAGCTCTGGAAAAGCCCACCAATCGTCTTGAAGAAATCGATAACATTCTTGATTACGACATCAAAATTCTGCAGATAAGTAATGAAGGTAAAGTTTGTATAACGACGCAACTTCCCCGCTACGACTTTGCGAATCTTAATATCAAGACCATTTTCGATGGTGATTTTGCGCGCATTTTTGTAATATTTTTTATCCGTCCAAAATTCAATCTTCGCTCTTGGACGAACTTTTAGAATTTCACGAACGACCGCGACTACTGGAGTAACGTGTCCCCCGCTGCCCCCGCCTACTACTAGTATTTTCATTTTTCTCCTCTATCGCTTCCCTGGCCGTCCAGCCAGATATTTGCAAAACGACACCGGTCGCATATGCTACAAACATCATACTTGTACCGCCGTAGCTTAGGAATGGTAACGTGATACCCTTCATTGGCGTCACGCCCGTCATTCCGCCTACATTGATTATAACATGGGCAATAATCCAGGCAAAAACACCTATCACGAACAAACGTTTATCTAGGTCTAATGTGCGCTGAGACACCGTAATCATACGCCAGAATAAGACGAAGAATGCAATCAAGACGGCTGAAGCCCCAACAAAACCCCAAGTCTCACAAATAATCGAGAAGATCGAGTCCGACAAAGCTTCTGGCAAATAACCAGTTGCCTGAATACTATTTCCAAGACCAACGCCCATTATGCCGCCAGTCCCCATACTGATTAATGAGCTCTCTTGATGATAAGAATCCTCATTCGTAATACGTTGTATACGGTAGTCGGCGCCAAAAATCAGAATCGCAGCAATTATGCCTCCTACTGCCAAAATCGCCAAAAGATCCTTTAGTGGCATCTTTCCAATCCAGAGCATCGCAAGAGACATTGTCGCTATTACTACCGTGCTACCAAAGTCACTTTCCCACCAACCAACAAGTATCACTACGGACATCATCAGCATCACGAACGGCAATACAAAACGCATATTAAACAGCGACAAAATCGCCTTTGGCCCCTGCTCTTTTAGGTCGTTCCAGTCAAAGTCTGAGTTAAAAATCGTCAGCTCTTTCTTTTCTCTGCGATCCTTAATTAACCAGGACAAGTAAAACAAAATCGCCACCTTAAAAATCTCGGATGGCATAAAGCCAATTCCAATTCCAGGAATGCGCAATGCGCGACACGCACCTTTATCGCAAGTTACTAGTGCATCTACATGCAACATAGCTAGTACTTTTACTAACAAACACAACCCCGCGCTAATAAACACCAAGGTCTTTGCATACTTGCCAACTTTTTCGTACTTAACAAAATACCCAGCCAAAATCGCAGCCACAGACATCACTACGGCAAATGCATGACGAATCAGAAAATATGTATCACCGTATTCGGTGCCATACTGCGAATTAAGCGCCTGTGCCACGCGTGGACCAATCGCATAAACAATAATCAAGCTTGCGCTCATTAGAGCTAAGACAATCAATGCTATCGCAAAATCTGGTCGGTGTTTCCTCATTAGCGAATGATACCCCCACCCATTGCTAAGAAGATGCCAAGCATTGCCGTAATACCACCAATAATCCAAAAGCGCATCACAACTTTACTCTCTTCCCATCCCATCGCTTGCAAATGATGATGAAGCGGCGCAGATATAAAAATCTTTTTATTGAAAAACTTCTTCCAAACAATCTGAATCAATGAGCTGCCCGCCTCAATTACAAATAGGAAACCGATAATTGGAAGTAGCAAGAATGAATTAGTCATCATCGCGACCACGCCAAGACCAGCGCCAAGCGCAAATGAACCAGTATCGCCCATCATAAAACGTGCCGGATAAACATTAAACCAGATGTAAGCCAACAAGGCACCGAGCACAATAAAGCAAAAGCCAGCCAAGTACCACTGTTCCTGAAGCAACGCAATAACACCATATGAGCCATAAGCCAACATCGACAAACCGCCGGCAAGACCATCAAGGCCGTCAGAAATATTCACAGCATTCCCCGTTGCAACCACTGCGAATGCAAATAACAAAATCATGCCAATCATACTAATTTCTACTGGACCAAAGAATGGCACCATTACTGC
Source organism: Candidatus Saccharimonadota bacterium (assembly GCA_017541245.1). Lineage (GTDB taxonomy): Bacteria > Patescibacteriota > Saccharimonadia > Saccharimonadales > Saccharimonadaceae > UBA2834. The sequence continues at coordinate 158,588 of JAFXZL010000009.1, forward strand.
CGTCCAACCTAGTTTGTAAGCAAAGAACCAGCCCAGGAATAGACCCAACGCAGAGATCATGGCAAACTTCACCGGAGCGCGTAGACCCGCCGCTGCATTTTTGCCAAACAAGTTCAATAAATCATCGACAAAACCAATCACACCGCCACCAACAAACGCCGCAATTGGAAGCCAGGTTTGGCCACGATTAAGACAATTAGTTGCGAGCAAAACGACCGGAACAGTGACGAGCATAATCACACCCGCCATCGTTGGAAAATGACGCTTAATTTTGTCTTTATGGAGCTTATTCATCACGGTCAATTCTTTACCCGTAACATCCACACTCTTCTGGCGCTTCCATAGCTTGTGCTTGTATGCGAAATTCGTATAAATCGGCGTCAAGAACATCGCCATCAAGAATGAACCCAATGCCAAGATTAGCTCGAAGCCCATATTAGAATTTATGTCGTTAAGCATTTTTTCCTTTCTAGTTTACTGGTTCGATTCTTAAATATTCCAACATATAGTTGCTGATTTCCGTGAAGATTGGCACGGCGTTCGAAACGCCCCACAATAGCGTATTACCATCTACACGAACTAAAACCACATATTCCGGCATCGCGCCTTCCTTGGCGGAGCCACCGAAACCGACTGCACCTACAACGGTCTTATTTGAAGTATATCTACCACTTTCATCATAAGTTTCCGCGGTACCAGTCTTTACTCCTATATTATACCCTGGTTTATCCGCTTTGCCGCCATTTACGCTACGAACTTCTTGCAACATTCCGCGCATAATAGAGCTCGTCAATGGCGTGACCGTGTCGCGTACCGAAGTTGGCTCATCATCCTCAAAGAATGCACCATTTTTCATTGTGCCAGCCACGATTGTTGGCGCATAGTACTTGCCGCCATTAATCACCGACGAAAAGCCAGCCGCAACCTGCACCATCGTAAGGCTCATACCCTGACCAAAGGTCATGTTTGCATAGCGTACCGCATTACCCTCATCTTCTTCTGGGCTATAAATCTTCCCTGTTGCCTCATACAGCTGCACGCCCGTCGTATGACCAAGACCAAACCGATTATATAAATAGTCGTACATGGTTTTACGTGCTGTTTTAGGAATATTTTCGCCACCAATCCTACGCAAAGCCTCGATACTACCAGTGTTTAACGAATGGTCTAGCGCTTCATAGAACGTTCTTTTACCAACCTGGTTTTCCGTACCAGTCGCATTCTTCATAATACGGTCGCCAACCTTCGTATAGCCAGCATTATAGTATGTTTGCGTTGGGTCAAGCTTACCTTCATTAATCGCCATCGCATACGTAAATGGCTTACAAACCGATGCCGGTTCATAGGCAGATTCCGTCGTACGATTCGTAAATAATGATGCATCTTTGACTTTGTAATACTCTGCCGGATTAAAAGTTGGATAATTTGCCATCGCCCAAATTTTGCCACTATTCGGATCCATCACGAGCGCGCTTGCACTCTTTGCCGCGCCATTACTGCTATCAACGGAATTCTTTAATACTTTTTCAACTTTGCGCTGAATGTTCTCATCCAAAGTTAAAACAATATCCTCGCCATTTTGTGCTGGAATTTCTATGTTGTCATCGCCAATCGAAAGCGGCACTGAATTAACATCCGTTACAGTTTTGAGCATGCCATTTTTGCCAGTCAAGCGCGCGTTTAATGACCCTTCTATGCCAGAGCCAACGCCTTCCGCATTCACAAACCCAACTACCTGCGCAGCCAAACTTCCGGCCGGATAAACACGCCTAGAAGTTTCTTTTCGTCCTACGCCTTTCAAGTTTGCGTCCTTTATTTTTACGACCGTATCATAGTTTACGTTCTTCGCTACTTCAACATACATGTTCTTCATGTTCGACCAAACTTTTTCCCAACTTGTAATCATTTGATCGCCAAGAATTTCTTGTAATTCAACTTGCACTTTGTTTTTGTCGTCTACGTAACTTGGATCCACAAATATTGTCCACGTACGCTCATTAATAACAAGCGGCGTGGTTTCTTTATTAACGCCACTCATCATGTAAATCTCACCACGTTTTGCAATCAGCTCACGCTGCTTAATACGCATCGAATTTGCTTCCGACACGTACTTATCATGATTAATAATCTGAATAAAAAATAATCGAGCCACAAAAATCAGCAAAACCGCAATCGGCACAAGTCTCAACAAAATATATCGCGTGCTTTGCTTCAGCTCGATATTAGGCATACGCTTATTATACTATTCTTTAACATAATCTGCCGCAGTCGCATTCACCATTGTTGAAGCGACTTCATTACGATCCTCGTCAGCCGCAGCAGCAGTAATTTTCGCATTTTCTACAATCAGCGCATCGCGTTGCGCTTCTAGATTCGCAATTTCAGTGTCGGTACCCGCAATCGCCACGTCATAATCCGTGACCTTTGCGCTCTGGGATAAGAAAATCAAGCCAACAAGTAACACAATTAAAAATACCGTAATTGTGTGACTAACTGGCCCCAGCGTTACTTTAGGCGTATGACGAACCGCATTGTGGTTCCTCGCCCACGTACTAGAAGAAGACGCTCCTCGCACTGAATACGTTCCCCTACTGGCATAATTTGTTCTATATGCTGGCATTCATTTATTCCGTTTTTGTTTTGATATTCCACGCTCTTGTTCCACACACATTTCCCCCTAGTTCAAGGCTTGGCGGTAGCTGGACGACAAGAGACAAACGTCCAGCTCCTACCAAGAAGGTCAAATATTTTTTACACACTCCGCAAAAACTTCACCTATTGATGGTACCCCCGGTCAATAGGGGCATGTAGGTTTGTTTTGCTTCAAAAAGATTGTTTTTATCGGTCAAAATAAAAATCAAATATGAAGGGTTTTATAGTTGGAGTGTATTATTTAGCGAAAGTTTACTTTCACTTGCTGAGCGCGAGACCTGTTGGTCACGATGATCTTTGCCATATTGGCTCCTTTTTTGTTTTTATGTTTATCGATAGCGCCTTCCCTGCAAGCTTGCGGCGCCATCAAGATTAGATCTTCTCGGCCACCCTCAGCTTTGCGCTTCGTGCGCGTGGGTTGTTAACATTCTCAGATTCGTTCGCAACAATCGGTTTCTTTGTAATAATGCGTAAACTCGACTCGATACCTTTACTACTCTCGTCCTTAAAAAATTCTTTTACGAGTCGATCTTCTAGGCTATGGAAAGATATAATTGCCACTCTACCACCCGGTTTTAGCAACTTTGGAATCAATGGCAACGTTCGCTCGATAATGCCGAGCTCGTCGTTCACGACGATCCTGATTGCCTGAAATATCCGCGTTGCCGGGTGAGTATGTGAATAAGGTGATTTTGACTTAATCAAATCGGCGAGCTCAGTAGTTGTGTTGATAGGCCGATGCATGCAAATTTCCCGGGCTAGCATCTCTGCACGACCACGGCGCTCCTCTGCATATTTCTCAAAAATCTCCGCAAGTTTTCGTTCGCTCCATCTATTTACAATCGTCCATGCGTCCAAATCCTGCGACTCGTCCATTCGCATATCGAGTCTAGCTTCTTTTGCAAACGAAAAACCTCTCTCCGTAATATCTAGTTGCGGTGAAGAAACGCCAAAGTCAGCCAGAATCATATCGAAGCTATTTCCACTCTCCACTAACCGTAGCGCCGTATTATAAAAATCATCATGTATCAAATTCGGCTTCACCTCTTGGTACTTCGCACTTAAGAAATTGATTGCATTCTGATCACGATCATTAAGGATCGCACCATTATAATTCCGCGTTACTTCCAAAATCTTATCAGCGTGCCCACCATATCCCGCCGTGAGGTCTAAATATGTTTCACCTTCCTGCGGCTGCAGATACTCTAAAACACTCGATAATAATACTGGAATATGAACTTCATTCATTTCTTCATTATATCTTGTTCGAATCCGAACATCTAGAAATTTCAGGTGTTTGTGTCTTTTAGTGTTTATTTCGTCCTTAACACATTAAGAAACTATAACTTATTTCCAGCGTATAGCCGGCTCATCATTATAGCGTTGAGAGACTTAATTTGTGTGAGGTGGAGTTATATGTTTGGGAGGTGTGTATTTCATGAATGTACTGGACGGATTCTGTTTCGCGTATCCTAAACGCGCCCAAAACTCCTAGATGACCGGATTCGAACGATGTCAATGTACTATTAAAAATAAGACCAGTTAGCGCTTTACTAGGGTAACGATCTGATAACTGCGCGATTGGTCCTTGATTTCGATCTTCTTTTTCATGCGATGATTTTCCAATCGTCCTTCTGGTTTTATTTAATGTTTGTTTCGTGGTTTTTATTTTGTTTCCACTTGTCCTTAGTTTAAGCAAGTTTTCGCGGATTTGCAAGACCTATTTTTGCAAAGTTTTCCACAGTTTGGTGTAAAAATAATGTACTTAACAGGGGTAAAACCGAACAAAAAATTATTCCGATCATGGTTTTTCCACGATTGCTTTTCTGTTCGGTTCATGTTCTAAAAACCGAACACGGCACCCCTTGCATTTTGCGTATTTTATTTCAAAATTATAGCACTCCCCCACCTTGACAAAACATCGTGTTTATGCTAATATATAAGTATCCGAGTGGAGTCCCGGATTTTTTCTAAGTCCCCTGCTCCTATCCCTTCTCTAAGTAACATGAAAATCCCCCGACCATCGCGGCCGGGGGAAAGTTTTTTGTATCGCTATAGCTTTAGCCGATATCTAATGGTGCGAAAGCCTTATGAATAAGAATATCTAGCACAAGATATCGCTTATCTACTGGCGGACGTTCTTCCGGATCTTCCCATGCAGACAAATCCACGTCGAAGTCCTCGCAGTAATCGCCACGAAAATGTCCGATGCCTTTTTCGTTAATCGCCACTAGTCGGCCAATCTTCGCCGCATTGAAAATCTCGATAATCTCCGTAAGGACAAGATTCACCAAAAGGCCGACAATTGCGCCGATTTTTATCGCGAGTCCAGAGAATACCCAGAGCTTATATCTAAACGGCACTACCAATAGAACCGGTAAAATAACCGCGATATAAAACAGTCCCGTCAGAAAAATACGCACGGACCGCTCGGCGTTAATCGCTTCCCAGTTTTTATCCTTAAAGAATCCGCGGCCATTATCCATCAAATAGCTTTCCGCGACCCACATTGAGGCGGAATAGATTCTCTCGGCGATAAAAACCTCAAAGACAAAATCCAACAAATGATACGAAGCATAACCTACAACTACTACAGCAACAATAAAACAAAAAGTACTAAGCATGTGTTTCCACCCCTTTCGAAAAAGTATTTGCCTCTGCGTTCTATTTTTTCATGGCACACCATAAAAATGCAACCATAAACACCTAATAATACTTAACTAACGCAAATCCCCGCAGCTTCGGCCGCGGGGATTTTTCTATAATGCGTGGTTTCGTTTGCGTTTGCGCACAATCGGATCAAGGTCACGCTTGCGAAGGCGCAGACTCTTTGGCGTCACTTCTAGGAGTTCATCCTCCATCAAGAAGTCCAAACATTGCTCCAATGACAACTGCGTATATGGCGTAAGCTGAATTGCACCATCCGATGCATGCGTACGCATATTCGTAAGCTGCTTCTCGCGACAAACGTTAATATCAAGCTCGTCTTTCTTGGAGAGACCGACAATCATACCCATATAAACATCAACTTGCGGTGGAATATAAAGAATACCACGAGCCTGCGCTGCATCAAGTGCGTAAGCCGTACTTTGACCAGCCTCAGACGCTACGAGAGCGCCATTGCGTTCTTGGCGGTAATGCGAAGTTACAGGCTGGTAACCCTTTGGTAAAGTATTCATAATTGCCGTACCCTTAGTTTCGGTCAAAAGATTATTGCGAAGACCAATCAATGCGGCAGTCGTAATATTGTAGCGGAAGCGAGTTGAGCCAGTAGTAGTCATTTCTTGATCTACGAGCTCTGCCTTGCGAATGCCAAGTTCTTGCGATACTGCGCCAACAAATTCTGGCGATACTTCAATTGTAAGTTCCTCTACTGGCTCCATTTCTACGCCATCTACCATCTTGTAAACGACCTCTGGGCGACCAACTTCCATCTCGTAACCTTCGCGGCGCATAGTTTCAATCAAAACCGAAAGATGCAATTCACCACGGCCAGAAACCTTGTAGCCAAGCCCCTGCGGTTCTAGGCGAAGCGCAATATTGGTTTCAAGCTCACGCTTAAGGCGATCACCAATCTGGCGAGAAGTTGTAAATTCACCCTCGCGACCCTTGAGCGGCGAAGTATTTGGGCCAATATAAATGCTAAGCGTTGGTGCTTCAAGCTCAATCGTTGGTAAAGCTTCCGGATTATCACCAGTCGCAACCGTATCACCAATTGAGGCAGCGCCAAGACCAGCCAATGCTACGATATCGCCAGCAATTGCCTCATTGGTCTCTTCGCGGCCAAGACCACGATAAGTATAGAGGCTATCAATCTTGCCACGGACTACTTCTCCATTAGTTTTCATAACGGAAACGGCCTCATTTTTCTTGAGTTTGCCGCGGAAAATCTTACCAATTGCGTATTTGCCAAGATAGCTATCCGCAGCAAGTGCCGCAACGAGAAGCTGCGCACCCTTAGAATCATCGGAATCTACCTGCGGCTCTGGGATTTCGTTAATAATAGCATCAAAGATAACATGAAGATCGTTGTCGAGTTCTGGTGTTTTACCAGCCTTGCCGTCACGCGCGATTGCGTAGTAGGTTGGATACTTTAATTGCTCTTCGTTAGTAGCAAGTTCAAGGAATAGGTCGCCAATTTCGTCTTCTACCTCGCCGAGACGTGCGGCAGGCTTATCAATCTTATTAATGACCACAATCGGCGTTAGAGACAATTCTAGGGCCTTCTGGAGCACAAATTTAGTCTGCGGCATTGGGCCTTCCTGCGCATCAACAATCAAAAGCACACCATCGGCCATATTGAGCGTACGCTCAACCTCACCAGAAAAGTCTGCGTGACCTGGCGTATCAATAATGTTGATTTTGTATCCGTTATAGAAAACGGCAGTTTGCTTTGCGGTAATCGTAATACCGCGCTCATGCTCCTGATCGCCGGAGTCCATGATTAATGTTTGGCCCATTTCGGCCTGATTTTCGCGGAAAGTATTGCTCTGCTTCAAAAGAGCATCCACCAAAGTAGTCTTTCCGTGATCTACGTGCGCGATAATCGCCACGTTGCGAATTTTACTCTTATCGTTCATATTATTCCTCACCTTTTACAGGCTTATATATCGACCTTTAATTTCTGGAATGATTAAAATCGTCGAGATTGGTGTTTTCTTCATGAGAGCGCGCCTCTGCTGGCGAGCGAATCATGAAAAAACGCCAAAATCGGCGATTTTAGGCTTCCAGATGGTGGGCGGTATAGGATTCGAACCTATGACCTCGTCTACGTCAAAGACGCGCTCTAGCCAACTGAGCTAACCGCCCATAAAGTCTAGCGATATTCTACCACAGTTGCATACTTCTCGCAAGCATCTTGCTCTTCTATTGACTTTTCATAATGCTTGTGATATAATATTAATATCTATGCGCCAATTGGGGCGCAAATTCGTTCCTTAGGAGGAAAATAATATGATCAAGACTCACGAACAGACCGACCGCTACCGCCCGGACTATGCCGAGGTCACCATCCGTTGCCGCAACGCCGAAAGTGCTACAGAGATGGACGACATCATCAAGCGCGCTATTCAGCGCAGTCATGCAGGCGATTTTTATCTCGCTACCAACATCATTCCGTGCTACGCGCAGCGTCGTGGCTATTTCGGTACGGAGCCCACTGAGCGCTTCGCCATCCACGTCCGCAGCCACATGTGCGAGTCGGACTACACCGGAAGATCTGTCAACCACGACACCTTCTACCGCATCTGGTCCGAAGAATTCGTCGAGTTCGCCAAGAGCATGATGAGCTACGCCGGATGCGAAGAAGCCACCGTCTATCTCTACGGCGAAGGCCGTAACCGCATTATCCAGCTCGCCGAGAGCTAACCGATCATCCGTTCCGCCAACCAAGCGGCCCGCCAAAAACGGGCCGCTTTTTCATTCCTCTATTGACTTTTAGTGAAATTTGTAGCATAATAATAAAACCATCGCCACCATGGCGGTAAATTGCACTTTTCCAGGAGGATATGAATATATGAAGAACTATGCCATCACGGACAGACAACGCATAAACATCGGCGACGATCTCATGGACGTCGCCTCCACCACTCTTCTCTTCAAAGGCAGCACCATGAAAACCGATGACGAAATGCAGGACTTTATGGTCGACGCCAGATGGTGGTGTACCGACGAGAACTTCAAGCTCAAGCCCATCATTACGCCCGTCCTCGGTATTACCGATTACGACCTCGTCATTGGGATCCCCGACGGCACGTTCCATCACGGTATCGAGATCACCTGCAAGCGCATCGATTGCGAATACATCGGAAATCTCACTCCACCACAGGACGACGATAATCCCGACATTATCGCCCGCTACGACTACGTAATGGGGATCAAGAGAGCCTGGCACGAGAGCGTGATATCGTTCATGGCAAAGGCCATGAAGTATTTCGGCATTTCAGAGACGATCATCTACATCACCGGCGGCGGCGTCAGCGAGATAGAGGCCGTCAAGATCAGCATTACGTCGTAACACTCCTCCACACAACACCAACAGCAACCCCGGCTTCGGCCGGGGTTTCTCCTTGCGCTTGATTTTCTCCCAAATCGGCGTATAATAGGTGCATTGGGTCCGTAGCTCAGCTGGTTAGAGCACCTGCCTTTTAAGCAGGGTGTCGTGAGTTCAAGTCTCACCGGACTCACCATTTTTTTGGAGAAAAAATGTGAGTACTGTAAGGCTGAAACGAATTGAAAGCCGAAACAGTACTCGCTTTTTTAAGCAAAAAGTGAGGCCGAAAGATTTGGACACTTGAAAATCGAAACCGGACTCACCATTTTTTTGGAGAAAAATGAAAAACTCCCCCTTTTCCGGGGGAGTTTTTCTACATATCTATTTCAATCGATTCTTTTTCTTTTTTCGAACGCTTACTCTTCTTCGACTTCTTCTCTTTTATTGCCTTCTTTGGTGCGCGATCTTCTTCATCTTCGGCTTTTTTCTTCTTGATAATATTAATCACGACCAGCAAGACAATAATCAAAACAATTACGATATTTGCGGCAATCACAGCCCACATTGGCAGATTCAAGACTGTACGCGTCGAAGCTTCTTCGACTTGTTCGCCTTTATCGTTGATATAAGTTATCTTTTGTTCAATCGTAAAGAAGCCATATCCAATCTCTTCAGAATCGCTCTTAAAGCTAGTTTCGGCGCCAGGATAAACTTCTTTCGTCTCGTTAGCAACCTCTTTCCAATCCTCTAGGCCAAACTTCTTCGTCACACGAAGCGTATAAGTTGCCGCAAAGCCAGCATTGCCATTATTCTTTACGACTGCCTCAGCATTAATTTTATTGTTCAAGTTAATCGGGGCCGCAGAATTCTTTGAAACTTCACCGCCAAAGGCGACGCCCTCGGTCGCGACAGTTAGGCGAAGATCTATATTCTTTTTCGTCTTGTTGGAAACATCCTCAACCTTAATTACGGCATATTGCGAGCCAAAAGTCGCATCAGCTGGAACCATCACGCGGAGGCCAACTACCTTCGTACCACCAGCCGGAATCTCAAAGTATTTAATGCCGCCAACGAATGCCACCCAACCAGCCGCAAGCTTGGATTCATCCTTTATTTGTTCATCTTCTGGTTTTTCAGCAGTCAACTTTACAGCAATCGTCGCGTCACTCTTGTTAGTAAGTGTAATCGTCTGCGTATAAGAGCGACCAACTTCGGAAAGATAGCCATAATCTAGTAGCTCCGTACTAACTTCAAGAGCATCTCCATCAGCCTTTTTCGTCTCTTCTACGGCGCCACCACAATTTGTAACTTCGCCATCCATACCTTCAACTGGTTTGCCGTCAGGTCCAATACAACCAGAAACTGGCATCGCCATCAAAAAACTTAAGAAAACACACAGGACTATGCCCACCAACCAAGATTTTTTCATTTTACCTCGCAATTAACTAACTCTATAATAACACAAGCATAAAAAATCATGCATAAAAAAGTCGAGGATTGCCGAACCCCAAATGGCCAAACTCAGAATCCATCTCATGGTCAATCGTGACCACTACATCGTCACCCTTCCCGTGACGAATATTATTTTTTACAACAAAAAACGACCCCTTACGGTCACCAACAAAAAATGGTGCGGGTTAAGAGACTCTAACTCTCGACCTCTTCCTTGGCAAGGAAGCGCTCTAAACAACTGAGCTAAACCCGCATCAGTTAGAGCTATTATACACAAAACCCCTTCATTCTGCAAGCATTAAAAAGCCGCGGGCATTCCTGCTCGCGGCGCATTTTTGGATAGGATCACTTACTTTTTCGACGAGGTAATCGTGGCAATGAAGACGTCGTACGCGAAAGGCTCATTGCCCGGGCCGAAAGACCTGACGAGACTGTACTCATCGGCAAGCAGTTTCTTGTGCCGCTCGTCATGCTCGAGCAAACACAGCTCGCCCGCATTCCAATCGTCACCTACGGTCTTTGCGTAACACTCGTAGCGAAAGCCGTATTTGGCGCAGTCTTCACTCACCTCGCCGCCGAACTTGACGCTCTCGACGAAATGATACATGACACGCTTTTTGTTGTTGCCAGTCGGGTCGACACTCCTCAAGACAAAGCCAACGCGCTTGCCAGGATGCAGGCCCAGACGGCAATACGCGCCGGTGTCGAATCGCTTCAGAGATTTCTCGCTACCATCCAACTTGAAGGACAGCCATAAGACTCCTTTCTCGACCGCCACTCTCATCAGCTGGTAGCTCAGACCGGGGCCAGTGCTGGAGTTCTGCTGGATATTCCGCAGGAAGTATACCGAGCCATCCAGCTCGATATGTGTCGCGCTCTCACTCAGACCGCTGAGGATAAAAGTCATATCCCCATGTTGCATATTTGATCAAATCCTTTCAAAGTTCAATTCACCCAAAAAGCATAGCTCGTTGAGCGTGCACATATTATGCCAATAATTGACTATTTTGTCAATGTAGTCTCCCCTCCACTACCCCCGACCTTATGCAATACTATGCATTTTCAATAATATTTGTTTTAATTAAATAAAGGATAAGCTTTATGGCTTGTGATAATTGAGAATGAAAAAGACCAAAGGTTTCACCATCATAGAAGTTGTACTCGTCTTAGCTATTGCGGGACTTATATTCTTAATGGTCTTCATTGGCCTGCCTGCGCTCCAGAGATCACAACGAAATACACAACGCCGGCGCGACTTAACAATAATTATCTCAGCAATGAATAGATGGAAGACGCACAATACCGGCAGTGTAACCGACAGTTTTGACAAAGCTTTCAAAACAAACGGCTTTTGTACATTCTGGAACAGATACGTAGGAGACGAAGTGACCGACCCATCAACCGGCAAACCATACAAGATTGCGCTCTGGGGCTCCGCAAAGGCCTACGACTGCAAAGAAAAGAAAGCTTACCCGCGCGATGGCTTTGACCCTACGGCAAACGGACGAACTTCTGGAAACTCGTGGGCAAAGATGGAACTTGGCGACATTCAATATGACGACGTGGCGCGCTGCAACGGTGATACTTTCGACGATAATCTCGGGAAATCGTCCAATATGCACGCCTTCGCATTGCGCATTTATCTAGAAGGCGGCGCCGTCTTATGCGTAGATAACGGCTTCTCTGGCGACCCGAACGACCACCCTAATCATTAGGCAAGAAAAATGCCCCGACATCATCTTTTGATGAGTCGGGGCAAAAAATGGATTACCGTAGAGTTACTATCTGCTCATGCGTGAGGCTGACCGATCGCGAACGTCCAGAACTTTTCATGGACACGTTTCGTGAAGTCGGGGTCCTCCCCATTCATCTTGTCATTCGCCCTCATACTCGGATAACTCTCAAAGGCATTCCTAGTGACCCCATTGTTGTAGGCCGCAGCGCGATACAGTAACGCCACTCCATACGCGCGGAAAAAGCTCAGTCCATCATCCAGCGACTTGTGATATAACGCATCAATCAGTGCGCTTCTGAGCGCATCCGAATTGGACAGAGCCGCAATCACCTCATCGTCATACAGAAGATGCTCGGTTTCAGCAGCGTCCCCGAAGGTAACGAGACAGTTCAGAGCAGCAGCAAATGCCGCCGGTTTCACGGCTACAACAGCCGCCGCTTTGGCATTCGACACGATGTCGTGCAGAGACATCTTTTCAAAGCAGAGTCTATACCCTGCATAAAGCTGTTCATAGTTATCGTGAGCGAACTTTGCGGCAAGCGCCATATCGTCAGATACGGTCATCACTGCGTTGATAGTTACATTAGAATTCTTACGCATACTTTTTTCTCCTGTTTTGAAACATGCGTCAATAGGAACAAACATACCGCAAGTATTATCTGCGGTTAGTTCCAGCTTCTTATGTAAAAAACAAGAACAAACCGCAGACTGATAGTAAAAACACTCAATCCGTTAAAGAACAAATATAAGTTATATAATAGCACATAAACAATAAATTGTCAATAGTACACTCGAGCAATGGCAAGAAAAAATGCCCGAATGGGCGATTTTAACTTCAATTATGGTGCGCCCGCCTGTCTTTTTCTGAAAGAAAAAGCAGCCCGAGGGCAATATTATTTAGTTAATTGAAGAGTAAAATCGTTCAAGCGGGTATTTTCTTCTTGTCTTGCGCGGTTATCGACCGAGCAATGGCAAGAAAAAATGCCCGAATGGGCGATTTTAACTTCAATTATGGTGCGCCCGACTAGACTCGAACTAGCACAGCCGTTTGAATAGCCACTAGCACCTCAAGCTAGCGTGTCTACCAATTCCACCACGGGCGCAATACCAATATTCTAGCACACTTCTCTATTTTTGTAAAACGTAAGCTCGCAAGCTATGGCGTCATATTGACGGTATTTTTCTCGCTCGCCCAATAACGTACATCCGAAAAACGATCAAGCGCATCAGTAAGCTTCGCATCCTCTTCGTAAATCCGGGTATTTTGCGCATAGTAGTATTTCAGGCTCGAACGATAAATACCAATCGCTGGCACGTCATTTACCCAGTGGCGCAAGAATGCCTCGTACTTTGTCTTCTTCTGCCCCATATTAATCGTATTGTGCGCAGACAATAGCGCATCATCCACTAATACGTTTCCATAGTTACTAAAGTTCCAGCCAGAGCCAGAAGCCTGCGTAGAGCTGTAGTATACAAACGGATCCGCCGAAACGCCTAAATCTACCTCATAAATTAAAATGTCGTAATCGCGCGGACGAACTACTGTTGCGAAGAAATCTTCCGAAACCTGCGACTCGTCAAACACGCTCAAAGTTACCTCAAAACCAAGCTTCTTTAACTGATCCGTAAAGCGCTCGGCAACGCCAGCGATTGTATCGCGCTTCGCCACCGCTACGGTAATATGCACACGCTCACCATTGGCGTCCACTAATGCATTATCCTCATACTTGAGTTCAGACTCCGCCAGCAACTTTTTCGCAGCCTCCACATCATACTTCGGTAATTCTGGCAAAGTTAGCTCCATCTGGTCATCAAGAATCGGATAATCCAACGCAAGTAAATCATCGAGATCTTCGCCGCGTACTTTCTTCATATTCACACCGCGCTGAATTGCTTGACGAATCTTTACCTTATTTAGGACGTCACTCTTTGTATTAATAAACGCAAAAACGCCGCCATTAATAAGACTGGTGCGCTCACCCAAGCTTGCCGGCAACTGACCCGCACTTTCTGCGCCAAGTTCTGCTGTAGCACGCACATCATTCGCCTTCATCGCCGCAATAATATCGTCTGTATTTTCATAAGTCTTTAACGTGAAGGAATAAAGCATGGCATCACTCAAGAAATAATTATCGTTACGGTTGAGATAAATCGTCTGCATATTAGACTCACCAGTCGTTGAAGACTGCAAAGCATTCAATACAAACGGGCCAGAGCCAACAGGCTGCATCGAAAAGCTATTCTCGTATACCAAAGCCGGGTTCACGTCCTTCAATAAGTGTGATGGCACCAATGGAAACTCCAAACTATCCCTAAATTCCAAATACACCGATGGCAGAATGAATTTAACTGTCTTATCGTCCACTTTCTCAAGCTTCACACGCGAAAAATCCGAAGAAATCGTCGTCTTTGCGGAAGAATTTGAAATTAATCCAACCGTAAAGATGATATCGTCGGCCGTAATTGGTTCGCCATCAGACCACAACAGATTATCGCGAAGCGTTACTGTCCAGATTTTTCCAGTCTCGTCCATCACGGCACTCTTTGCGAGTTCCCCCTTTTGATGACCGGATATATCTGGCGAAAACAGATTAGCAAATAATAACTTAGACAATACTCTTTCGGAGCTTGTCGTTGCATAGAGCGGATTCATCGAATTTACTTTACCTAGCGTAGCCTCACTGTAATCACCGCCCGCCACAAAGGCATCCGTCTCATATGCGTCGCTATACCAAAAAATTTGTACAATCGCAAAAAGAAAGACCACAATCACAAGAAGCACCCATTCGACGACCCATAGTCGTACTTCGCGCGCATTCTGTAGGCGCCCAACAAAAAGTCTTGAGAAATGCTTCCCTATTTTATCTAAAAACTCATGCCAAAGGACGGAAAAACTTTTCCGTTTCTTTTTGATTTGCCCACTCTTTTCGAATTGTAATTTCATTTATCCAACGATTAAGATTGCTAAAATCGAGATCACGAAGATGAATGCTATCACAATGGTTGCGTTGTAGAGGGACTTTTCGAGGCCACGGCGCTCAATATTAAGCTCGCCAGAGCCACCAAAGCCTGCACCAAGGGATGCACCACGTTGCTGCAATAAAATTAATAGAACCAACAAAATTGCTGATACGAAAGTAACGATAGTTAAAAACACACCAATTTCCATACAATCTATTTTACATCAGTTACTGTTATATTGACAAGGTAATTAATCAAGGAAATCGTCAAACAACTCCCGATTGCACCCCAGAACCCCATCGAAACGTTCGGCAAAATCCAAATTGTAAGCGCCACCATTGCGGCATTCAATATTACCGTAAACACACCAAGCGTCAACAGTAGTAGTGGCAAAGAAAAAATCGTCGCTATCGGGCGCACAATCGAGTTTACTAGCGAAAATACCAACCCGGCTAGCATATAAAAACCGAGGGAATTCTGTAAAGATTCCGACCCTTCCGAAAAAGTCGCAAACAACCGAATACAAATAAACATCGCGGCAGTAGATACCATCCAACGAAATATAAACGACAAAATTTGATTTTTTATCATAGCTCCCCTATTTTAACGCATCCTTTCGTTTCAACAAAGTATGATACTGAATCGCAAAACGATGACTTTCATCGTCAATGCGTGCAATCAGCTTCGCAATATGGCTATCCGACGCAAGTTCTATCATGCGATAATCCTCGTCACCTTCTAGTACTACAATTCTCACGCGCGCATTCTTGCTATGGTCGCCGCTCTTATCGCGTCCAATCACAGGAATATTAGCCTCATTCAAGATATCACGAATCGCCGATAATTGCCCCACTGAACCATCCAAAATAATTAAATCCGGCCTACCCCAATCCTCCAAGTGGCGCAAACGGCGTGTAATTACCTCACGCATGCTTTCTGGATCATTATTTTGCTGCTTGCGCAGCTTAAAACGGCGATACTTCGTTCTATCTGCTGTGCCATTAATGAAGCAAACCATCGAGCCCGTCACATTCTTGCCCGATTGGTGGCTAATATCATAACCTTCTATCCGCACCAGCGGTTTATCTGCGCCCAAAATATCGCGCAAATCCTCAAGCGCCCTATCCGAAGAAATATCCAAAAATTCCTTATCAGAAAACACAATCTTTGTACCGATTCCCTTTAGACCGAAGTATTGGTTTCTATATTCCGCCGCACGCTCATATTCGCCTTTTTCTGCCGCCTCATACATCAACTTCTCAATATCGCGCACTAATTTCTTGCGGTTGCCCTTTAGATAACTAATCATCCGGCGCAAATTATGCTTATAATCTCTTGGCGTGCACTTTCCGATTTCAATCCCAGGCGTTAGGCCTAAATCTGTGTTCAATGTTTTCTTGCCAGTATACGGCTTGTCGTAATAAGGGAAAATCTTGCGCAAAATTCTGAGCGCCCGCTGAATCGCAACCTTACCATAATATGGGCCGAAATACTCCGCCCCATCATCTTCTGGATTACGCGTCATCGAAACATATGGCACTTCTGATTTCATATCGATACGCACGTAGCTCACAGTTTTGTCGTCGCGCAGCAAAATATTCCATTTTGGCATATAGCGCTTAATCATCTCCGACTCCAAGAATAATGCATCCATCTCGGTATCTACGACGATCCAATCAGTATCATCAATTTCCGCCACTAGCGCACGCGTCTTTGCATCCTTACGCTCCGGCGATTGAAAATATTGGCGCACACGATTGCGCAGAACCGCCGCCTTGCCAACATAAATAACTTCCCCTTCCCGGTTTTTATGAAAATAAACACCAGGCTCTTTCGGAAGCTCCTTCAATTTCGCTTTCAATTTTGGCGTAAGAGATACCGTAGCCATAAGTATATTATAACAGCTACGTCTGTCGGCCTTTCTATTTGTTTAGGCTATCAAAAATCAAATCAGCAAAATCTATCGAGTCTAATTCAATTTCTTCCTCGATGCTTTTTGCGGCCTGAACGAGGCATTGATCCAAGCTTTCATTGTTATTCTGCTTGCATTTCTCGCTCGAAGCATTTTTTACATAGCTATCTTTTGCAGTCTCGAGGCTCTTTTTAACTTCATCTAATACATCCTTGAGTTTCTTTGCGTTCTCTAGCTCGCCATCAGAAACGCTATCATACTTTACTTTAGTATTCACTTCCCCAGTCGTCTCACCGTCATCGTCACTTATAGTCGTCTTCTTTACGATGTCCATCGTCTGCAATGTATGCGACCAGCCAGAAATGCCAAACTTGGCGCTGTATTTGACTTTTGCCGAAGCGGATTCTTTTTTTTCTGCTTCGTTTTCCTCTTCTTCGTCTTCATTTTCATCCTGCGCAACAAAACACGCCTCGAATCCCGCATATTCATCAGTCTCCCTGATTGCTTTCTGATATTTATCAAAATCCCCATCAGAGAATGTTACCGGATATTGTTTTATGCCATTTTCATCGACAATTTGAGTATTCTCATCATAATCCAAGAAAGCATTACTACGGTAAATCCCCGCAGCTTTTTTCTTAAAGCTACTACCAATAAAAGTATCTATAGATTCAATGACGCATTTATATTTCTTTTCGTCCTTTTGGCTACTATCAAGATTAGCCGTAGACAAACTCACCCATTTATCTTCGATATTATTAAATATCTCGTTGTAGATATCACTCTTCTGCGGCCAAGTCTTTTCCTCCTCGGTCGTCTTCTGTTCTTCACTTTTTACTTTATCGAGCACAAGCTTTAGATTGCTGAGTTTTAAATAAATAATTGCAGAATCCTTAAAAGCAATCGATACATGAACACTCTCACCAGCACTATATCTACTATCACGGACAGCAGCATCTATCATCGGGTGCTTGCCAGAAGCTATCACAGAAGAATTCGCAGTCGTTCCCAAAACAGAAGAGTCCAACAAACCATCCACCGCATCATTTACTATTCTCGTCGGAGATTCGTGCTGACTATAAGCATAGAAGCCCAACCCGCCACCGATCGCAAGCAGCAAGACGGCAACGATTACGGTCACCAAAGCCGTCTTTTTCTTCTTCGGCTTCGAGTCTTTCTTCTCGTCTGTATTATCTTTTGGCTCAGTTGGTACTGGCTCAGAGCTAGTCGGCATACCAGCCGGAATTGGTTTTGGCGTCGCAGAAACCACTTCTCCAGTCGGTGTTGCGACATCCGTCGCCATCGGCGCCATCGCTTCCGGTGCGGGAGCTGGATTTGGATCAGCAATTGGCTGCGTCTCCTTCAGTAATTCCTCTACTGGTTCAATAGCAGGAGTAATGTCCGCCTGCGTATAGTCAATATCCGCGCCTTCTTTTCGTAACTCTTCCTCGTTACTAATCGGATCCGCCGGTTCTTCTTCTATCAAACCACCAGAGCCAAATGCGCCGTCTAGCTGTTGCTCGGCGGCGGCATTTGGTTGATTTTCTTCTTTTTTCTCATCCTCTGTTTTTTCAAAAAACATCGGATTTACGCTATCCTCCTGATCAGCGATAAACTCCTCTTCGGCTTTAGCTTCTTCGTTGATAATGCGCCTTTCTTCGGGCGACATTGGATCAATCTCTTCAGGCTCATCGTCCTCGTGAAGAGCTAGCTCGATTTCTCTGGCGTTATCGTCGTCAGGTTGCATCGACTATTCCTCGACGGCTGCGTCGTCTTCTACGTAGCGTACTTCACAAGTAGTGTGATTGCGTGCACAAGTTTCGATAGATTCGTACTTGGCCATAAGTTCACTTGAGAAGATAAATAGCCATACAGCTATACCAGCAAAAATCAAAGTGGTGCAAGCAAACATTACATAGAAGAATGTATATTTGCCAGATACTTTGTGATCTTCTGGGTATTTTTCGTAGACTACGCCAACAGGAAGCTTAGTAGCTTTTTTGGCAGTAGTTACCTTAGTAGTGGTAGTTTTTTTAGCGCCTGCCTTTGCGGTGCTTTTCTTTTTAGTAGTGGCAGCCTTTTTAGTCGCCATTAAAATGCCCTCCTTTATAGTGCTTTAGCTTAAATATATCACAAATATTGTTCAATTCCAAAAAATATCACAAGCATTATGATATAATTAACCTAAGAGATTTTTGGCATAAAAGGGAGAAAGGCATCATATGCAAGAGAAAAATTTCAATATTAAATTTATTCACGCCCGTCAAATTCTTGACTCGCGTGGAAATCCTACCGTCGAAGCAGATGTAATTCTAGAAAGCGGTCACGCAGGTCGCGCAGCTGTACCTTCTGGCGCCTCCACCGGTGCCGGCGAAGCTCTTGAGCTTCGCGATGGTGACGACAAAGCTTTTGGTGGCAAGGGCGTCCTAAAGGCCGTCTGGAATATCAATAACAAAATCAGCGACGTGCTCGTAGGCAACGACGCCAGCAACCAGCGTCAAATCGATCAGCTCATGATTGATCTTGACGGCACCGAAAACAAGTCCAATCTTGGCGCCAATGCTATCTTAGCCGTATCGCTTGCTACTGCCAAAGCCGTTGCTCATGCCAAGAGCAAGAGATTCTACGAATATGTCGCAGAGCTCGCTGGCACTACCGACGAAATGTGTCTACCAATGCCAATGATGAACGTCATGAATGGTGGCGCTCACGCAGATTGGTCCACAGATTTCCAGGAATATATGATTATTCCAGTCAGCGCCGGCAATATCGCCGAGGCTGTCCGTATGGGCTCCGAAGTATTCCATACCCTCAAGGGCATCCTAAAGGAACGCGGCTACGCTACGACCGTTGGTGACGAGGGCGGCTATGCTCCATTCGTAAAAGACGGCAACAATGAGCCACTCGAACTTATCAAGCTCGCTGTCGAAAAGGCTGGCTACAAACTCGGCGAAGACATCGCTATCGCTATGGATATCGCCTCATCAGAGTTTGCCAAAGACGACCATTACGAACTCAAGACAAACGGCGACTGGAAGTCCAGCAATGATCTCGCCAACTGGTATCAATGGATTATTGAAAACTATCCAGTTGTATCCATCGAAGATGGCCTTGGCGAAAACGACTGGACGGGCTGGCAAATGCTCACTAACCGCTTCAGCGAAAACGTACAGCTTGTTGGCGATGATCTCTTCGTAACTAACTCCAAGCTACTTCAGCGCGGTATCGACGAACACGCTGCAAACTCTATTCTCATTAAACCAAATCAGATCGGCTCCCTCACCGAAACCATCGATACAGTTCTCCTTGCAAAGAAGAATGGTTACACTTGCGTCATGTCTCACCGCTCTGGTGAAACCGAAGATACTTCAATTGCTCATCTTGCAGTTGGGCTTGGCACTGGTCAGATTAAGACTGGTTCCCTCAGCCGTTCTGAGCGTATCTGTAAATACAACGAGCTTATGCGTATTGCGGAAGCCAACCGCACGCTAGGCTTAACCAATCCATTCAAAAAATAACCGATAAAAATCTCTTTCTCCCAAAAACCTCCCCAAACCGGGGAGGTTTTTATATGTTGTTGCAAGGGGCTATTAAATTAGCCCAAAACCAAGATATGAGGCCGTCATCATAATAGTTCCGGCCAGTATCACGCCAAGCGTAACGGCTGCTGTCGCAGATTTAAAGCCCATATCAAGGAAACTTGCCGCAAGTATCCCGGTCCAGGCACCAGTACCAGGAATCGGAATCCCAACGAACAGCATTAGCGCAAAGAATAGACTCGTGCGCCCTGCCTTCTTGGCTAACTTTGCGCCTGCCTTATTACCTTTATCTAGACACCATCTACAGAACTTGCCAACTCTCTTCTTGTCTTTCCCCCAATGCAAAAACTTGCCGGCAAACAAATAAATAAATGGAATCGGAATCAGGTTACCAATAATACAAATGATGTATGAAGGAATCACTGGCATATCCAACGCCTGCGATACCGGAATAGCGCCCCTAAGCTCTATTAGGGGCAGCATCGATATCAAGAATATGCGCAGATAATTCAGCCACATTTGCTTTTATTTCTCGTAGCCAGGTTTCCCAAGCAATTCAAACATACGATTCTTGTAAGCTTCTACGCCAGGCTGGTTAAATGGATTAACGCCGAGCGTAAAACCACTCAAAGCACAAGACATCTCAAAGAAGTAAATTAGGCCACCGAGCGAACGTTCATCAATGTCTGGCATAACAACTTCTAGCACTGGTACGCCACCCGCCATATGCGCCTCGCGCGTCGCCGCGTTTGCAGTTTTATTAATGTAATCCATTTCCTTACCCTCAAGATATTTGAGGCCGTCTAGGTTTTCCGCAAATTCCGGTACCTTCACGCCATCATATTCCGCAGCAACTTCTACGAAAGTCTCGAACAAAGCACGGCGTCCTTCCTGGATATACTGCCCCATCGAGTGAAGATCAGTAGAATCAACTACACTTGCTGGGTAAATACCCTTACCCTCTTTGCCCTCAGACTCGCCAAATAGCTGTTTCCACCACTCATTAAACTGAACAAATTGCGGCTCAAAGTTCGCCAAAATCTCAATGTCGAAGCCCTTCTCTAGTAGAATATTACGCATAGCCGCATACTCTGCCGCAGCGCCGCCATCAGAAATCAAAGCAGAACGCTCTTCTAGCGCGCCATCCATTAATTTATCTACATCAATACCAGCCACCGCAATCGCAAGCAGGCCAACTGCAGTAAGTACGGAATAACGGCCACCAATATTATCTGGCACGACAAACATCTCATATCCCTTTGCGACCGCTTCATCATGGAGTGCGCCCTTGTTAGCATCCGTCGTTGCATAAATACGCTTCGCGGCTTCTTCATCACCATACTTATCAATCAGCATCTGCTTAAAGATGCGGAAAGCTACGGCAGGCTCAGTTGTAGTACCAGACTTAGAAATAACATTTACAGAAAAATCTTTATCGCCAAGCTCCGCAATTACCTTCTGAAGCATGCGCGGACTAAGAGAATTGCCTGTGTATAAAATTTTTGTTCGGCCTTTTTCTCCTCCTAGGGCCTCTATTACTGCCCTATGGCCAAGGTAGCTACCGCCAATGCCAATACAAACTAAGTAGTCCGAATCAGAATTGATCTTTTCTGCCGCCGTCTTGATACGCGCAAACTCATCGCGGTCATAATCTTTTGGTAAATCCACCCAACCACCAAAATCATCTTGTTGCGCACGTGCTACATAAGTGCGAGCTTCTTCGATTCTCTCCTGATATAAACTTTCGTCAATCAACTTGCTAGGAGTATATTTAAACTTAATCATAAAACCTCCACATTATTCTCCTTATATTATACCAAAAAGCCACGCTTTTAATGGCGTGGCTTCAAGGTTTTATCAAGCTAATTATAATGAAACGGCAATATCGTGCAAATCTGATGCCGTAAGAGTTCCGCCCTCATCGGTAATGACGTAAAATACGCCGCCATTTACCCATGCAGCATTGGCGCCAGAAACATAAATCGTAAGCCCCTGACCTTTTGCAATTGAGTAATCATTACCCCAGTTCTTTTTTACATAATTAGATAGAACTGCTGCAGAATCCCAGTTCGACTTCTCTTCCATTAAAGTGAACTTTTTGCCTTCATCATTCTTGAAATTCATTGTTACGCGACCAGCGTCTTCCTTTACTAAGCCGTCTAGACGATAGTTAGTAGGAACATAGCTAGGATAGATCTTCTCAATACCAGTCTGCATCGCAGTGACACGTACGGAAATGTCAGGTAGATTCAAATGAACTAGGTAACCAAGCAATGCAAGCGAAATAACAGCCATACCAGCAGCAATCGCAAAGCCTCTCCTCTGCCAGAAATGACCAGTTTTTTGCTGACCAGCATCTACAAATTGTGCTGCCATAGTCTTATCGCCATCAATCTTATCAACTTTACGAAGAGCCTGTTGAATTGCGCGCTCTTTAAGCTCCTGCGCACTAAGGTGTTGCGGCTGCGCAGCCTGCTTGCGTGCGGCCATTCTCGCACGAGCCGCCTCAAGCGTCTGATTCTTCTGAACTGGTAAATCTTTCGATGCAGTAGATACGATTTGCTGACGACGCACAACGGCTCGCTGCTGTTGCTGTTGCTGTTGTGCCTGCCTACCCTGTTGTTGCTGGGCTTGCTTCTTCGCGACCTGCAAACGTTGCTGTTGCTGTGCTGCAGCGGCCTGTTTTACCTGCTGCTGTTGCTGCTGCCTTGCCCCTGCCTGGCGAACAGAAATACGCTCAGTTTGAGCTTGTCGTTGTTGTTGCTGCTGAGCCTGAGTAATTTTTGAACTCGGACTCAAACGCACGGTATTTTGCTTCTGAAGAAGAGTACGTGCCTGACCCTGCTGACGGAGCGAACGAGATGCCGCGCCTGCTGCAGCAGTAATCTTTGGCCTAGCAATCGGCCTCTTTACAAACTTACGATTTAAAGTTGAAGATTTCTGGATACGACGATGGTCCAACGAACTCGCGTGATTCGCAGTTGTCCTACTTGTTACTTTTTTGACTCCGTCCATTGTACCTCGCTTTAAGTGCTAAATTAATCTTAAAACATAACCATCAAGAAATCAATAGCATTTTAAAAATTTGTATTCAGGCATACTAAATTTTTAAGCATAAGCAATTTTATGTTATATAATTATATAGAACTGTGGAGTGAGGTAAAAACTTAATGGATCGTAAAAAGACCAAAAAAATTCAAAGCACACGCATTGTGATGACCAACATTTTTATGGCACTTTCCGTCATTGCAATCGTTTTCATATTAATGCTTATCGCAATGGGTTTTAAAATCAACGAGCACGGCGGTCTAGAGCAATCCGGCTTGCTACAGATTTCCTCCCACCCAAGCGGTGCCACCGTCGAGATTGACGGAGAGACACAGTTCAGCCGTACAGAAATCAGCAAGATGCTAAGTTCCGGCGAACATACAGTCAAGGTTACTAAAACTGGCTACGACACCTGGGAAACCAACGTTCGCGTTGATGCAGGCCTTCTCACCCACATTAGCTGGGTTCGCCTCTTCCCGCTCAACCCAGTTACCGAAAAAATGGCTACATACGACCAAGCCAAACTATTAAGCTTTTCCAGCGACCACAAGAACCTCCTCTATCTCGAAAAAGACGACACAGAACTAAAATTCATTAATCTGCAAGGTGAAGAAATTAAGGTAAGCAAGATTAAGCTATCCGAGGTCCTCGGTATAAAAGATCCTGAGGCACTACAGAGCGCAGTCATCTCTGTTGCTGCATGGAATGACAGTAGTAGTAAAGCTCTCATTAATTGGACCCACGACGAAGTGACGGATTGGATTGTTCTAGACATCGAAAAGCCAGCTAATAGCATTAATCTAACCAACAAATTCGGCCTATTATTTAATAATGTCCTCATTGCCAACGGTTCCGCATCAAAGCTTTGGGCCATCGAAAACGGCAATCTTCATCTTATCGATCTAAGCAACTCCACCATCAGCGTAGCACTAGCGACCGGCATCGAATCCGTAGCCAACAACAAAGATGTTGTCGCTTATATTCATACAGCCGATGCGACCGCCGAAGATGGCAGCATTAGCGCAAAACGCACAATTGAACTATTTAGAGAAGGCGAATCTGGCGCCACAGTCATAGAAGACATTACGAAGACTAAAGCCAATAATACGACTTTAGCCCTAGGCACCTACTGGAGCGATGAATGGCTAGCTTATAGCACCGACGCCAATCTCACGATTCTAGCCGGCAAATATCCTTCTTACGACAAACCAACCAAGAATGCCATGAAAGACGTCTTAAAACGCGAATTAAGCCACGTTCCAACGTCCATTTCCGTCAACGCCGAGCAACGCATTGTAGCCTATCGTAGCCCGACAAAAGTTATGTCCTTCGATTTCGAAACAAAAGACTACTACGATATCAAGCTAAACTCCGAAAATAAGTCTTACTGGCTCGACGATTACATAATTTGGCAGCATGAAGAAGGCAAAGTCACCATCAACGACTTCAATGGCAACAACTACCGCGAGCTTATCTCCGAATCAAACAATCAGCTCCCTGTTTGCCTAACAGAAAACAACCGTTGGCTCTACTACTTTGACGTAGTCGAAAAAGAAGCAAAGACTAAAGCTACCGAAAACACAGAAACAACCGAAACAACACCAGCCGAAGACACCGCTCCAGCCATCAAGTACGTCTTGATGCGCGAAAAGCTCAATATCTAATCACTGCCGCCAGTGCGCAAGTAGCAAACGACTACTCCTAGGCACCCTTTCGAGTTACGACGAGAACGGAATTAAAAATGCCCGTAACGACGGGCCATTTTTAATGTGTGACTAGGATAGTTGCATCGCCACCTCTGACTGGGCGGCTATTTTTATTGTTGGCCGGTTAGCCACTTCCAAAGTTGTTCTAATGGCGAAGGATCGCCTTCCGGCATCGAGGTCTTAGTATCGCCCCCATCATCCACTACCGGAGCAGCGCTCGGTGCCTCTTCATAAGAAGGGTTAATCTGCTCACCAAAGATAACATAACGCTGACGCGAAGTACCAAGCGGATAGCATGTCAAAAGCGTAATAAGCGGCTTGTCTGGGTTCTCATTCGCAATTCTAACCAAAACATTAACGTCCGAAGGGTCAACAATTGTATGCCCAATCATCTTGTAGGTATAGCGCTTCCCTTCGTAATCCATATAAATCAAATCACCATCAACCATCCTTGGTAAGCCAGAGAAAATAAACTTATAGTTCGTATTCTGATAGACGTTGCCAGCGGAGTGACCAGAAATTACAAAATTACCAATCTCGCCAGGCTTAGCCGAAGCGCCCGGTACGGCAAAATTCGCCACGCCATTCCCCATTGCTATATTCATAGAGGCAACGTCGTTTGCAGAACCAAATACCACCGGCACTTCAACATTTAACTTTGGAATCATAAGATAAGGTGAATCATGTGTCGCAATCGTTAAAGTTGGATCAATCGCGGTAATTGTATTACTAGAATTATCGCCAGGAGACATATAAGCTACCACGTTGGCAGCAATAACCTGGTTGTACTGAAGTAGAACTCCGCAAACCAATACAAAAATGCCAATCCCAAGTGGAATCCACTTATAAAACTTCTTGTTCTTACGCGCACGCTTCTCCGCCGTCTTGCGAATGCGTTCACGGAAGCTGTTCTGAATCTCCTCAACTTCTTCTGGCGTCGTTTCTGGCTCTGGAGCTGGCTCTGCAGCTTTACTAAAAATCGATTCCTGTTCTTTGCGAGACTTCTCGGCAACCTCGCGTTCAATACGCATCTTTTCGCGCGCTACATACTCTTGAGCCGCCCTGCCGTAATACTCGCCATAATATTTCTGATAATAATTTTGCCAAGCAGAATGATACTTCCGCCAATCTTCTTGTTTGATCTGCGGAGTTGTTTCCTGCGCTGTGGCAGTCTTGTAGTTCTGCGGCTGGCTTTTATAGGCTTCAAGTACTTTCTTACGCGCGAGCTCCGTCGCAGTCTGTTGTTGACGCTGCGCTGAAGTAAGCTGTTGCGGCTGTTGAGCTGGACTGTCTTTCTTTGCCTGCTGCGCATTTCTTGCCGCGGCCTGCCCCCAAACATTCCAACTCGGAGGAGTACTTATCTGCCCACCATTTTTATTATCCATTTCCCTTATTCTAGCATAAAGCGCTTTTTCATGATAGAATAAGCATATCTATCACTCTGGGCGAGTGGTGAAATTGGTATACACGACAGACTCAAAATCTGTTGGTCTCACGACCGTGAGGGTTCAAGTCCCTCCTCGCCCACCAGAATAAAAAAGATGGCCATTGGCCATATTTTTTTGTTTTGATTCGGGGATGATAAACTATAGTTATTACAATTAGGAGAAAAAATGCCAGCAATAATCACGGGAGGAGTATTAGAAAAAGATGGAAAATACCTCCTCATCCAGGAAGCAAAGAACGATCGTGGCAAATGGAATCTACCAGCGGGTCACCTAGACGCGGGTGAAACGATTTTTGACGCCGCCGTGCGAGAGATTAAAGAAGAAAGCGGGCTCGACGTAGAATTATCCAAAGTCTGCCACATTGGCAATGGACAGAAAGATAGAAACTCCGATCCATTCATCACCTTAATATTTACCACAAAAATCATCGGCGGAAGTATAAAATATGACCCAGAAGAGATATTAGATGTTAAATGGTTTCCTTATGAAGAAATACTCTCAATGAGAGACCAGCTACGAGCAGAAAACTTTATTCTGGGAGCCATTAATAATGCCAGAAATGGCCTGACCGTCTCAACTGATATAATAACCATCTTATAATAAAGTTCGAAGACTCATCAGCCTCTACCACCCCTATCGTAATTGACTTTTGCGCCAAAAAGTGCTATAATAATTAAGATAGACAGATTTTTTGTTCTCGTTCTTTAAAGGAGATGATAGAAATGATGAGAAAAATTCCGCATTGGTTCAATGCCGCTATTAGCCATATCTCTGCACCCGAAATCTTCACTTTCGCATTGAATATTGCCGCCTTCATCTTGTACGGCAGCTTCATGCAACACTTCTACTTATGGGTGTTGATTATTCTCTGCGATATCATGGTGATTTGCTCGCACGGAGCTTGGCTCGAAGCGAAAGGAGACAAAGTCTATGGTCCGTGGCGTACCCCTACGCCACACGTTGTTCGATTCGTCGCATTCTTGGTTCTATTTATTCTGGCCGCCGAACGCCAGTCTGACACGATGCTCAGCACCTATGTTTGGTATACGGTTACAATCACCGCTATCTGCCACGCATTCTTCTGCATCCTGCTTACGATGCATCAGACAGATAACAGTTGGCTTGCCGGCACAAACGGACGCGTTGGAATGCCGAACTGGATCTCGATTATCCGCATGGCCATTTCCGTACTCGTACCGCATATGTATGCCGTGCAACCTCTCGGCGAAGCCAGCAGCCTCATCGCAACTATTGCGCTTATCGCAGCTATAGTTACTGATGCCGCCGACGGTTTCGTCGCAAGAAGATTCAACCAGATTACGAAAGCAGGACAGGCTCTTGATCCGCTTGGCGATAAGGTCATATTCTACCCTACCGCCATCGCATTCATTATTGCGACTCACGGAACAGCCTTCCTCGGCACCAACGCTCTGCGTTTAATCTTCTATGTCTGCATTGGCACCATGTTCGCTCGCGATGCTCTCTTCTTCGTTTGGTTCTTCCTGTACTATACGAAATTAGAGAAAGGCATCGGCGCCAGCATGGTCGACAAGATCAGAATGGCTGCCATGTGCGCTTGGCTTGGCTGTTCGGCGCTCGCGATGACTTTTGCAGAAATGGAATCACGCCTAGCGATTGCAGGTCTCGCCTGCATCATAGTCGTTGCCCTTCTCAGCATTATCAGCGTCATCGTCGATTATGGCCGTATCAAGCCGCTCGTCGCAAAAAACAAGCCAATCGAGCCTCGCCCGGATATCTACGACGACGAAGCCTAACTCCGACCAGACAACCGCCCCTATCCGAAAGGGGCGGTTTTTCTATTCATAAATCAGCGCCGTTGATGCAACTTTATATCCGATAATATTCAAATTCCAAACTCGAAGTGCAGCCATATAAACCGCAAGTGCGCCGCCCCAAAGTGTAATTTGCGTCCAGCTTGTGTCACCAAGTTCCTCAGTCACTACTTCCCCATTTTGCGCCACAATCAACTGACTATTATGAAAAGTTGTGAGACAAATCTTTGGATAGCTAATCGTGAATTTATGCAAAGTCTCAATCAGCTGATTCGTTGGCATCGACAACGTAATCACCTTCGGATAATATAAGGTGCGCAACATCTTCTGCAGTTGCGGCACAGTTAGTAGTAAATTCGTTTCCACTTCGCGCAGTGTTCCCCAGTTCATTACATCCGGTATGGCCGCATCAACCGCATCACGAGTCAGAAAAATCGGCTTTTCGCAGCGCTTCATCAACTCCGCAAAAGCCACAGACGTCTCGGCATTCTTACCAGTATCACCGATCAAAACAACTACATCTGCCCATTCGGACTGAATCAACATCTCGTTTACTGCTTTCTTACCAAACGCCCCAGACGCCTCTGCTTCCGCAAAATATACTTCCGGCGTCGTAGGAACTTTGCCGCGAAGCGACGACGGCATAAGCACGCGCACTTCACCCACGCCCATTTTCTCCGCCTCATTCATTGCATTTGCAACCGCAAAAAACGCGCCCTTGTTTCCGCCAATAATCAGCATTTTCCCAGCAAAACGTTTTTGTTCTGGCTGTTCAGTATCCACTTCGGTAAACAGCGGCTTCAGCCCCTGTTTTTGCCAATAATCATAATCTGCCATTATTTAATCTCCAACATAATTGGGCAATGGTCGGACCCCATCACTTCGTCACAAATATCTGCCGCTACAATCCTGTCACGCAAACGCTCGGATGCTAAGAAATAGTCAATCCTCCATCCAACATTCTTCGCCCTCGCACCACCACGATACGACCACCAGGAATATTGAATTTTATCTGGGTTCAGCGCTCTGAAAGTATCAATAAAACCATTCGAAAGATAGTTTGTCATGCCCTGACGCCCCTCTTTCGTAAAACCAGCATGCCCCTCATTCTGTTTTGGACGCGCAAGATCAATCTCTTCATGCGCCACATTAAAATCGCCACATACAATCACCGGCTTCTTTGCATCCAGCCGCTTCATGTATGCCAATAGCGCCTTGTCCCAAACTAATTCACGGTATTTGAGGCGCCCAAGGTCGTCTTTTTCGTTTGGCACATAAGTATCAATCAAGAAAAAGTCTTCGAATTCCGCCGTCAGCACGCGCCCTTCTTTGCGCGCATCGCCAAAATCATCTTCCCAGCCCTCAATTTGCGCCGTAATATCCTCTGGAAAGCCATAGGCAACCATCAGTGGCTTTATCTTCGTAAAAATCGCTGTGCCAGAATAACCAGCGCGTTCCGCCGAATTCCAAAGTTCTTCATATTCTGGAAAATCCACTTCGGCTTGTCCTTGCTGAGCCTTAGTCTCCTGCAGACACAAAATATCAGGCTCTTCTGCCTCGATAAAATCTTGCAAATTTCCCTTTTTGAGAATTGCCCTCAATCCATTTACGTTCCAAGAGTATATTTTCATATCAATCCTTTACGCTCTTAATTTTTCGCAAGGTAAAACGGTATTTCGCTTTTACGTCAGGGTATTTTTCGTGGTCCACTTCCGATAAAAACATTTCTTTTGGCCGCGCGTACAAACTACCATCGCCATACAGTCGACGATAAATCACGAGCTCTTCGTCCGTCTCCGAGTGACGCGCCACGTCCTCAACTAAATAATAGTCGCCCTTAAAATGCTGATATACACCGTGAATTCTTAGACCTCTCATCTTATTTATATTATACTAGAAGTAATCTAGGAGGAATTATAAAATGCGCAAAGATTACATTACCTGGGACGAGTATTTCATGGGCATAGCTCAGCTCGCCGCAGAACGTAGCAAAGATCCAAACACCAGAGTTGGCGCCTGCATCGTCAACGACGAACACAAGATTGTTTCCGTTGGCTATAACGGTATGCCACGTGGCGTTAAGGACGAAGACATGCCATGGGAACGCGAAGGCGATTTCCTCGATACTAAATATCCATTTGTCTGCCATGCAGAGCTCAATGCCGTTCTCAATAGCGTCGCCGATCTAAGAGGCTGCACTCTTTATGTCACACTATTCCCTTGCAACGAGTGTGCCAAAGCCGTCATTCAGGCCGGCATCAAAGAAGTAATCTACGGCGACGACAAATACGCAAATACAGATGGCACAAAAGCATCCAAGTTAATGCTCAAAAAGTGCGGCATTAAACTATCAAGATATAAAGCTAGTGGCAAAACTGTTAAAATAGATCTATGAGATTACGCAATATTTTTAATATCAATTCCTTCATGAAATTTCTTCTGAGTATCCCTATCATTTTGTTGGTACTCTATTTCTTACCTATTCTTGGCGTAATAATGTTAATCGCTAGATATTTCATCTATGGCAGTAGGCATTATTATCGTGCACCAATCGTCCTATTAATCGTTGCCCTAATCCTCTTAATCCCTCATGGCCTAGAGCTCGCCATGGCAAACTTTGGCATCGAATTAACCATCCCATATTTCAAAGAGTTCATCAGCCTAGGCATTTATCCAAAAATCATTGAGTACGCCGAGCGCATCTTTATTATCGGTGTAGTTACTCTCGTTGTATCCGCCATCATCAAAACCGTTGGACAAAAAATCACCGCCAAACTCAGCAGCAAACTATCTGGCGCACTTTCCAACTACTTTAACCAAAAAGAACAAACAAGACGCGAAGAGATAAAGCTGCGCACCACCGAAGCAGAAGAAAGAATCGAAAACTCAAAGAAAAATATCCCACACGCCGTTAAATGCCCTAACTGCGGCAAAGTTAATTCCATCACTGGCACCGTAGGCAAATGCAAATCTTGTCGCACCCCAATCCAATATAAGGAGTAATCACTATGAAAACAGAGTTCAAATCTCTTAGCCGCGAATTCTTCGAGGAATACTATTACGTAGTCACGAATATCAAGAAATTCGTCAAGAAGCCAGAACGCAAAATACATTCAATCCTCAATAATCTTTTTATTTACGTCGTCCTTGCATTCATATTCTTCGTCATGACCGTATGCTTCGCCATCTTCGTTGACGAGCAACTTCGAACTTTTATTGTCTTTCCAGCATTCGCGCTTTTAATTATCCTCTTAGCCTATGCGGCCACCGCCAGGAAACTTCGCACGCTCGGCAAGGCGGAATATAATCTAACCTTCAGCACAACAAAAAAGACCGCAACAATCTCGCTAAGCAAAGACGACCGCCTATCCATTGACTGGAAAGACGTCAAAAAGATTATTTATGGCAACCATGCCGTTATTCTAATCCCAAACGACATCATGCTCGCACCAGTCGCAATTCCAAAAAGCGGACTCAAGAAGCTTAAAGACGCACTAAAAGAATACAAACTAACTAAGCTGTTACAATAAAGATATGGATAAAACCTCACCCAGACTAGAGAAAGCAATCGAAGTCGCCACCAAGGCGCACGAAGGTCAGCTTCGCAAAACTGGCGAGCCCTATATTATTCACCCGCTCGCTGTTATGAAAATCCTCCAGGAATGGAATATGGATGAGGATACTATCATTGCCGGCGTGCTTCATGATACCGTAGAGGATACCGACCTTACCCTCAAAGAAATCGAAGACCAATTCGGTAAAGATGTCGCCTTTCTTGTAAATGGTGTCACGAAACTCGGCAAAGCCCGCAAAGGCATGCGCGATCTCGACGAGTATCTTCCACAGACCGGCGATAACCTTCTCAAGCTTCTCATCGCGACTGGACAAGACATTCGTGTTCTCATTATTAAACTTGCAGATAGGCTTCACAACTTACGCACCCTTGGCGCATTACCACCAGAAAAACAGAAGAAAATCGCACGCGAGTCACTAGAAGTCTTCGCACCACTTGCAGACCGTCTCCAGATGGGCCGTGTGCGTGTCGAAATCGAGGAAACTAGCTTTATGTATGTCGATCCAAAACGCTACGAAGAGCTCAAGAACCTCACTGCGGAACGCCTCAAAAAAGCCGACAGCAAGCTCAAAGCTGCACAAAAAGCCGTCGAGGATGCACTCAAAAAAGAAGGCATCAAGTACAAATGTGACGGCCGCGTCAAATCTATTTATTCCCTACACAAGAAACTCGCCAAATACGATCAGAATATCGATCGCATTTACGATATCATCGCGCTTCGCTTCATCGTTGAAGATACTACTACATGCTATCTCGTGCTTGGCATTATTCATTCCCTCTTCCATCCAATGGACGGACGCGTAAAGGACTATATTGCCATGCCAAAACAAAACGGCTACCAGTCTTTGCATACGACCGTTATCACAAACGATAAACAAATCGTCGAGTTTCAAATCCGCACAAACGAGATGCATGACTATGCCGAGCGTGGTCTTGCAGCAACCTTCTTTTATAACGAGCAAAAACTTACTTCCGCCTATGCCGAAGGCCGCGTCAGTAAGCTACCATCTAACCTTCTCTGGATTAAGGAACTTCAGGAATCCGCCACAAAACTCACCGCTGGTGAAAAAATTGACGAGAAGAAGCTCAAACTCAACCTCTTTGCTGACAAAATCTTCGTATACACTCCAAAGGGTGATATTATCGATCTCCCGAAGGGCTCGATGCCACTAGATTTTGCTTACCGTCTTCATAGCGAAATTGGCGCACAGTGTACGGGCGCAATCGTAAACGGCAAAATGGTTGATCTCAAAACCAAACTCAAACAAGGCGACGTTGTAGAAATTATTACCCAGAAAAATTCTAAACCAAACCCAGGCTGGCTCGACAAAGTCTTTAGTTCGCACGCTCGCCACAAGCTCGTCAGTCAGCTACGTTCCTTGCTCCCAGACTTCACGCCAAAACCAAAAGAAGACGACACCAAGAAAGACAAGAAATCTCCTAAAGAAAAAGAGCTCGAGGCCAAAAAGGCATTGGCCGCTGCTTCCGCTGCAGAAATAAAAGCCGAAAAAGCCGCAAAGAAATCTAAGAAATAAAGGAAATCATGACAGGAAAAATCTTTCTCTCTGGTGGCGGAGACGAAAATGCCACCAAAATGCTCGACGAGATGTTCTTCGCCGAATTGCCACAGAACAGTAACATTCTCTACATCGCTACAGGCTTCCGCGAGAGCGAAAAGATAGCCTCCGCCTCCGAGTGGATGCAAGACATGATCAATATGCATGGTCGTACTGATATTCACTATCTGTTCGCAGACGATTTAACCCCCTTCAAACATCTTAATGACTATCATGCCATCTATATCGGTGGCGGAGACACTAATATTCTAATGAACGAGTTTGACCGTACTGGCTTTGAATTCGTTCTCCAAAACTACAATAGGCATGGAGGGCTTATCTATGGCGGCGGCGGTGGCGCCATTACGCTCGGTAAGTTTATCGATACCGGCCGCGACATTCATCGGCAATACAAAACCGGCGTTGAACTACTTGGCCGCTATTCGGTCTATACGGATTACCGTGACGAAAACAAAGACGGCTGGGCAACTAGCCACGATTCGCTATTGATATGCCTCCCGAGTGGCGTAGGTGTAGTTATTGAAGATGGAAAAATCACCCGCCATGCAGGCAGCAACTACAAGATTTTCGAACTATAATTACAGCAAATAGCTATAGATGGCCACAAAGTGGCAGATCGTCCCAAGCAAACAAAATACGTGGAATATACAATGTACATATTTTTTGCGCGAACCAATTCCGTACAAAATCGATCCAACCGTGTACATAATTCCGCCCGCTAGCATCCAGGCCACACCACCCATACCAGCACTTTGTAATAACGCGGGAATGCCAACTAAAATCGACCACCCATTAAGTAAATGACAAACTACCTCCATTACCGTAAATTTATCGATTTTTACCGAGGTTAGCACAATCCCAACCGTAGTCACGACGCCCACAAAGGCAAACAATGCCCAACCCAACCATCCGCCAACGCCAAGCAGAGCTACGGGAATATATGTGCCAAACACGAGCAAGTACACATTACAGTGATCCAGAACGCGCAATACTTTCTTCCCCTCCAAACGCCACGACACAGCATGATAAATGCACGACATCGTATAGAGAATTATCATCGTTGCGCCGAACAACGACACACAAGTCTCCGCCAACGCGCTATATGAAGCCTTGATATTCATCAATACTAACGCCACAATCGCGAATGCAGCACCAAGTCCATGCGAAATCGAATTAAATATCTCCTCGCCAAGACTATAACGCGGAATCTTTATATTCAACTTCTTGCGCTCTTTGCCAGACTTGCGATACTTTTTACGATACTCAGCAACGGCACGCGACACCTCCTGTGCGCGCTTCTCCGATAAGCCCACCTCAGTTTTTAAATAATCACTGAGCTGCATTTTCCTCTTGCTCTATATACTTACCAAGAATGTCTTCGTATTTGCCGGCTCCATCCGCATAAGTTATGGTCTTATCATCTATCCGTATTACGTAGAATAAGCCGTCTTCCTTGCCATTTTTTAGCAGCATCGATGCTGACTTTTCGCCATAAATCATCTTCTTCAGAGAATAACCATTACTCACCAACTCTTCGCGATATCTCACTAATTCATCATCAGAAAAGCCTTTCTCATAGATAATTGCAACGTAATCCATCACAATACCTAATTCTTCATTCTCAATCTCGGACTGCACATCCGCAAGAAGCACATCTTCTCTACCTAATACTTTATAAATAGACGGAATCTTTTCTGTACCAATCTCGATATATTCTTCTCTTCGATATTCATCTCCGATATCCGTCCTAAAAACATCGCCAAAGAATGCATTAACCGAAGCACTTGCCAAAATACCAAGAACACCCAAGGTCGCAAGAGCCGCATTTAGAATCGTGAAGCCCTTTTGAGTCTTATTTTTAACAATGAACAAGATGACAGCAGCTGCCAATATTATGACGCTGGTCACCAGAAGTGCGATTGGCAATGTTCTTAGCTGCGTATATACGCCGTCAATCGAAACATCACCCCCGCCGCTACCGACAAATAACGCAACTAGAACCTCCGGGAAACAAAATGAAGCAAGCACTAAAAGCACAGCGATAAAAACGCCAAGGATAATGCCACCCTTAATTTTATTTACTTCGTCAGCAATCTCCTCAGTTCGCTCAACGATTCTTTCGACTGCTTGCTGCTCTGCCTTATGTCCACTCCTCGGGCGTTTCTTCATCTTAAAGCTCCGCAATCTTTACGCGTACCTGTTCAGTCGTATCGCGATCGCGTACTGTCACCGTATCATCCTCAAGCGTATCAAAATCGATAACTACACACTTTGGCGTACCAATCTCGTCTTGCTTGCGATAACGCTTGCCAATGTTACCAGAATCATCCCAAGTGACATTGCCATATTTCTTGCGCAAAGCGGAGTATACTTCTTTGGCCTTCGCAACTAGCTCTGGTTTGTTTTTCAACAGTGGCGATACGCAGAAACGATATGGTGCCAAGTTTTCGCTTAAGGCCAATACAACGCGTTTCTCGCCATTTATTTCATCAACTTTGTACGCAGACGTCAAAACAGCCAAGAACAAGCGTTCTACGCCAATAGAAGGCTCAATAACGTGTGGTACGAAACGTTCAGTCGTGCCCTTCACGATATATTCCATATTCTTGCCACTTTCGCGCTGGATATTCTGCAAATCAAAGTCCGTGCGATATGCCAAACCCATCAATTCTTCACGGCCGTTCGGATAATCAAACTCGATATCAACCGTGCGCTTAGAGTAATGTGCACGATCGGCCGCCTCGACTTCGAGGTCATGAATGCGATCCGCCTCTAGACCCATTACGCCAGTTAGAAATTCGTGTTGTTGCTTTAGTAATGTCTCAAAATTCTCTTCCCAAGTCTTTGGATCGACAAAATACTCGATTTCCATCTGAGAACATTCACGGTCACGCAAGATAAAGTCGCGTGGAGAAATCTCATTGCGGAAGGCCTTACCCTGTTGCGCTAAACCAAATGGCAAATCTGGATAAAGCGTATCTACTACATTCTTATAATTCGTAAAGATACCCTGCGCAGTTTCCGGACGAAGGTAAGCAATCGAGCTATCATCGTCAACTGGGCCAACATGTGTCTGGAACATCATATTAAACTTGCGAATATCACCCCATTCGGTCTTCCCACAGGTTGGGCATTTTACGTTCAATGCCTTGAATTCTTCTGTCGTAACACTTTCGGAAACACCATCCGCAAT
Organism: Candidatus Saccharimonadota bacterium; assembly: GCA_017541245.1. GTDB lineage: Bacteria > Patescibacteriota > Saccharimonadia > Saccharimonadales > Saccharimonadaceae > UBA2834. The sequence continues at coordinate 195,170 of JAFXZL010000009.1, forward strand.
CTTATCTGCGCGAAAACGTCCGTGGCATGCGCCACATTCTACTAATGGATCAGCAAAAGTTGCCGTATGGCCAGATGCTACCCACGTGCGTGGATTCATGATGATTGCCGCATCGACACCATACATGTCTTCGCGATCTTCCACCCAGTATTTCCACCAGGCATCCATGATTTTCTTTTTCAAAGACACGCCGAGTGGACCAAAATCCCACGTACCGGCCATCCCGCCATAAACATCGCTACCTTGCCAAATAAAACCACGACGCTTACAAAGGCTAACAATATCTTCCATTTTTATCATAACTATCTCCTATTATACCTTATATTCCCCCTTATTTCTGCTCTTAGAGTCACAAGAAAATTAGGCCCGAAGGCCACCACCAAAACCACCAAAAACTACTACATATTTACGGAACAGTTTATTGTCGGTGATTTCGTTCATATTTCCATTATACCACCATCTAGTGATATAATTACGGAACGCACCTTAGAGGCAGTTTTCAGAAAGGAGAAGGTCGCCATGCAACAATCAAGCAATTTTTCCGACATTCCTTCGCTAATCGCTAGCGATCCAGAATGGGCGGCATGGGCAAAAATCATTGATTCGTATTACTCAGCAAAAGGCGATAAGTTCGACTGCGACCATGGCGTCAAACACTGGCGCGCCGTAGCAGAGACAGCAACCGATTTCGTACAGAAAACCACAAATAATCACCATCTTGCAATACTCGCCAACATAGCTGGGTTATTACATGATTGTGGGCTAATTTGTGGCGACGAAGGGCACGAAAAAAATGGCGCTGTCATTGCAAAGGCATTCCTAATCGCTCGGTTTAGCCAAAAGCTCACAGTAGACGAAATTGAGATGATTTGCCACGCCATCGCTAACCACAGCAACGGCAAAGAAGTAAAGTCCATCATAGATGCCGCAATCCTATTTGCGGACAAAATCGATGTCTCACGCGAACGTATCTTTACGGTCACTAATGAACTTCTCGTGGAAGCGCACAAGATTCATCGAATCGAGTACGAAATCACACCCAAAGAAGTTATCGTGAGATACCACGTCGAAGACGATTTTAATCCAAGCATCTTCTTCACTTGGCGCAAGGCCTACAAGGCACCAGCCAAGGCGGCAAGATTCGCAAAACGCAGCTTTTCCCTGTTCCTCAACGACACCAGATTCGAACTGCCAAAATAATAGTCGCACCTTAAAAAGGTAGATTCAGAATGGAGGGATTTTTATGGTGTTCCTCGATCAGCTTCACGATCATATCTATCACCACGCAGAATGGTGTATTTGGGCACAAACCGTTGGCTCCTATACCGCCGAAGAAGATCCTAAGTTTGGTTGCAATCACGGCATCGAGCACTGGCTCGGCGTTTCCAGAATCGCCAAAGATTTCGCACGTCGCGCAGGCGGCAACCATCACGAGGTCATACTTGCAGATATTGCTGGCCTCTTGCACGATTGCGGAATGATTTGCGGCGAAAAGAATCACGCCGAAAACGGCGCACGTATCGCCCGCTGTTTCCTGAGGGCCTTTTATGGCGACAATCGCCCGCTTAGCGACGCAGATATCGAGATAATCTGCCACGCTATCGCACACCATAGCGATTGCAAGGAAATCAACAACGTCGTCGACGCCGCTCTTGTCTTTGCCGACAAAATCGAACTCGGCAAACATCGCATCCGTGGCAAATGTTACAACGACATTCAGGTCTGTCAGAGCAAAATCGACCGTATAGATTTTAAGCTCACAAGTGACGTACTCGCAATAAACTACGTCACCGATGAAGACTTCGACTATGACTTCTTTATAGCAAGCTGGCCGAAGTCCTATGAAATCCCAACGAAAGTCGCAACATGGCTCGGCAAAGGCTTCGTGTTCTTTATCAACAACAAGCGCATCGCTCTGCCTTAATGACCGCCCCCGAAAGGGGGTGGTTTTTATATCTGCGTTACGCGCTCCATACAACGCGCAATATACAATACCTCATCTATCAAGGCGTCCGCACCCGTCACCTTCATTGACAATTCGGCCGGACCAGAGGCCATCAAGCGCATCATCTTTATATGGTCTGCGCCAATTCTACCGGCAGCCGCCTTGCCAAGTGCCGCCTGTTCTTCGTCCCAATAGTAGCGCCCATCCGCCAATAGCTTTTCGCCATCAGTGTCAAACTTCAAGTTTACCTCTTCGCCAGATGCACGCGTTAAATTAATCCCCCACCATGCACGCAAGATATCCTTCCAGCGCGTATCTTCGCCAGCATGTTTCTGCATCGCCTGCAAAGATTGCTTCAATATCTTGTAAAACTCCGGCGATTCAACTTGCTCTGCGCGCGCACTCACACTACGCATCATTGCTCCGCCCATCTCAATCAGTTCTATATCCTTTACAAAGGCGTCATAATACTCCAGCAACTTCGCGCCGGTCAGAATCCCCATCTCCGTGCGCCCTTCATGGATTACCACTTCAGACACACTAAAAAGCTCTATCCCGCCGGCCAGCTTGGACTTTTCCTTCCGTACACCCTTCGCAATCACGCTACGCTTCCCCTCTGGCGTTAAAAGCTGCAAAATCCTATCTGCCTCACCATAATCGGTCCTACGTAGTACAATCGCTTCCGTTCTGAGGTCACGCGGATTCTTTGCCATCATACTCCTTTGCAAGCGCCAACAAGTCGCTCGGATCCATCACGCTCTTATCCAATACCGCCACGACGCCGTATTGCCGTGCTATTTCTTCTTTCATCGCAACGCTCGTCACGATTGCCACTGGCACCTTCGCTAACTCCGGATAACTTCTCATCTCATTCAATACCGCAAAGCCAGTTGGCCCCACCAGCAAAATATCCAGAATCACAAAATCCGGAACATCAACGTCCATCTCGGATATAGCGGCAATCCCATCATGGAAAAACTCCAAATCATGCCCCTTCAAAATCCTGCGGTAGTAGTTTTCCCACCCGCGATCATCATCAATTACAAAAATCATACCAAACTCAACTGTCCACTTATTGGCAAATCAATATAGAAGCTCGTCCCGTCACGATGGCGCACCAAGCCAAAGTCCGAATGCATATAATTAGCAAACTTTGCCGCAATATAAAGCCCAAGCCCACTTGAACCAGGACGCATCGCTATATCTACTGGTCTCTTCACGAAACCATCCTTAATCTCGCGCCAAACTTTCGTTGGTACCGTCGGACCAAAATCCCGTACATCTATTCTAATCTTGTTTTGTCTATCATATACAGAGATACGGCTCGGTAGCTCTTCGCCGCTATAGTTCATCGCATTCAAACAAAAGTTATAGACTACAGAATACAGTAGTTGACGATTCGCCACCGCTAACCGCCTCTTATTACGATAATCTATCTCAATCTCACGACGATTAAATCTAAACAATTGCCACAGTTCGGAAATAACCTCATCGCAAACCACGCGTGGATTTACTGGCTCCATCTCAAATAGCGCATCGTCAAGACGCGCAATTCTCGTCAGATCATTTACCTGTTGCAATGCACGCTCAGAAGTAGCCACAATCTGGCGACCAACCTCTCGCGCCCCCTCTATCGAATCCTCAAAATCCAAAGAAAGAGCGAGTTGACGCGTCAAGCTCAAAGGAGCTTTCAACTCATGCGCAACCACAGTCACGCTAGAACTAGCGTCAAATACCTCACTCTCCATGCCCCCTATTTTACACTACTAAGAATTGCGACGCAAAGTGGCAATTAGCGTTTCGTAATCTGCGCGGAACGTTTCAGCATCAGTCTGCAATAGTACGGTCTTATCGTTGACTTTGATTACCAAGACAATACCGTTAATTCCATCTTCAATCTGGCCCTCGAACTTCGTACCAGACACCTTGGAAGCACCGTTACCAGCGTTAAACACGCTTGCAGTCATCTCGCCATCGTTTACCTTGGTCTGATACTCGCGCATTACATCGTCTGCCTGCTCGTGCTTAATGATAAAGCGAAGCGCATAACGGGATGCATCGCTATCAATCGGATCTACCTGACCAGGCGAGAAATACGCCTCATAGTCACTGTTTTGCGTACCATCCGAGGAGACATAAATGCTCCAAGTCTTTGGATGATAGAAAGAAATTGAACCATAATCACTTGGACCTGTGAATTGCTGGGTTGGGAGTTTTTCGCGTTCTGTAAAGTTTGCCTCGTCGAGATCTTTTTGCTCTTTCTGAGCCGTCGCTACGGCATCATTCTTCTGAATTTCGAAGTCAGTATTGAGCTCATCCCACTTCATGTAGAAGATAACAGCTGCGACAATCGCACCAGCCGCAATCAAACACACGATAACAAGAATAATCGTCTCTATGATTGAGCCTTTCTTTTCGCCAGGTTGCGCTACCGGTCCTGCCGTTGGCGCTACAGGCATAGCTTGAATAGGTTGTTGTGGCATTGCCGGATTCGGCATTGCATTTACAGGAGGCATCTGTGGCCCCGGGTTCTGATTTTGTGGGGCAACCCCACCATAATTCTGGTCCATAGTTAAATTATATTTTAGCAAAAGCGTTTTCGCAAGTATTTACGCTTATTTGCTAAAATCCTCCGCTATTACATTGATTTCATTTTTCATTTCTTCGAGGTCTTTTTCGATTTCTTTCGCAAGTTTTGTTAAATCTTTATATTTTTCGCTCGCCTCTTCAAGCTTAAAATCATCGGAATAGAACCAATCTACCCCTGTTTTCAACTCAGAAATCTTCTCACTTACATTTTTTGCCATTATCTCTCCTTTACCTCCGTTATTTTTGCCTTAATCGCTTGTTTATATGTTGTAATTTCTACAACATTATCTAAACTAATATCGCCTTTTATTAATGCATAACCACGTTCGAGTACTTTTTCTGGATTTAATTGCTCTAATATTTTGCATTGCGCTTTAACCTCGTTATCTATTGTTGTAATTCTTACAACAATATCCTTGCTTAAACGCAGCATTTGCTCTCTGTTGGCGGCTATAACCTCATCCACCTTCGTATTGAACAAATTATTTATTCGTTTTACGTCACCGTGGATGCTCTCAATAATCTCCTTGCGATCACGCGTAAGCATTTGTGCAGCGTTCGATGGTGTCGAAGCTACTACGTCCGCCGCCAAATCACATAGGCTCTCATCGACTTCATGGCCAATTCCAGTAATCACTGGAATCTTCGAAGCAGCAATCGCTCGCACCAACGCCTCATCATTAAATACTGCCAAATCATCCGCTGAACCACCGCCACGAATCACGGCAATCACCTGCACTTCGGAATGCTCATTAAAATAAGCTAGTGCCTTAATAATCTGATCTGCCGCAACCATGCCCTGCACTTGGCAATGCGCCACCTGCACTTCAAGGCCACCCCAGCGTTCATTCAGAATCTTGCAAAAATCCGCATACCCAGCCGCTTGCGCGCTAGAAATAACGCCAATCTTCGTGATATTTTCTGGTAGCGGGCGCTTCTTCTCCGGTGCGAATAGCCCCTCATCGGTCAACTTTTTCTTCAGTAGCTCAAAGCTCTTCTTTAGGCTGCCCTCGCCTACTGGCATGATGGCTTGTACCGTCAGAGAGAACTTACCCCAATTCGTTAACTTCGGCGTCGCTCGAACGCGGATTTTCATCCCATCTTCCAACGGGAAACGAAGCGCAAACTTCATCATAAAACAGCCAATACTAGACTGGTCATCTTTCAAGTCAAAGAAAACGAACTTCCCTTGGTTTACCTTAAAACTAGCAACTTCCCCTTCAATTACTACGCCAGTAAAGGCATTGTCCAAAATCTGATTACAGACCGCCTGGAAATCCGATACGCTATAGACCTGCGTCGGTTCCATCATCAATCCTTCTTTTCGCTTGGATCAATAAACTTATCTTCGCGAGACATCAAAGCCTGCTGGTAGAAGCCCCAGCCACTCACAATTGTGCCTACAAGCACGAATAAACGCGTCACAACGACCGTAATCGTCGCAATTTGGAATTCTACGCCAGTCGCTACCAAAGACGCCACAAACGCGCCCTCATAGCCTCCCATGCCGCCTGGAGTTACCATTACCGTACCGACTACACTACCGAGGCCCTCCGCAATCATAATCTGTGGCAAAATTTCTGGATGGCCTAAAGCACAGCCAATCACCCAATAAGTAGCTAGCTCTAGGAACGAATAGAACAAACCCCAAATCATTGGCTTCCACAAAATCTTGCGGTTCTTCTTGAGGTTCAAATAGTCTTCACGTAAATCCGCAAAGAACTTTACGACATCCTCTTCCTTGAGGAACTTGCGTTTCTTGCCGCGAGAAATTTTGCGCACTATCTTATTAATGAACTTCGTCGCAGTCGCAGACAACCAGTCAATGTTCTTCTGTTTGCGCACAATCAGCCATGCCACAATAATCAAACCAATAATACCGAGTGCAATACCAGCCGCCACTATAAGCGCCCAATAACCGCCCGGTTTCACCTGATTTGTCGCAAGAACAATAATAATCGCAATCACTGTCTGCAAAGCATTACCAATCGCGCAAATACCATAGCGCAAGATATGGATAAAGCTAATTTGCCCTGCCGATACGTTGTAATCTTTTAGACGCCAAATAAGATACGCCAAACCACTCGCACCACCACTTGGCAATGCATGGTTTACAAAGTTAATCTCCAAAGAAATACGCGTAAGTTTTCCCTGGGATATTTTGAAACTCTTACGTTGAGTCAAGAAAGCAAAATAAATCTGCCCCGCCGCATAATACATCAGGATCTGTTCCGGAACCAGTAATAACAAAATCCAGACATTAATGCTTCTTAGTGAATAGATTGTTGCACCAAGAAACGTTAAGTATTCGGAATCGTCTACCACTTTCGTAAACTTCGACGCTAATGGCGAAACTTCCATTACTTCCGGCGTCAGCTCAACACCAGAGCTAGCCGTAAAGGCATTCCAAGCCACAAAGGCCACCAATAACAGAGTTATGACACTCAAGATTTTCTTAAACATATGGTAAAATTATAGCATATGAATTTTCTATTAGTATTAGGTCGTGAGCCTAAACTTTCCCTCGCCGAACTCGAGGCGCTTTTTTCTAGTAGTAAAGTAAAGCAAGTTGGCCCAAATTTGGCAATCGTTACTGCGCATTCCATCCAATTAGATCGCCTTGGCGGCACAATTAAGGCCGCCCGCATCATCGATGAGCCTATTCAGGACTACTTATCAAATCTTCCAGAAGGCAAAATTACCCTCGGTATCTCGGACTACTCCGAGCATGCAAATCCACGCAAGACCTGGGAGCTTGCCCTCAAGTATAAAAACATGCTAAAGCGCCACGGTCGCAATGTCCGCCTCGTTCCAAACGGCAAAAGTCCAGTCCTTCCTTCTGCAACCTCTCACCATAATCAGCTTGGCGAAAAAGTTAACCATATCGAGATTATCAAATATAGCAAATACACCGCTATATCAATCGGAACGCAAAACATCACTTCCTATGCAAAACGTGATCAGGCACGTCCTGCACGTGATGCGTTCGTTGGCATGCTGCCACCAAAGCTCGCACAGATCCTTATTAACCTCGCCACATCAGGCGCAAAATCTGGTACAGTCCTCGATCCATTCTGCGGCACTGGCGTTATCCTTCAAGAAAGCGTTCTTATGGGGTACTCCGCCTATGGTACAGATTTGTCCGAAAAGATGATTCAATACTCCCAGAAAAACCTCGATTGGATTACTGGCCGCACGCCAAAACTCCAAAAACAAGGCGCGCCAAAATTACGCCTAGAAGCCGGCGACGCTACTGATCACAAATGGCAAGCACCAGTAGATTTCATTGCATCCGAAATCTACCTTGGCCACCCTCTTTCGAATCCTCCAGCAGAGGTCAAACTCCGCGAACTCCAAGGCGACGCGAAGAATCTCCTTACTGCTTTTCTCAAGAATCTATCAAGCCAAATCCCCGCCGGCGCACAGCTTGCTCTTGCCACCCCCGCATGGAAGCGTCCAGACGGCTCCTATCAAGGGGTAAATATCCTTGACGAAACTGAGAAATTGGGCTATAATGCCATAAAGTATCGTTATGCGTCTTACGATGACCTCCTATATTACAGAGAGGACCAGATCGTTGCGCGTCAAATAATAGTATTAAGGAAAAAGTAGTAATATGTCACATGTCAAAGCTGGCGGTACCAGCAAAAACCTACACAACAATGCCGGCCAAAGACTTGGCGTCAAGCGCTTTGGTGGTCAACAGGTTAAGACTGGCGAAGTTCTCGTCCGCCAAACCGGTGCTACCAAGATTGCGGGCCCAGGCACCTTCATGAGCCGCAACTTCACTATCCATGCAGCTATCGATGGTAAGGTAGTTTTTATTAAGACTAAGAAAAGCCACTTCTCCGGCAAGAGCGTTCCACGCACTCGCGTAGAAGTACATGCTGCCTAAGTAAGCTAACTAAAAAATATCTCCGGATTTACCGGAGATATTTTTTAGTATCCGTAACGATGACTTTCGTCCGACATCAAATATGTTGGCTTATATTGAGCATAGCTAGAATAGCTATTCCTCAGTGAGCCCCAAGCAAAGATACATACATTAAGACCCTTGCTAGACACGCCATTCGCATAAGAAGAGGCCATGTTGTGCTGAATATTGACGGTAGTCATGCCTGCACTCTTATATGAAGAAGCATTCGATACGATATCATTATAGACTGTGCTTGCCGAACCCAAATATACTAGACCCCAGAACTCAAGTTTACTACCAACGATGCTGTTCATCTCGTTCATTCTATTCACATTATTACTACCATTAATCTGAACAATCACCCGATTTTGCCAACCGTTACTTTTAATAACATTCGCGACTGTCTTATAGTAATCACTCTCCATATCTAATATCACTTTCATCGAGTATTTCTTTGCCACGCCCATCACCGTCGCCAGACTATATTGAGTCTTGCTAGGCATACCAGTTCCAGCATGATAGCAATACACGGTCGAATTGGTCACATAAACGTCGCATTCTGCGGCATACATCTTCTCTTGACCGCCCTTTTCGAACTGCTCTGTATATTTATGATCAACATGCAATACTGCAATTGCATCACCAAACTTCAACTTATCGGTTGGTGTTGGCGCAGGAGCCGTATTTTCCTCTACGGTAACAGTCGCCTTCGCGCTCTTTCCATTCGACGTTGTGGCAGTTATTTGCGCCGTACCGACTTTCTTTGCAACAACTTTGCCATTACTGCCTACCGTCGCAATACTCGAATCAGAGCTAGACCAAGTTACTTTTTTATCTTTTGCGTTACTTGGCAACACTTTAGCATTCAAAATATTACTTTTCCCAACCTTCAACTTTATATTGTTCGGATTAATCGTAACACTCTCAGCCTCAACTGGCTTCTTAACTGTAATAGTAATCGTCCCCTTCACGCCGTTGCTTGCGGTTGCAGTAATAGTCGTTGATCCCTCTTTCTTTGCGACAACTTTACCATTACTATCTACGGCCGCGACACTTGAGTCAGAAGACGAGAACGTTAAAGATCTATCTTTTGCATAATCTGGCACAATCGTCGCAGTTAATGTTTGCGATTCAGCAATTAACATACTACTCTGACCAGAAAGATCCACGTACACAACTTCTTCTTCGCTGGAACCACCGCCCCCACCGCCAGGAGCACCCCCGCCTCCGCCACCAGCAGCACCAGTGCCCCCTAAACCGCCAAGAATAAAGTTCGTTATAGCGAAAGCAGATATTGTTATAACCAAACCAATTATTGAGCACATTAACGTCATCTTTGCGGCTTGAACTCTGCCCGGATCACCTTGCGAAGTAGAATACTTGATGCCCCCAACAACGACGAAGACAACTGCCATTATTCCAATAACTCCGTAGATAGCGTTCAGTACATTCCCGACAGTATCCTGCATCTTTGCTTCTTCATTACTATATTTAGTGCCGCACAATATAGGGTCGTCTATGCCGGTTTCTTCACAAATAGTCTTTGCAGAAACTGTGCCAACCATACAAAAACAACTGCAAAACAATATCGCAGTTGTCATCATCAAAACTTTTATTTTCCCGCTCATATCTTTCCTACTTTCTATAAAACTTTAATGACATCATGCAAACACAGAGAATCAATGCGCTCTGAATATAATACGCCACTGGCAAATACCAATAAGCACCAACGCCCATGTTAATCTGCATCGAAACACAAATAATCGTACCCAAAATTGCCATAATTGCACCTGCAACTACCTGGCTTTTGTCGTCATCTTTGCCGCGCGGTACGCGAATCGTATAATTCAAGCCAATCGACAAGAAAGTGCCAAAGAGCATCGTTGCCGCGAATGCACACGCTGCAATAAAACCATTCTCTTCGTTGTCCATGAAGATAAAACGAATAATATAAACAATCGACAATACGCCAGTAAATGCGCTGTAGGCCAAAAGGATTCTGCCAAGCGTTTGTCTTTCTTTTTTCGTTACATCAGCCATATGTTTATTTTATCAAATATTCGCTATCAAAAGTAGCGACATCTTAATCAAATCCCAAGGCTCTATACCACTAGTCTTCATATTCATATCCGTATCGCCAAGAATCTTAATTACTTCTTCCGCCTTCCTCTGACGCAACTCTAGCTTCTTAAATGCCTGCGAAACCATCAACCCCATAAACATATATGGATCGTTCGTCGTCTCTATTTTCTCGCAAAGCTCCACTGCTCGCTTCCCATTTTTCCGATATGCCGCCTCAAAAACATCGAAGACTAGATTCTTATCGACCTGCTCCGCAAGCTTAAATTCCTTAAATTCGATATTCTTCTCTTTCGCCAACGCCTTATATGTCACGGAACGCTTATCGATATTGTTTTCAAAAATAATTACATCATGTGTTGTCTTAATGTAATTCGGGAGCACCGCCCAGCATTCCTTATTCTCGGACAAAGACTTTACTAAAATCTTTCTCGTTTCACCAAACAATGAAGTGCCATAAAAAACCGAATCCATATCGCCGCGCGTAAGATTCTCCGCCTCGATTACTTCATAATCCTTGCCGAGCAGCCTATCTATCATTTCGCGCGCTTTTACGCGATCATTTCCATAAAAAATCTTTATCATTATTCCTGACACCCCGGACAATAATGAGTTCCACGTCCAGCCGTACGCGTTTTTTGTATTTCGCCGCCACATCTACTGCACTCTAGCCCCTCGCGACGGAATACCTGCGCAAATTTCTCCAGATAACTTCCCTTCGTCCCGTCTGCGCGCACGTAATCCTTCATTGTAGAGCCGCCACTGTCGATTGAGGCCTGCATGACACTGCATAGCCCTTCTAACAACAAATCAGCATCCTCGCGCGACAACGTCGACACCTTACGCCAAGGCAAAATCTTCGCATAAAAACACCCCTCATCCGCATAGATATTTCCTACGCCGGCTATATTGTGTTGGTCCAAAATCACCGCTTTAATCGGAGAATTCTGATGACGCTGCAACATCTCCCAAAAAGCGTCCTTGTTCATATCCCACGGCTCTGGCGCCAGCTTTGTCAAAAACGGATCCGTCGCCAAACTCAGCTCATCCATGACGGAAATAAAGCCAAACTTTCGTAAATCATTAAAATACAAATGCGTACCATCATCGAATTCAAAGAACACACGCGTATGTCGTCCTGGCATTTCCTCAGTAAAACCACCATCCGGATGCCCTGCCGCAAACTTTTCTTTTCCAACAAAAATCAATTGACCAGTCATGCGTAAATGAATCATCATCCAGAAATTATTTTCAAGCTTAATCAATAAGGCCTTGCCGCGACGATCAATCTCCGTAATCTTCTGATTAAGAATATAGTCTTTATTTCCGCGAAAACTTTTTTCGCACAAAATACTAACGTCCGTAATCTTCTTGTTAACTATGAATTTATCGAGCCCACGCCTAATCGTTTCAACTTCTGGCAACTCCGGCATAATACTATTATTGTATCATCATCGGATTGACATAGAGGAAGTAGAAGGCGACGCCATTCTTCAAAATATGAATCAAGACACCACCCCAAATCGTGCCAGTAATCTCACGAAGTGTGCACATCGCAATACTCATTACAAAGACCGTAACGCCCACATTCCATTGACCATGTACGATGCCGAACAAAATCGACACAACAAGCATTGCAGGAATTGCTGGAATCTTTGCGCGGAGCTTACCGTAAAGCCAGCCACGGAAAATCAACTCCTCTGCTACTGGCGCCACTACTACTAGTGAGATAAACGCCAAGATAAAGTCGCTAGAAGAAATCAAATTGCTGAATCCGACATCCTGGGATTCACTCCAGTTAATACCTGGGAATACGGCCTGAAGAATGGCCACAAGGATTACTGCAACAATCATGAAGACTATAAAACCAACTGGCGCCAAAAGGATATCGGTCCAAGTTGGCAGGCCACGCAAACCGAGCTCATCGCGCGTAGTTTTGGACTTCGCAAGCTTCCAAGGAACAAACACCGTAATAACTAACGAAACAACGTAAACGAGTGCCGAATATAGAGTTTGCAACGCATTCGAACTCATTGATGACTCATTAAGATGCATCAAGTCAACGAGAATCAAACGTAGAAGCAGTTGAGTCGCAACCAACACTGCCGCCACCCACACGAGCATCATAAATACCCATACGATATTGAGGGCTATTTCCCATCCCTTGCTCTGTTTTGCTTTCTTTTCAAGCTTCTTGCGAAACTCGTCTATAAAGCTAATCTTATGTGTAGTCTGTTTCTTTTCAGCAGTCTTCTTTGTGCTCATCCTACGATCCTTGTTATATCTAATATTGTTACGATTAATGCAATTGCTAAAATCACCATAAATGCCCTGCTCACAATCTTTTCTTCGGTCTCTTTCGTGAGCTTTTTCTTGCGTAGTTTATAAATTGCAATAAGCAACCACCTACCGCCATCGAGTGCCGGAATCGGCAACACATTCATACATGCGAGCGATACAGAAATCAATGCTACAAGATACGCTAAGTTCCTACCGCCACTCTGTGCCACTTTCGGGAATAGCACGCCAACTATACCTACTGGACCAGCTACGGAGTCTCCAGCTTGTTTCAGCTCATCAGAGCCATCAGCGCGCACCTCCTCATTCGGGCTCACCTGCTTAACCGCGCCACTAAATAAGTTCACAATCATTTGACCGACACCCTTGAAGGTTTCGCCAGTCAATTGCGCCGTTAGGCCAAGCCCCACAATCGGCGCGCTCCAGGTGCTCTGATATACTGCCTCACCAGAAATCGTTGCGCCAAGAATATACTCCGCATCAGAGCCGTTTAGTTTAACTTCAGTTATTGTTATATCGCCTCCACGTTGATAAGTGATATAGATGTCTTCCCCGGCGTGTTCTTTGTCATATTTTAATACGTCATCTACGGAGTGGATATAAGTACGATTTACGTCGTTTGCGTCAGTGGTCCTCATAGACACCAACACGTCACCTTCACGCAAACCAGACCTTGCAGCCGGGCTGCCGTTCATTATTTCTGTTAATGTAACATCAGAAATACCAACCGTATGCACATCGGCATCAATCTGGAATTGATTCTCTATAAAATGCGGCATACCAACCCATGCGAGAACCGTAAAGATTAGGAACGCCACAAACCAGTTCATCACAACGCCCGCGAAGAGAATCTTTGTCTTACGCCAAAAGCTAGCCTTGCCAAAACTTCCCTTTGTCGTGTCAGCGGCACTCTCGCCCTTCATCTGGCAAAAACCACCAATCGGCAACCAGTTCAATGAAATAATCGTACCTTCACCAGGTGCTTTTTCCCATTCAGACTTCTTTAAACGGCGCCATTTGCCCTTCACCTTCCTCCAGGCCACAGCTCTTGGCGGGAAACAAATGCCAAATTCCTCTACTTCCACCCCATTACGCCTAGCAGCAATAAAATGCCCAAACTCATGCGCAGTGACAAGCAACATCAGCATCAATAAGCCAAGTAGAATTCCTATTACCACACTCATACTAATATTAATAATAACACACCACAAGCGCTTTGCGGCACAACTTAGTTCAGTGTATAGTACAAAATCTGATAGGTGACATTATTCACGGTTTCCTCCCCTGTAAATAATGTAGAACCAGCCTCAATTCCAGTAATCAAATTTGTATCGTTGATGGCATGCTCGATGCCCATGACTGTACCGTCATAAATAGAGATCCCAGCCCTGGTAGTGTTAATTCCATTCTTCGCGCCCTGGATTGTCGGCGAACTCTTATCGTATGCGCCATCCTCTGAGCCAATCGTTACCGTTCCGCTATCATTCTGTATGCCATTCTGGTTATGGGAGACAATTGTTCCGCCAAGAATCTTGACTTCACCATTATTCAAATTATGCACCGCCGCCCTTTGATCCGTAATATTGCTCAAATAAGCATCACCAGTTATTTCAACGTAACCACCTTTGTTATAGACAGCCTGCCTCGTGCCAGTAGCAATAATCTTACCGCCACTCATATATAATTTGCCACCAGAATCCTCGTTATTAAACACACCCGCATTAGGCGCATTGGACTCTATCACGCCGTTGATAATCCTGACCGTCCCTTTATTACTAATCACAGGGCCATTAGAGCCATTGCTCAAAACATATTCGCCCAAATCTAGCGTAATATCACGCCCAGCACTCACCGTGATATTCTCACTGACGTCTCTTAGGAAAGTAATCGTTGCGGATCCTCCCGTTGCGCTAGCAATACACTCCTGAATCGTACCCTTTTCTACGCCATTAATCATACATGCATTATTATTGTCGTTCCATCTAGCAATAGCAGTAACATCTTCAGTAATAACAGTGCTCTTTGTAATTCTTTTACCATCCTCAGTAAACCATCCAGCAAAGTATTTACCTTCTTTTGTTGGAACTGGTAACTCGCCAATAGCAGTAGAATCAAACACTACCACTGCGCTAGGCGAGACTTCCCCGCCCTGAGGATCAAACGTCACAGTATGCTTTGCCTTAGTATTTTCGCCAATTTTTACATATATATTCGATAAGGTCGCATGTATAATCCTCATCGGGTTGCCGTCTGCATTTGCGGCTGCGCCAAACCACAATTCAACATCGGTATAGTCCGTCGTTCCTAACGTCGACTGCAAGAGTATCGGATCGCCATCATTCACGGAATAATACACTACGCCATCCTTGCGCATTACTTTCAATTTCGTCACAGTATTAGCACTTACGGTCTTCGAGACTTTAATATTATTAATCATCTGCGTAATCTCGATATTATTCTGGTTACGCCTTACAGCGAGGCCAGGATTGCCAGTGTCGCCGCCACTTTCGTGTTTCGTATTCGCAAAAGTAGCCTGCGTTTCGCCACTATTTTCACTAGGAGAATAATGCACAATCGTAAAACCAAATTCGTAATCCACATCATAGTGGTCATAGTCATATAAATTCACGCCAGTATTGATAAACTCCTGATCATGATAATCCGCACACTCATCACCAGTAATAAAGCCGTCCGAGCCATTAAAAGTACACGCACCATTCTGTTCAAACACCGTGCGCAACTCTCCTTCCTCCCATTGCGCATACAGGGTAACCGTTCCGGATTCAGCGAGCTTATCTACCTCCTCACCATCCTCATAATGCGTGCCAGAACCATCCGACTCAGTATTCCATCCAGTAAAGACATGTCCGCCGCGCGTAAATATATTCAGGGATAGCGCCTCTGGCGTCCCGTAAATAAATTCCTGATCAAGCATCGTACCAGTGCCGCCATTCGAATTAAATACAACTACGTAATGTGGCATTTCTACGCTCAGTGTCACATTGGCGCTGTTAGTTTTCGTACTTGCATACTTCGCATATGTCTTCACCCGAGAAAAACCCGCAGCAAAGCCAGCAATAGCCGCCACTAAAAGCACGGCACAGACGAATAGTACAGAAACATGGCTCTTGCTACGCGTCATTGTTCCGGATTCTCCTGCGCAAAGTTTACGTTAATCGAAATATTTCTTTCGGATATCGCAACACTATCATCTTCTAGCGGTGCTACAAATTTCAGCGTATGTGCCTGCGTCTTATGATCAGTCATATTTAACACATAGCTGTCATCGGAAAAAGATATACTTCCAGCATTAGCGACTTGTGGTTCGCCATTGTCTAGTCCAACTTTCACGCCATTCGGGATATTCGATAGTAAAATCTCATATTTCGTAGATACTTCAGAATTATTTTCAACCGTAAAAGTGTAACTCTTCTCTTCGCCACCAGCCGTCAACTTAATCTGACTATTATTGCCATTTGCCGATACCGACCAACTGGCAACTCGAACGGCGTCAGAATCCGCTTCTACGGTATCAATCATTTTTGCCACACAAACACCAGCAACATAGGCAGCAGAAATAACAGCCACAACGAGCATCACGATTTTCAAAAGATGAAACCGTTTGCCGTGCACCATTCTATGATTCCTCAAAGTTTATCTTAATACCCAAACTATATTCGCTCGTCATATTTTCGCCAGCAGTTGTGTCTGCGCCATCGACACCACCCTCATATGGCCACATCCAATCAAGCGTATAGGAATCTACGCTATCCTTAGACAGTAGTTTTAGCGCAGGCAAGCTCAAATCGCTCGCCTTGACCCAAGTGCTATCATTGCCAACAATATACTCACCGCCACGCTTCAAACGATAAAGCATATTGACTGGATACTCAGAACCCTCATTGAACTCGATATTATAGCGAATTGAGTTATTTGTCTCATTGTGGACCTTGAAGTCATATGAATTAGATACGCCAGGCGCAATTTTGTTAGTATATTCAAATGCAGCATTCTGGAAAATCTGCAAATTCTTCTGATAAATATACCAACCATTACGATCGTCTACGTAAACAATCCCGTCATCGTCGACAGTGGTATCGGTGTTACCATTTATTTTACTGCCTGAATAATTTTTATACCCATCAGCGCCCGGCGTAGTCTCGTCATCATCGTCTTTATCGCATTCTTCCCCATCAGGACCGGTACAAATACAGCTAATATCGATATCAAAAACATCCACATTGCCAGTCGGAATCTTTGCTGCTTCTGGTTGCGGCCTTAAGAGAAGCCAAAGCAGAATACCAACAACAAGTAGTAATAGAACAATAACTATTACAGCAACGGTATTCTTTTTTTGTTCTTTTTTCTCCATCACACTCCTCTTTAGTCCCCACATAGAAGATAATTATTTATTCATCGCCTATGTGGAGACTAAACGTCTCCACAAATAATTTATTCAATAATTATTGAGGCAGCTTCTGGTAACCTGTTACTACAAATGTTAGGCTCATATTTGCACCAGCCTCGCCATCATCGGTATCATAGGCGTCACCTTCATGCTCAAGAGCGCCATCGGTCACTGCATCGCCAGTTTCATATGGCCATTCCCAATCAATCTGGACCTTCTTATTCTCTTCACCGATTGCCAAATCGCCACCAAGCCCCGACAAATCTGCACTAGCCAATGAAGCGCCGTGCACTTTTAAGTTAGTTGGTACATTAGTGCCAGTATCTTTCAAGGCGATATCGTAGTGTACAGCAACTTCACTATTCTTATTAGACAACGTCACTTCACAAACACCTTTAGTTCCTGGAGCAATGATAATCGGTTGGCCCTCAGCGGCAGCCTTCACGTTTGTGTATGTCTTATCTAGATCACATTTAAATTCATATGACGTGTTTTCGCCTTTAAAATCCCATTTAGCAATTTTAGCACCGCCAGTTCTTTCAAATGATGCAATATACTTTGCATATACAACCCCTGCTAGACCAAGTGCTACTACACCTAGAAGTGCGAACACAGCAACAAGTGCCTTTTTCTTTTTACTCATTTTGCCTCCACTTTTTACCCTTCTCTCTTAGGGCTTTATAAATTAATTATGTTTATATGATAGCATAAGCAGGACCAACGGCAAATATTTTTTCATCAAAAAATCTCCCATTTTACTGGGAGATTTTTATTATTTACCAATGCTCTCGATTTCGATTTCGGAGTACTTCTGGCGGTGACCAGTTTCGGTATGGACACGCTTCTTTGAATGGTAACGGATAACGCGAACTTTGTCGCCAGCTACCTTAGCCTCTACGACCTTCGCCTTAACCTTTACTCCCTTAACGGTTGGATCACCAACGGTGGTCTTGTCGCCGTCAATCACGAGCAAAGCGTCTAAAGCGAGATCTTTAGTTCCTTCCGGGAGGAGGTCCACACGGAGGGTCTCTTTTTCAGCGACAACATATTGCTTGCCACCGACCTTTATGACTGCTTTTTTCATAAAATTCCTTTATTAGTTCTTACATTATATCAGAAAACCTCCTAAAAGACAAGAAATAACCGCTAGGATACCCAGACTAGCGGTTATTTTTATCAAAGGAGCTAATTACGTTTTTTATTATTGCTTCTTGGAAGGAGTTTTATCTTTGCCAGTTGCAATTTTTTGGAGCATATTAACTTCTTTCTGGCTACGATACCAATAATATATACCTACCATCACACAGACAATCGCGACGACTGCTAATGCAATTTCGCCAGGACCGGTTTTTGGCAACTCTGGTGGAGTGCCCGGTTCTTCATCATTCGTACAAGTACGTTCTACCTGAATGGTCGAAGTGTCTTTCAATTCGCCATCGTTATGGTCGACATAGATAGTATTCGTGAAAGAATTAGTACCACACACACCATCTTTTACGATATCTTCGTTGACTTTTACTTTATATGTCAAAGTAGCAGTTGCACCTTGACCATATAGACCCGTATTGAAACCATTGAGGCCGATTGTATCCGCCATAGTAACGCCATTTGGATTGGCATTGTTAACCAATACGGTACTGCCATTGATTAGGGTCACACCCTGCGGCAATTTATCGCGGAACACAACATTCGTAAGATCGGTTGTACCAGTATTAGCAAACTCAATCTTATAAGTTACTGTGTCACCAGGTTTTGGATTAACTACCTTAAAGAAGTTAACGCCATCAAGAGATGCGCTCTTGCTAACCTTAGCGCCAACCTGTTCAGCGCGAACACGATAGATAATGTGGCCGGAATATTCAAAACAGCCAGGAATATAACCATTTAGCTGATTAACACCAATGTAGATGCCTTTATCACTAAATAGGTAATCACTACCTAAATTCGTGTCATTTAACTTTCCGCCGTTATAAATCTTTGCGGAATTATCTACGTACTTTAATACAACCTCCGCTTCGGAATCGGTTGTAAAATATGCTTCATCCCAAACTTCCTTCGGAGTAGCATTAGAGGATGAGATAATCGCACTAACCTTGCCCTTCTTGGAAGCACTTACAGTACTTGGGAATTGCGAAGAGACACGTACGTCCATGGCCATACCAGGTGCACCAGAGACGGTATTTAAGTTTGAAGCTGCATTGTTGTGATAACCAATGTATACTTCATATTCTTTTCCTGGAACGATTTTTATCTCGTCCGAGAATGTACCATTTGCGCCAGCTTCGGCTACACGAACAAAGTTTCGTTCATCACCGAGTACCGGGTTATCGGTAATGGAGTTGAATGTTGGATGATCGGATGGTTTCTCAAGCGTGTACGTAGTACGCTCTGGACCCCAAGCATAGCTGGCTACTGGCAATAATACTGTCAGTAGCACGGATGCTAGACCCGCCAACTTCAGTCTCCGTTTAAATTTGATATTTGTTTGTTTTTGCATGTTTATTACTCCTTTTAATAAACCTAGATTAATATAATCGGCGTTCGGTCACTTTCTGTTAATTACCGTTTAAGATATCCGCCATTGCATCCTCGGCGCGCTGAGCTTGCTGTTCAGCCGTATCATTCGCATGTTCTTCCTCTGCGGCTGCCGCAGCTGCTTGTGCCGGCGCCTGTTCCTCTATGACAGCTGCTTCTGCCGCCGCAGCTTCTTCGCGTTGCGCTTGTGCCGCCGTGTCCTCCGTAGTGCGGCTTTCTTGATCGGCTACTACCTCGCCGCCATCAGTTACTGTACTTACGTCGGCGTCCTCAACCGCGTCATCTATAGTGCCGCCACCATAATCAGACTCGAGCGAAGTATCCTGGCGCCCCGTCTGCGTATCAGTAGAGTCTACTACGTGGTCGCCGTCAATATCGCCAGTTCCAGGCGCCACCTCTACATCCTCATGTGGAGTAGAATCTGGACGTTCACTCAAATCTTCCTGAGGAGCATCAGCCGGTTTGACTTCGTTAGTACTGCCATTACCGCCAGGCTGCATATTTTGAGCCGCTTCTGGATTCTTTTGATCAAGCTCTGGAGGAGTCTCCGGAGGTGTCTCTGGTGGAGTTTCAGGTGGAGTCTCTGGTGGAGTTTCAGGTGGAGTCTCTGGAGGAGTCTCTGGAGGAGTTTCAGGTGGAGTCTCTGGTGGAGTCTCTGGAGGAGTTTCAGGTGGAGTCTCTGGAGGAGTCTCTGGCTCATCAGGGCTTTCCGGATTCGCAGGGATCTCAGTCAATACGATAAGCTCTGGGGCTCCCTTTCTGCGCACAATCTGCATACAACCCTTTTTACCGTTTTGGCCGGTGTACGCCTTAACAATCATATCGCCCACTTCATTACCATCCTTATCATGAAGAATGATTCGTTTCGCATGGGTGCCATTTTCTGTAGTGGTACAGCGAACAAGTTCCATGTTTTCATGAACAACATCGCCACCCGAATCCTGTAGACGCATATATGCGTTATCATATTCACCGTTAAGCTCTATATCCTCTACGGTAGCGTTGCCCATAGCGACCTCGAATGCTTTCATGGCTTCCTGGTATTGATCATCGGAAAGCCCCTCAATCGCATCTTCCATGTCGAGAATATTGTCAATTCCCTTTAATGAATCTGGGCGTAAACTATCCGGCAATGAAGTCATATAGTCCGCAAACGACTCAGACTGATTTTTTGCCGTATAAACCATCATATCACGCGCATCATCTGATTTGACAGCTTCGGCAACCTCGTCCGCAGCAGCATAATTATATCTGCCAGTCTTACCCTCACTGAGCCACATGCCTTTTTCGCCGTATCCATCGATAATGCCTTGGCTTTCCATATTCTCCATGGCATCCCCATAGTCAGGCAACCCACCTTGTTCCTCAATTTTTTCGCCGGTTTTCTGGTTCTCGAAATATTTCCCGACCATCTTCGGATTAAAATGCGAAGCCATCGTCGCAGCGAGTAAGAGCACTAAGCCACTCGCCATTAAACCTTTTTTATGCTTACTTATGAAATTGCCAATATGATTGCCTATTCTTCTAAATAGGCCAACGCGCTTTTCTTCTTCTTTGTCTTCATTGTCATCGACGCCACCCTCGGCCGCAGCTCCGTCGTTATCTTCAGCATCGGTCACCTCACCATCCGGAGCGACCAAAACATCCGATGGCCTCAAAGCGTCAGGCACGCTATCTGCAGAATCGTCGTCTTCAGCAGAATCGTCGCTCTCAGCAGGATCATCGCTCTCAGCAGAATCATCTGCGCCGTCATCTTCGGCGGAATCTTCGGCCGCTGAAGCGGCCACTGGTTCGGCGGAGCCATCATCCTCGTCTCTGTCCATATAGTCTAGAAGCTTTTGAATATCTTCTTTCGGGAAAGTATCTTCAATATCTTGAATATTACTTAGCTCAATACCTACAGCCTCTGCTGCACCCCAGATTTCAGGATATCTATGCTTATACACGGCCGTAACCAGACGTTCACGCTCCATAGCCTCTGCGTCTTCAGCACTATCCTCAGCGTCGTCCTCTGCAGTATCCTCTACGTCTTCTGCGTCTTCGGCGCCACCTGCTGCAGCTTCAGCATCATCATCGTCTTCTTTAGGGTTCTTTAGGCTATCGTATTCTTCCATGATTGCATCAAGAGCGTCAGGATTCCTCTTTAAGTAACCAGTGAGATGAGCCCAGTCGCGTGGCATTCCATCGTCGCCAACGTAAGCACGCGCATTCTTGTCCCAAGTACCTTCCTTGGTACTATCCGCACCGCCGCGTAGCTGAATTAATTCCGCAACGAGATTATTAATCTCGCCAGGATTATTGCGGTAGTATTCCGCATCACGATCTGCCACCTCATTTTTTTCCGCGTTCGACGGAGTCATTTCCCACTTGTTTGCTTCGTTTCCCGAAGCGCCACCTTTAGGTTTTTCGCCTGACATTTCTCTTTTTTCCTGTTTATATTTTTATTTTGACCTATTTTGCTTCATTTTAGCACTACCATTTTAGAATTGTCAAGCACCACCACAACATAGAACAAAAAATAGACCAATCTGCGTCTGATTGATCTATTCTTTTGAATAAAACTCTCTGTCTATCTTATATGTTTACCTCTTTCTTTTATGTTTGTTTTTCGTAATTATGGCTTACCGGCTAAATAATATAGCTACACGACCAATTTTTCTTGCTTGCACTTTATCTAGTGCTTTCGCAGAGTATTCTCTAGCATTTGGTTTTTTAACGAGGTCGCCTTCTATGTCTTCGTAATCTCCTAATTGTAATTCTTCGGCCTCGACGCTATGCGCAATTTCTTTTAATAATTTGGCTTCATTTTGTGCTTGTTGTTTTTCGAATTCCTGTTGGTCGTCTACTATACCATCGGCCTCTATTGGAATCGTCATTTGCTCAAAGTTACTCATGTTTATATTTATTTTCCTTTCTATTTTTCTTTCGATTTCTCCTTCCTTGATACCCGTTTTGGAATTTGATGTTCGTTTTTGTGTTGGTTTCTGTTCCAACTGTCTTCATGCTATCACACTTATGCTTTTTTGTCAAGCATGCTTATGCTTATTTTTTGCTATTTTGTCAAATTTAACAGAGACAAAAGTGCCCTTGAAAATTCTTAAAAATATTACCACCGCCCATATCATTTACATTTAAATTATGCCCCAGACGGTATAAATGTTATTAATAGGAACAAAAATACACCCTCTTTCGCGGCGTTCTGCAAGCGAAAGAGGGTGTTTTTTGTTTCTCGTTATGCTTTCTCGAGCGAAATCGTGACGTTCTCCCCTTCCACCTTCACAATCTCGTCATAACTATAGTTTCCATCCTTTGATAGATCAGTTGCGAGCACCTCATTCTTAAACATCTCAAGGTGTTCTTCTGGGATATCTACCGATACGGACAACTTGATGCGGTCGTCGACATTCAAGCCAGCTTTCTTACGTGCAGCCTGAACAAAACGAATCAACTCGCGAACAAATCCTTCTGCGCGTAGTTTGTCAGTCAATTTTTTGTCGAGTACAAGTTTTTTGCCGTGGGCAACTTTTTTAACATTAACCTCTTCGGCAATAATCTGCTCATAGAAGTCGTCTAGCTTCTCGCCACCATAGGTAAGCTTTGCGAGTGGCTGACGTACCTTAATTTGGCCAAAGCCATCATCACGCGCCATACGTAGAGCCAGACCATCCTTAATAATCTCGCGGCAACGTGCCATGTCGTCCAAAACCTTTTGATCAACCTCGACGTTCTTAGGATAGTTCAAGAGATGAACCGATTCGCCTTCCTCGCCACCAGTCATCTTCTGCCAAAGCTCTTCCGCCAAGAATGGCACAAACGGTGCGACAACGGCAGCAAACTTTACTAACACCGTATAGAGCGTCCAGTATGCCTCGGCCTTATCGCCATCATCATCAGACTTCCAGAAGCGGCGACGCGAACGACGCACGAACCAGTTCGAAAGATCATCAATAAATGGCAATACCCCAGCGAGAGCCTTCGGTATGTTGTACTGGTCCATTCCTTCTATAATCTCGCCCTTAATCTGATGTAAGCGTGAGATAATCCAGCGGTCTAGTGGATTCTTCAAGTCACCAAAGGTTGTCTTACTGGATGGCTTCCAGCTGTTCTTCGAATCCCAGCCGTCAACTTCGGCATACATCGTAAAGAAGTCATAAACGTTCCAAATCATCGTAAGCTTACGCGCGGTATCAGATACATCCTTGTCAATCAAAGCAAAATCTTCACCGGCGAGCACTGGACTAGACAACAGCTGAAAACGCAAAGCATCTGCCGAAAACTTATCCATCAACTCGTTTGGATCAGTATAGTTACCAAGCGATTTACTCATCTTGCGTCCATCATTGCCAGCCAAAGTACCAGTCGTAATAACGTTCTTATAGGCACATTCACCAAAGAGCGCAGTATTAACGACATGGACATAATAGAACCATGCGCGTACCTGACCAACGTATTCTACAATAAAGTCTGCCGGATAGTTCTTCTCAAACTTCTCTTTATTCTCGAATGGATAGTGCATCTGTGCGAACGGCATCGAACCAGACTCAAACCAACAGTCTAACACCTTATCGATACGCGTAAAGTGTTCACCATCAATATCAAATTCAATCTCATCTACCCATGGGCGATGGTAATCTTCTAGGCGAACGCCAGATAGCTCATAAAGCTCATCGTAAGAGCCAACTACCTTAATTGAACCTTTGTCACCTTTCCAGACTGGCATTGCGGTTGCCCAGAAACGGTCACGAGATAAGTTCCAATCCGGCGCCTGCTCGATATTCTTCGCAAAACGACCATGCTTTAGGTGTGCTGGGAACCAGTTAATATCCTCGTTCTTCTCCAGCATCAATTCCTTGCTGCCTTCTACATCAAAGAACCAGCTTGGGAATGCACGATACATAATGCGCTGCTTACTGCGTGGGTTAAATGGATATTCGTGTTTAATATACTCAATCTTCCAGATGATGCCTTTTTCTTCTAGACACTTGGCGATGAACTTGTTGCCAGCCCAAACCTCGATACCGTTTTCATCGGTATCGCGGACGCCAATCTCGTGCAACTTTTCAGCCCACTCTGGGAAATAATAGCCATTATCATCAATCGTATGACGTACTGGCACTTTGTCGCGCTTTCCTAGCGCATAGTCATCCTCACCGTAAGCCGGAGCGATATGTACAATGCCAGTACCATCTTCTGCACTTACAAAATCTGCAATATGCACTTTATGCGCATTCTTATCTTTGCCAATCTTATCGTTCATCACGAAGAGCGGCTCATACTTCAGGCCATCAAGGTCTTTGCCAGAATAGCTTTTCTCGGCCTTCACGCCCTCTCCAAAGAGCTTTTCGGCCAATTTCGTAGCCACAATCATTTTCACGCCATCGACGTCATAGAGGCCATATTTTAGCTTCTCAGAAACCGCCAATGCCATGTTGGCTGGCAAAGTCCATGGAGTAGTCGTCCAGGCAAGAATATACTCGTCACGATCAGCGAGCTTGAACTTTACGTATGCAGACGGGTCAGTAACTGTCTGATATGCATCGTTATCCATCGTGACTTCTGCTTTAGAAACAGGAGTTGCGAACTTGGTATCATACATTAATACCTTTTCGCCTTCATAAATCTTCCCTTTTTCATAAAGGGTCTTAAATGCCCACCATACAGACTCCATGAAGTCCTTATTCATCGTACGATAAGCGCCTTTAAAGTCCACCCAACGCCCGATGCGATCAATCGTGGACTCCCAAGTCTCAGAGTTTGCGACCATCGACTCTCGCGCTTTTGTAATATAAGTTTCGAGTGGCCACTTTGTGCCGATTTCGCGACGATCTGTAATACCGAGTTGCTTCTCAACAAAGTTCTCTGCTGGCAAACCATGACAGTCCCAACCCCAACGACGCTCCACGCGCTTGCCCTGCATAGTCCAATAACGAGGCACTGCATCCTTCACGATCGAAGAAAGCAGAGTGCCATGATGTGGGTTGCCCGTAATAAATGGCGGGCCATCATAAAACACGTACGAGTTATCAATATCGCGCTGCTCAATTGATTTTTCAAAAGTCTTATTTTTCTTCCAGGTTTCGACGAGGGCTTTTTCGTACTCGATCGCACGACGTCGTTCACCATATTTATACTTCATGCTCGCGCACTCCTTTCTTTTGAATAAAAAAATTCCAATTTGCATTGGAACTCTATTGAGCGGTACCATCCAACTTCTAGATTACTCTAGCACTCGATTAATCATTTACGCAGACTCACGGGTGGTTCTAATGGACTTACCTTCTCGCACTAGATACGTCGTTCTTCCACCAGCTCGCAGTTGATAGCTGCTCAAACGCTTTATGCTTGCATTATATCATATTTATTCAAAAACAAAAAATATCTTGCATCGCGGCAAGATATTTCAAAAGTCGCGTTCTATTTTTCTTCAATTAGAAAAATCTTTTTGTCAAAGCCACCACGTTTTTCGCGTTTTTGGCGTGCAGCCACAATCACGTCGTCCAAATAATGCCCGTCCAATTTTGCGAGTTCCGTCACGACTTCTAACACGTCGCCAAGTTCTTCAAGTCTATGATCACCTTCCGATTCTATGGCTTCCTTACATTCTTCCAATAATTTCTTTTCGAGCTCAACTTTGAAGTCTTTATCACTCAAAATCCTCGTTGACACTTCCTTGCCATCAGCCAAAATAATGTCAGGAATCTTATCTCTAACTAATTTATTATGTTTCATTAGTGCTCCATTAAATAATACGATACGTCGCTAATTCGAGGCATGTCAGTCCCGCGCCACATCTGCAACAAGGTTCCATCCGTATCGATCGCCAACATCGTTGGATATTCCACTATATCGTAAGCCCTGCAAATGCTTTCCCCTTCCGGCTCATCTGGACTCAGGCTTTCTATCTGTTTACCAGAGCGAACCTCAAAATCACGCAGCCAGTCCAACACCGTACGCGCATAATCGGTATTGTCGCGCCAAATAATCACCACCCTCATATTATTACTCCTTCTTAGCCTTACGGTTTTTCATGCGTTCGCGTTGTTCCATAATGCTACGCTCAAGATCATCTAAGGTCTTAAACTCTTTAAACACACTCGCAAAACGTACATATGCCATCTCGTTCGTATCGGATAGCACCTCAAGAATGGTCTCGCCAATCAAGCTGGACGGGATCTCATCTTTACCGCGTTCGTAAATCAGCTCTTCTACCTGGTCTACGATATTCTGTACATCTAAATCACTATCGAAATACTTACCGACGGAATTACGAACAGCCTTCATCAATTTCTCACGGTCGAATGCCTCACGAGAACCACTGCGCTTTCGCACCATCATACCAGGGCGCTCAATGCGCTCATAAGTAGTAAAACGATGCTTTCCGTCCAAAGAGACGCGACGGCGACGAATCATGGTCCCATCCTGGGACTCACGACTCTCAATTACCTTACTTTCACCAATTTTTAGGTGGCTCATAAACTAAGCCTCCCTAATCTTTATTCTTCTTACGACGGCGCAAGATGGCTGGGATATCACTATCATTATCCTCGTCACCACTATCCGTACGGATGTTGTCCCACATATTAACTGTCGTTGCGTCAGCGAAGTCGGAAGCAGCCTTAGCCTCTTCCGTCTTCTTTTCTACTTCTGGCTCTGCATTAGCTACGGGATCTGCCATTGCCTGGCTAGGTTCAGTTGCGCGTACTTCAGTTGACTGGAATACTTCCTGAGCGCGTGGATCATCACGATAATACTCAGAATCGAAACCAGTTGCGACAACCGTAACGATAATCTCGTCTTCGAGCTCTGGACGTACAGAAGCACCCCAAATGATATTTGCATCTGGGCTTACACTTGCAGTAATTAGTTCTGCGGCTTCTTGCATTTCGCTCATCGTTACATCGTAACCACCAGCGATCGAGAATAGAACACCACGAGCACCATCGATAGACACCTCAATAAGTGGGGATTCAATTGCCTGCTGAGCTGCGATTGCTGCGCGATTTTCGCCAGATGCGCGACCAATACCCATAAGAGCGGAGCCAGCATCTTTCATAATCGCCTTAACATCAGCAAAGTCCAAGTTAATCAAGGAATGCTCAGTAATAAGTTCAGAGATGCCCTGAACGCCTTGGCGAAGTACTTCATCTGCAATCTTGAATGTCTCGAGGATTGGAGTGCGTTGATCAATAGTCTGCAATAAGCGATCATTTGGAATAGTAATCAATGCATCGACGTTGCGTGCTAGGCGCTCAATTGCCCAATCAGCATTTGCTCTACGCTTTGCGCCCTCAAATGAGAATGGCTTCGTTACTACGCCGACCGTGAGGATGTCTTGCTTACGAGCCTCTTCTGCTACGATATAACCCGCACCAGAGCCAGTACCACCACCAGCACCAAAGGTAATAAATGCCATATCTGCGCCAGCAAGAGCGTTCTTGATTTCTTCGCGGCTTTCGTCGCCTGCACGTTCACCTACGGTTGGATCTGCGCCGGCACCAAGGCCATTAGTCGTTTCATGACCAAGATGAACCTTTACGTCCGCCTTGGAATTATGCAAAGCCTGCGCATCGGTATTCATTGCAATAAATTCAACACCAGAAAGACCTGCGTCACGCATGCGGTTAACGGCTGAGCCGCCAGCGCCACCTACGCCAATTACTTTAATACTAGCTGTGCTTTCCACCTCACTTGGCTTTACTTCAGGCATGTATTAACTCCTCACTATTTCAATTCTTACTTTATAATAACATCTTTATTTGAAATTCTTCAAGATACGCTGTAGCCAACTTTCCCCGCTAGAATCTTTGGCTTTCTTTGCTTTTTTGGACTTCTTGCCAGATTCGCTCGCCACAGTCTCCATATCATCCGTCGCATCAATCATCATCAAGCCAACCGCCGCAGCATATTCCGGCTTCATAATCTCTTCGCTCACACCCAAGATTCCTTCTGGCTTACCAAGGCGTACGGCAAGTTCTACCTGATCCGAGGCATACTTATCAATGTCGCGAAGCTTTGAGCCACCACCTACTAATACGAGACCTTCCGGCAGGCGTTTGTCGTAGCCTGCAGCCTTCAACATCTTGCGAACACCCTCAAAAATCTCTTCAAGACGAGCCTCTACGACTTCGTCTACCTCTTTACGTGAGAACTTATATTCTTCACGACCACGCTTGATAACAATATCCTTATCGGTTTCACCAAAGCGACCAGTCGCAAAACGAACCTTAATCTCTTCTGCAACCTCTGGGACTGTCTTTAAGACCGTTGCCAGGTCATTCGTAACGTCATTGCTACCAATTGGGACTACGCCAACAAACTGTAATTCGCCTTCGTCATAGATAGCTACGCCAGTAGTAGAACCACCCATATCAACTACGCCAACACCATTCTCCATCTGACGACTAGTCAATATCGAGCGCGCCGCAGCTGTGACGGTTGGTTCTAGAAAATGCACCCCAACCTGAGCCACATCGTTTTCAAAAATCTTGCGCATATTATCGCAATCTGGAGTTAATGCAGAAATAACGTTTGCACGGATTTCTAAGCGTGCGCCATGCATACCAAGCGGCTCACGAATGCCACCTTGGCCATCAAGAATATATTCGTATGGAACTAATGCTAATGTTTCGCGGTTTGCTGGGATCTTACCCGCTATTGCTGTTTCTTCAATTCTGCGAAGGTCCTCAGTATCAATCTCATGATCGGCCACTCCGACTGCAATCATGCCGTCAATCTTCGTGCTGCCAATATGAGAGCCATTAATGCCCACTGTTGCTGAGTTTACATTGATACCACTCATTGCCTCTACGGCCTTGAGACAGGCATCTATCGCCTTTGGCGGCGTAGAAAGCTCCTTTACGCGACCACGACGAATCCCCTCAGATGGAGCTTCGCCATATCCCACAACGGATACAGAGCCGTCCTTACCGAACTTACCCATTACGGCGCGTACGGTGTTAGTACCAATATCTACCCCCACAGCATAGCGTGCATTTTCTTCCATAAGCTTATTGTAGCATATCTCTATAACTGGGTTAAGATTTCATAACCGTCTTCAGTTACGAGAATAGTGTGTTCAAAATGGCACCCAAGCGAACCGTCTTTAAGACATACAGTCCAGCCATCATCGCCCTCTACTACAATATTGTCCGGCTTCCCCAAGCTAGACATTGGCTCAATACAAATCGTATCGCCAACCTTCAAAGTATACCCATGACCACGTTTGCCATAGTTTGGCACCTCTGGTGGCATATGCATACTCGCACCAATTCCGTGTCCAACATAATTCGTAATAACGCCAAGCTTCCCTTTCTCGAGCTGCTTTTGTACGGCGTAGCCAATATCTCCAAGTTTCGCCCCCGGGCGCACCTGTTCAATCCCCTCATACAACGAAGACTCCGTAAAGCTTAGTAGGTGGCGCTGGGCAGCCGTCGGCTTATTCCCGACAATCATCGTAAATGCAGAGTCAACATAATACCCTTGATACTTAATTACGAGGTCGTAGCTGACCTTATCGCCTTCTTCGAGCGGAATATCTTTAGGAATACCATGAATCAGTTCGTCATTTACGGAAATACAGATAGAACCAGGAAAATCTACCTCTGGCTCATAATACGCAATGCCACAGCCATAATCCGTAATCTTCTTCGCCACCCAAGCATCAATTTCTTTTCCAGTCATTCCTGCCTGAGTGTACTCGCGAAGCTCGGCAAAAATCTTTGCCATTATCTTGCCGCCTGCGCGCATTGCTTCAACTTTTTTCGAATCCATTACTGAATTATACCCCAATCAGCCAATACTTTCTCGATACGCTCAGTTACTTCCTCAATCGCACCTTCGCCATTGACCTCTTGTATCCTTACGCCAGCCTCGGATAGCTTTTTTGTCATCGAACTAATCGTATGCTCAAACAAGTCCCAACGTTTCTCAATCGATTCCTTCGTGTCATCCTCGCGAGCACGTTCCTGCAAGCGATTCCAAAGCTCTTCATGAGACACCTTCAAAATAATTGCACCGTCAATCTTCTTGGCGTCGCCATTCTCAATAATCCAGTCTGCTTGCCAATCATCTCTTGGATATCCATCCAAAATCGCATTTTGGCCAGCCGCCAAAGCCTCCTCGCCTGCAGCATGCATCATCTTGACGACGAATTCATCAGGAACCAATTCGCCCTTTCGCATAATCTCATCTAGCTCCGGATCATTCTGATTGCGCAACAACTGACCTACCGAAAGCCAACGAAAATTATGCTTGTCGGCTAAACGCTGACCCTGAATACTTTTACCACTACCTGCCGCTCCAAATAATATAATCATTTTCGCTCCTTTTTATTTGCGTTAAAAATACCCCGTCTGCACAGGGGGGTATTTCTTATTTAAGACCTAACTTCATGCGTTCGGCTTTTTCGGCTTTGCGCTGTTCGCGTAGAATTGCCTTCTGGCGACGTTCGCGTTTGGAAATTGGCTTTGAGAAGCGCAAGCTTTCCTTAGCAGTTGCCATTACACCACTCTGAAGAACTTTGCGATTGAAGCGACGAATAATGTTCTCGTTTGCTTCATTCTGGTCTTTTCTGGTTACTTTTATTGCCATACTGACGCTAATTTTATCATAACTTCTCCCGTATTTCAAGAGAGATAATATTTCCTTCTATCGCCACTTTCCCCCTGAATTCATTCTTCGTTAACGTAAACTGCGCCCGGACCAAATCGCCATTTTCTACCCCAAGATACTCCTCCGGCGCATAGAACGACATCATCTTCATTTCCTTACCATTTACGTCCTTCAAGCTTAGCGACAAATGCTTTTCTTTCAAGATACGCTTCCCGCTTACCCTGGTAGTAATTTCAAAAATCGGCTCCGTATTACCATCTCCAAACGGCTCAAGAAGACAAATCTCCGCAAACAGCTCCTCTGTTATTTCCGAAAAATCTTTTAGCTTTATGTCGCTTGCGCTCTCAAGGTATTTTTCCTGGTTCTTAAGTTTTAATCCCTTATAGTACTCGTTTGCAAATTTCCGAAAGTCGTCCAGTTTTTCTTTCTCTAGGCTCAAACCACAGGCCCCAGCATGACCACCGCCATTCAAGAGCAGTCCATCCGGGCATTTCTGTAACATCTCCGCTAGTGAGAAATCCCCAAAACTACGCCCAGACCCCTTCAATCTCCCGTCTTCAAGCTCGGTTAGGGCAAAAGCTGGCTTCTTGTATATCTCAACCAATCTCCCCGCGATAATGCCAACAATCCCCTCGTGCCATTTTCCAGTCGCAACAATTACCTTATCCTTGTCGGATACTTCTATCTCTTTTACGGCTTCATCTTGCGCATCACGCCTATCCCGATTTAGCCCATCTAGCTCGCCGGCTAATGTAAACGCCTTCGAGCGACTCGTCTCCATCATCAAATCTAGCGCCAAATCTGCGCTCCTCATCCTGCCCGCCGCATTAATGCGTGGTCCAAGCTGAAAACCAATCGCATGCGTATTCAACTTATCCAGATCCACGCTTGCCACCCTCGCCAACTCCTTGATGCCAGGACGACGCGTCTTCGAAAGCACCTTCATGCCATAGTAGCTCAGGATGCGATTCTCCTCGCGAAGCTCCATGGAATCGCAAATCGTACCAATCACTACTAAATCCAGTAGCCATTTCTCTTGGCCGTCACATTTGCCACTGTTTTTTGCCATATTCAAAGCACGTGCCAGCGCAAAGGCCACCCCCACGCCGGCCATTCTCTGTCCGACTTTGTCCCCTTGCTTTGGGTTGATTACGGCAACGGCAGATTTCGGCACCGATGGAATCTCGTGATGGTCCGTAACAATCGTATCGATCCCGCGCTTCTTCAATTCCGCAATCACTTCTTCCGAGCCAGAACCGCAGTCCACGGTAATCACCAGCTTCGCGCCCCGTTTTGCAATCTTATCTACCGCTGGCATATTCATACCATATCCGTCCGTGAAGCGATTCGGCAAAATAATCTCCACCTTCTCGCAGCCAAAATACTTCAGCCCATCCCGGAGCAACGTACTCGAGGTCACGCCATCCGCATCATAATCACCATAAATCACTATCTTTTCGCTAGCATCACGCGCCACAGTTATCCTCTTCACTGCAGCCTTTACGCCAGTCAGCTTTTGTGGATCAAAAAGTTCCTCATATTTAGGGTATAAAAAATGCTCATCAAGCCCACGCTCTCTGAGCAATTTCGCAAACAAATCCGTCATCCGATAATCTTACTTGGAGACTTCTTTGCGTCTTCTGCTTGCTGACTCTTAATAACGATGCTCTGCAACTCCTTCAAGATTGGGAACTGCTTGTTGGTCTGATAGATGCTTGTGTTTCCCTTTTTGGTCACCACAAGAAAACCACCTTTTGTTAGGCGACGAAGTTCTCTCTGGATATTTCCAGGATCTTCCTTAATCAATTTCGACAAGCCACGCACATGGGTCTTAAAATCTGGATATTTCGCAAAGACCACAATAATTTTACGCCGCACCCGACTTGTTACGAAAACGTCTAACACTTGACCTCCTTATCTGCTTCCTATTTTACGTAACTTTTGTATTTTCTACAACACTTGACATTTAGTTTTTTCTTGTAAAATATAATCATGAATTATTATCTGATAGCGCCCGCCAAAACATTCCACGAAACAGATAATACGCTTACTTATGCATCCGACACCCCACTTCTTATCGGCCAAATCGTCAAAATCCCCCTTGGCAAACAAGAAACATACGGCATCGTTGTAGAAAAAACCAAAGAACCGGACTTTGCAACGAAGCAAATTCTTGGCGTCCTATACGAACAACCATTACCAAAGCATCTTATCAAGGCCCTCTTCTGGCTCCACGATTACTATCGCTGCCCTCTTTCCATCATCGTCCAAGCTGCATTACCTCGCGGCATCCTCAAAAACCGACGCACAGCAAAAAACACAAGCGAATCTACAAAGATAACCACAGACAATCCGCTCAACACCGCACAGAAACGTGCCATCGACGAGATAAATCAATCCAAGGCAAACACCGTCCTACTTCACGGCGTCACCGGCTCAGGCAAAACTAACGTCTATATCGAGCTCACTCGCCAAACCCTCGAAAGCGGCAAATCTGTTATCTTATTAGTTCCAGAAATCGCCCTCACATCTCAACTCGTCGCCAACTTTAGTGCCCACTTCAAAGATGTAATCTTACTGCATTCCGCCCAGACTGAAGCTGTCCGCCACCAACTCTGGGAGAAGGCCCTCAAGGCAGAAAAACCAACCGTCGTCATTGGCCCTCGTTCCGCCCTCTTCGCCCCAGTAGCCGATCTTGGGCTAGTTATCATCGACGAGGCCCACGAACCATCCTATCACCAAGATCAAAACCCAAAATATTCCGCCCTGCGTCTCGCCGCCATCATGTCGAAGACAATATTGGGCACAGCGACCCCTCTAGTAGCCGACTATTACATCTGTAAGCAGCACAAGGCCATCGTTGAGCTTTCCGAACTCGCCATTAAATCAGACAAGTCTGCAACTATCAACGTCATCGACCTCAAAAATTTCCCGAGCTTCACCCGCAGTCATATCCTTAGTAATCCCCTAATCGAAAGTATCCAAAAATCCCTTGATAATGGGCAGCAAAGCCTTATCTTCCATAACCGTCGCGGCACCGCACCTCTAACTATCTGTGACCATTGTGGCTGGCAGGCTCTCTGCGAGAAATGCTTCCTGCCCCTAGTTCTACACGCCGACAAATACCAGATGCGCTGCCATACTTGTGGACGCATCTATCCAGTTCCAACCGCTTGCCCAGATTGCAATAATGCCACCATCCACCACAAGGGTTTTGGCACAAAGATGATCGAAGAAGAAATCCATCGACTCTTTCCGAACGCAAAGGTCGCCCGCTTCGACGCCGATACGGAATCCAGTCAGCAATTAAACAAGATTTACGACCAAGTTCATGCCGGCGATTACGACATTATTGTCGGCACGCAAATGATCGCAAAAGGCTTCGATTTTCCAAAACTCAGCACGCTCGGCGTCGTCCAAGCCGATGCTGGATTGAGCCTTCCAGACTACTCTTCCGAAGAACGAACATTTGAATTAATCACCCAAGTTATCGGACGCGCTAAACGTGGTCATCAAAATAGCAATATATTTATACAAAGTTTTCAACCAGACCACCCCTTAATTTCCTACGCAATCGCAAACGACTATCAAGGCTTTTATAATTATTTGCTTCAGAAGCGCAAACAAAGTGCCCTCCCACCATACAGCTTTTTGCTCAAACTTTCCATGACATACAAAACCGAAAAATCCGTCGTCCAGAACATCCAAAAATTGAACAAAAAAATTATTCAATTCACCCAAAAACAGCAACTTCAGCAAGTCTCAATCACCCCGCCAATGCCAGCCTTCCATGAACGCACAAATTCCGGCTATACTTGGCAAATCGTCATTAAAGCTAAGTCTCGCAATGACCTTCTGACCATTTTTGACTCGCTCGAAAAGTCTCCATACCTTCATTTCGACTTCGACCCTATTACCCTCTTGTAAGTCAAACGCTTATGCTCGCACCATAAGGTATAATATGTTAAAATTTTCCCTAGTATGAGCAAGAAAAAAGAAGTCATTGTCACCCCGGATCCACGCCTCCGCCAAAAGTCTACCAAGGTCAAGGCTGGCGACCCAGAGGTAAAGAAGATTGCCGAAGAAATGATCCAGTCCTGCATCGATTGGGAAAATGAGCATGAGTTTGAGCTCTCCGCCGCCATGGCAGCGCCACAGCTCGGCTATAACAAGCGCATTATCGTCGTCCGCGAGGATATGAACAACAAAGACAATGCCACCTTCATCCCTCTCTTAAACCCAGAGGTTATCAAAACTGAAGGCAAAATCGTCAAAGATTACGAAGGATGTCTGTCTGTTCCAACAATCTACGGTAAAGTTCCTCGCCCAACCAAGGCCCGCATCAAAGCACAGCTCGAAACCGGCGAAGAGGTTCGCATTAAGGCCTCAGATTTTCTTGCTCGCACCCTTCTTCATGAAATTGACCACCTCAATGGCATTCTCTTCATCGATCACATCAAGGACGAAAAAGACGCTTTCTACAAGCTTAACGACAAAGGCGACCTCGAGCCGCTAGATTACGACGAGTACATAAAAGACAATAAAGAGCTTTGGCCAGAGGATTAACCTATGAGCAAAATCATCTATTTCGGCAATGAGCAACTTGCTCAGGGCGTAAAGTATAAAACCCCAATTTTTGACGCGCTCCTTGCAAGCGGTCACGAAATCTGTGCACTAGTCTTACCAGATGCGCATGTTCGCAAACCATTCGCCGTGGCAAAGCTCGCCGAAAAGCATCACATCCCCATCCACCTCGTCCATCGCGGCAAAGACCTTCTCCCAATTATCAAACAATATCAACCAGATCTCGGCGTATTGTCCGCTTTTGGCAAACTCGTACCAGATGAGGCCATTAATGCCATTCCTTGCGGCATCATCAATATTCATCCATCACTACTCCCGAAATACCGCGGTACCACACCAATCGAATCCCCGCTCCTAAACGGCGATTCCGAAACCGGCGTATCCGTTATGCGCCTCGTTAAAGAGATGGACGCGGGCCCAATTCTTGCACAAGCCACCGTCAAAATCACCCCAGAAACAACTAAGCAATCTCTCTACGACGAGCTCTCTACCCTCGGCGCAAAACTCATTTCTGACGTATTGGATGGAGTCCTCGCAAAAAATGCCACTGAGACGCTCCAGAATGACGCAGAAGCCACTTTTACGGCAAAACTAGATAAATCTATGTCGGAATTAAAATTTGCCGAGAAAGGCGCTCAGCAGCTCGTAAATGAGGTTCGCGCATTCGCCGGTTTTCCAAAATCCAAGACCACTTTGCTAGACATTCCATGCACCATTACCTCTGCTCACGTATCAGATAGCCCGGCTACCGAACTCGACCAAAAGTGTGCAGACGGCAAATACTTCGTCATCGACCGCCTCCTTCCAGAAAACTCCAAAGAAATGGACGCCAAGAGCTTCCTTAACGGACATAAGAAATAAAAATATCTCCCAGATGGGAGATATTTTTTAC
Source organism: Candidatus Saccharimonadota bacterium (assembly GCA_017541245.1). Classification (GTDB taxonomy): domain Bacteria; phylum Patescibacteriota; class Saccharimonadia; order Saccharimonadales; family Saccharimonadaceae; genus UBA2834. The sequence continues at coordinate 232,026 of JAFXZL010000009.1, forward strand.
AAGCCTTAATATTATTGGAGAAAATTAGGCATTCTCGAGAATCGCATCTTTTTGCTGAGAAATCTCTTGCTGCAAACCCTCGATGGATTCACGGATAATATCTTGATACTGTGGGCAATTCTGATCTAGCCACTTTGCCGTTACATAATCGTTCAAGAATTCTGGCGTATCCTCTGCTACCTCAGAACCTTCAAGCAATTTCTTGTAGATTTCGTCATTCTTGTAGTCGCCAGCATTTGCAAGCCACTTCTGAACGGTTTCTTGATCGTTATCGATGATACGCTCGAACTCATCGAGCTGCTCTTCAGAGAGACCTTCGCTCATCTTTTCGCCAATGCGAACTTCTAGTTGATCTTGCGCATACTGCAAGAAGTTTTCTTTTTCTTCCTCCGGCATTCCAGAAAGACCCACCGTCTCTAGAAAGCTTTCGTCAAATTGAAACATAGCCTTTTTCTCCTATTTTCCTCATTGTATCACAAAAAGCTAGTGTTTGAAAAATTAAGCACAAGAGTATTCTTTAAGCAATCGTCTTTTTCTTAAACTCGCGCACAAAGAACTTAATTCTGTCGCCAATCTCAAGCTGAATCTTCTTGTCGGTCTTTAGCGACATACCGCCAATCTCACCCTCCGCAAGCGACGGAACGTTAACCTTACCCTCTTGGGTATTAGTGACCTCAATCTCGCCAAGCAATTCTTTCTTGCGATAGACATGACCAAGCATACCAGGTGCGACACGACCAGATTTCACTTGGCCGCCACAGATAATCTCGGTGCGCTCCGTACGGAAAACACCCTTAATCTCAAGTTCGCCAGTTTCCGTCTCTACGATTTCCGCATCAAGCATGTTCTCCATATTGCGCTTTGCGTCATCGAGAAGCTCATAAATCACACGGAATACGCGTACAGGCACACCATTACGCTCTGCCATCTTTGCAATTGCATTTGGTACCGTTACGTTAAAGCCATAAATCACAGTGTTACCACCAGATGCCATATAGACGTCATTCTCGGAGATAGCACCAACGCCAGTCGAAACAATGTTCAAAGTAATCTCGCCCTGCGTATCAATCATACGAAGCGAGTCAACAACAGATGTAACAGAACCCGCTACGTCACCTTTTACGATCACATTAAAGGTCTTCGTATTGTCTGCAACATTCATCATGCGAAGCATATCTGTTGCGGTTACATTTGCGGACGCAGATTCGTCACTCTCAGCCTGGGCATTTAGTAACGCCATCTTGCGTGCAGTCTTCTCATCTGGAACTTCTTCAAACTTATCACCAAAGTTCGGCAATTCCTTAAAACCAGTAATTACAACAGGGGTAGATGGAGTAGCTTTACCTTTTGGCTTGCCCTTCCAGTCAACCATCGTACGAATCTTTGCATAAGTCTTACCAGCAACGATAAATTCACCAGTCTTAAGTTCACCACCAGTAACAAGCAAGTTTACTACTGAGCCTCTACCAACTTCCATATGACTCTCAATAATCAAACCTTCTGCCGGAATGTTGATGTCTGCTTTTAGTTCGTCGATATCAGCGGTGAGAAGAATCATATCAAGCAATTTCTCGACATTTTCGCCAGTCTTCGCGGAGATCGGCACCATAATCGTGTCACCGCCCCACTCTTCTGGGTTCAAATTAAAGTCAGTTGCAAGCTGTGCCTTGGTGCGGTCAATGTTTGCCCCTTCCTTATCAATCTTGTTAATTGCAACAATAATCTTTGCGTTAGCAGCCTCAGCAAACTTAATTGCCTCTGCGGTCTGTGGCTTTACGCCATCATCTGCCGCCACAACAATCACGACGATATCCGTAAGCATAGCGCCATGTTGGCGAATTGCAGCAAAGGCTTCGTGGCCTGGCGTATCAAGGAAAGTAATCTTGCGATCGTTATATTCCATCTGATAAGCAGAGATATGCTGCGTAATACCGCCCGCCTCATCGTCTACAGTTTTCTTCTTTAGCAAAGTATCAAGCAAAGTTGTTTTACCGTGATCAACGTGCCCCATTACTGCTACTACTGGTGGACGAAGCTTTGCATCTTTGGATAGCTCACGCTTCATACCAGGAATCTTTGCGGAATTCTCTTTCTTCTCAAAGCGAACATTCGTAAAACCAAGCTCCTCAGTCATAATCTGAGCAGTCTCAGCATCTAGGCGTTGGTTAATCGTCGCCATAATGCCATTCTTAAAAAGCTCGCCAATAAGATGCGTAACAGATACGCCCAAGGCATTTGCTAGCTCGTCTACGGTTATCGAGCCAGAAATCTGTATTACCTTTTCTTCCACTTTCTAGCTCCTTTCTGTTTAGAGTTTAGATTTCTATACGAGCGTATAAAAAATACGCAAAAAACTAGACCTATTTTACCACATTATTCACTATTAGACAACAGAGGCGCCACAAAAAGCCCCCGCTACTGCGAGGGCTCTCTGTTAGTCAATCGACTTATTTCTTATCAGCAAAGCTCAAAGAAATCTTGCGACCTTCTTTGTCGATGTCAAGAACCTTGAATTCCTTGCGCTCGTTAAGAGTGAAGATCTTCTCTGGGTCTACATCGTTACCTTCGCCGAGTTCAGATACGTGCACCAAAGCTTCAACAGCTGGAGAAATCTGAACGAAAGCACCAAATGGGGTGATACGAGTAATCGTACCCTCTACCTTGTCGCCCTTCTTAAAATTAGCGATTTCGGAGAGCCATGGGTCTTCCTGAAGTTGCTTCATAGAAAGGCTGAGGCGATCTTTGTCGATAGCAATAATCTTTGCTTCTACGGTTTCGCCAACCTTTACGTAATCAGCTGGGCTGTTTACACGCTCCCAAGAAATCTCGGAAATATGTACGAGACCTTCAATACCGTCTACATTTACGAAGATACCGAAGTCTACAACACCAGTAACTACACCCTTTACTACGTCGCCAACGGCGAGCTTAGCAAAGCGTTCTGCGAGACCATCTTTGATAGCTTCCTTCTCAGAAAGAATCAACTTATTGGTCTTGCGATCTGCATCAAGGATGCGTACGCGAATGCTTTGACCAACCAACGAGTTGAGGCGCTGAAGGATTTCATCCTTATCAGAGCTACCTACACGTGGGTAGTGTTCAGCAGAAAGCTGAGATACAGGCAAGAAACCACGAATGCCTTCGTATTCGACCAAGAGGCCGCCACGGTTGGCATCGTAAGGTTGTACTTCGATGATTTCGCCAGCTTCAAGCTTGGCAGCGATTTCATCCCAGCCCTTTTCCTTAACAGCTTTGCGGAGAGATAGTAATACCATACCATCTTCCATTTCGGTATCGATGACGCTAGCAGAAACTGCATCACCTTCCTTGAGTTGGCGCCCGAAGGCAACCTCGCGACGTGGTACAAGACCTACACCGCGTGCACCAAGATCAATTAAGATCTCATGCTTCTTGACGGACATAACCGTACCTTCGATTGTGTCGCCAAGTACAATTGGCTGGATATCTTCTGCTGCGAGAAGTTCATCCATTGTCAATTTAGCTTTTGTAGCCATTTATTATTTTTTCCTTTCGTTAGAACTGCTCATTTATCTTCGTGACACACAAAAACAAGTGAGCAGTTCTACACTGCTCACTATTTTACCCTATTTTACAGATTACGTAAAGTTTAAGCGCGTTTCTTGATAAGCATTACGTTATGTGCAGCTAAACCGGCGATTGTCGCTAGCGCTACTACGCTCATCAAATCTTCTGCTGGACCAGTTTTTGGCATTGCGCTCGCATTGCTGCTACCGCTATTGCTACCAGTATTTCCGCTATTTGCAGCAGAACCACCATTAGCGTTCTTGTTGCCATTCGTTCCAGTAGAACCAGAGGTGCCGTTCTTGTTGCTATCCGTCTTCTTGTCTTCAGACTTATTGGAACCCTCAGTCTTCTTCGAATCTTCAGACTTGTTAGAGTCCTCAGTTTTCTTAGAATCATCGGACTTCTTCGAGTCATCAGTAGAATCCTTAGATTCATCAGCTTTCTTATCAGAATCTTTGTCGCTATCGTCAGCAATCAAAGCGCTATCACCGTCATTGCCGCTATTTGCAAGCTCTGCCTTCTTTGGCGAGGACAAGCTAATTGCAACAATCAAGCCAGCAATTAAGATTACAGCGATGAGCCCAATTAATGCACCCCATCCCCAACGCTTATATTTGGTATCTACATCCATTTTTATAACTCCCTAAAACTTGGGAAAATTATAACACTCTTCAACCCCTATCACAAACATAAGCGTTATCTGTTATTCACTTGCGCGCTCCGAGATGTTATACTGGCAGTATGTATCTCTGTATCGATATCGGTGGGACCAAAACTCTTATTGCCCTCGTAGACAAGGATGGCAAGGTTCTTCACTCTGTTCGCTTCGCGACTGTCGCCGATCAGAATATCTTCTATGCAAGCCTCTTACAGCAAATCCGCGTAAACTTCGTCCTATCTGGTATCAAGGCTATATCTATCGCCATGCCTGGCATCATCAAGCGCAATCAGGCTGTCTGGCTCGGCAATCTCCCGTGGCAAAACTTCGACCTCGCCGCACGGCTCAAGCAAGACCTAGACCGTGATTTTCCTATCTATGTCGAAAACGACGCCAATCTGGCCGCTCTAGCCGAAGCTCGCCTTTGCAAAGGTCGCTCACTTTATCTTACGCTTTCCACCGGCATCGGTGGCGGCATCGTCGAAGATGGCGCACTCGTAAAGCGCTACCTGGATTTTGAGCCAGGCCACACCGAGTATATCTGGAATAATGAGAAGCTCGAATGGGAGGATATTGCCGCCGCTAGCGCAATCAACAAAAAATACGGCCGCCTCGTCTCCGAAATCGACGACCGCGACATCTGGGACGACATTACCAAACGCATCACGCTCGGGCTCGTACCACTTATCACCTCTCTAAAACCAGACCGCGTTATCCTCGGTGGCCCGCTCGGCCTCATGCTTAATGCCTACCGCAAACCTTTACGCAAAGCCATCTCCGAGCAACTCCCTGCCCGCATCAATCAGCCACGTCTCCACACCGCAAAGTACGGCGACCTCTCTGTAATTCACGGATGCTATTACTATGCCAAGCTTAAGCAAGCTCGTCGCTAAACTACGCCAGGATTACCCAGAACTCAGCTTCACCTCTGGCGAATGCGCTAAATACACCCCACCGCGCTCGATTTTTTACGCCAAAGATACTACCCCAATTGAACTTCTACACGAACTCGGCCATTATCTTATCAAGCGTACATCTTACACTAGCGACATCGAGCTCGTCCGCATCGAGTCCGAAGCCTGGGCAAAAGCTAAAGACCTCTGCAAGACCTACGGCGTCAAATGGAATGAAGATCTCGCCCAAGACCACCTCGATACCTACCGCAACTGGCTACACGTCGTCTCTCTATGCATCAATTGTCAGCTCGCCGGCTATCAAGACGAAACCGGCATTTACCACTGCCCTCTCTGTGGCAAGAAGTGGCCAAGCTCTATCCCGCCAGAAGATTTTTAGACAAAAAATATCTCCCCGTAAGAGGAGATATTTTAATGAAATCTATCAAACTAAGATATTAAGCGTTCTTCTTTGATTTACCACGCTTGGAAATACGGCCACCCTTAGCGCCTGCAATCTTTGCGAGCTCTGGGTTTGCAGCAAAGCCACCAGTGTGACCATTGCGACCACCTTTACGACCAATCTCAGCGTAAAAGTCCTTACCGTACTTGTTCTTGTTTGTTGCGGCAGCTTTTTGGCCACCAGCTTTAGTTCCAGCCATTTCTAGCTCCATTTCTGCCCACCATATAACTTAATTATCGCCACCCTTTTTGAGAAGAAACAGCGCCAAACTAGGCACTCTTCTCAGGTGCTTATGGCTATTTTAGCATAATGCTTCCGTTTTGTCAATATGTTTTTGCTTAGAAATATGTCATAATAACCGAACAATATGAGGTCGCAAAACATCAAAATCACGCCAAAACAAGCATTGACAATATATCATCCACCGCATAGAATATGAGATAGATTGAAGGAAGTGCGAGATCCTTCAATAAAAATACCTCCCGATTATTAAGTCTGGAGGTATTTTTCTATGTCTCTCCTACTAAAAGGCCCTTACGCAGCCTCTCATGAGCTCGTCCTCTGTTTTTATGAGAACATTTGGCCGAATTCTTTGAAAGCGCCCTTCACTTTATTAGCAGTCTCTTCCGTAAAGACCTTCGCGATATCGTTATAGAGCTTGTCCGCGTCTTTTTCGCTCATGCCAAGCTCTTTCTGAAGCGAAAATATAATCTTTTCCTTATTAGTCTTGCCAGCCGGAATATGATCTTCTAGTATTTTATTTAACTTATCAATCTTCTCATCCGTCAGACCAGTCGTCTTCTGGATTTTTTCCAAAAATTCAGCTCTGTTCATAAAGCCATTATAGCAACAAAAAACGCCCTTACGGGCTTTTGATGGTGGAGTGGAGTAGGTATAAACCTATTCCGCCCCATGTATGGTGGGGATATGTGGACTTGAACCACAGACCTCGTCATTATCAGTGACGCGCTCTAACCAGCTGAGCTATATCCCCTGCTAGAGATTATTCTACTAAATTCCATAAAAATATGCAAGGCTGAACCGATACATGGTACAATATGCTTATGCATTGGACATTCGATTGGGGCTGGTGCCTGGGCGGGATCGCTGTCTTGGTAGCCGGTGCACTCATAGTAAAATTTCACCAAGCTATCGCCAACAATCTTGCAAGTGGCGTAGCCAGCTACGACAAAGTTAAACTTTTCGGCATTCTTGCCTGTGTTCTCGGCGTCGTCTTCATTTCAAACATGCACAGCGTCATCCTTTACTTCATCTTCCATCTCATCATGCCAAACCAGTTCCCGTAAGACACCAAAAAGCCCCTCCAAAGAGGGGTTCTTTTTTATTCTGCTAATTCTGCACGATATTGCCCAGTGTCGCGAAGCATGATGCCATGCCCCTCATAGAACTTAATCGCGCCTTCCTTATTATCGCGACTAGTAGAGGTAAACTCGAGACGCTGGCAGCCCTTCTTGCGGCCCCAATCTTTTACGGCCTCAAGCATATCGCCACCAATCCCCTGCCCGCGACGATTCTCATCTACTACTAGGTCTTCCATATAGACATTGCGCCTTGTCGTCATCATAACAATCGACACGACAACCATGCCAACCACTTCGTCGCCGTCCACGGCCAATAACAAATCGTGATAAGGCGATTCGATGATATCTTCAAGCGTCTCACGCGGAAGCGGAGAGCCGTCGTACTTCGTGCTAAGTTGGCGGCGCAAAACACCTAGCCTCTCGGCTACATCGCCGTCATATTCCGTCATTGGGCCAATTTCTATCATTACCCTAACTCCTTTTCTACAAGTTCTTTTAATGCTTCGCCCACTTCTTCTACAATTTCCGCATCCTGCCCCTCCACCAAAATGCGCAACTTATTCTCGGTACCAGAATAACGTGTAAAGATTCTACCATTGCCATCCAGGCGGTTTTCTGCAGCAGCCAGTGCCCCAATCCATTCCGGCAATTCATTAAGGTCTTTCTTCTCGCGCACCATTACGCCCCACTGTTTCGATGGCAAGTTATCATACTTCGCCCAAAGGTCAGCCAAGCGACAACCCCTCTCGCGCATAATCTTCAAAACGAATAGTGTCATAAATGTCGCATCGGAGCTCTTTAGCCACGGAAGATAGATAATATGACCAGATAATTCCCCGCCAAGAATCAGACCATTCTCTTCACACTTTTGTGCCACAAAACGATCGCCGTTTACTACCTTATCTACCTCAATCCCATTATTCATGAGATACTGAATCGTCGCAAGGTTACTATATTCGGTCAAGACCACCTTGCTATTTGGTAAAGCATCATTCTCATTAAGATACTCTGCAATGAGACAGACTATCCTATCGCCATCCCAAATCCTACCATCCTCATCCGCCAGAATAATCCTATCGGCATCACCATCCATCGCTACGCCAACACAGCCACGTTCTTTTGCGGTCGCTGCCATCTTATCCGGATAAAGTGCTCCGCATCCGTCATTGATATTCGTACCGTTCGGCACAGGGTCAATCATCTCCGCCTCAATACCAAACTCATCAAATACGGCCTTGCTATAATCGTGACCTGCGCCAGAAGCTGCATCCACAACTAACTCTACGCCCTCCAGCTCATCGCCAATTTCCAGCATCTCGTCCGCCGCCTCAACGTAATCACGTACGGCCGCAGGATTATCATCCGTCTCAAATTCGACTGTTGGCGGATTCACATCCTCGTCCAAAGTCTGCTCAAAGTAGTAATCCTCAACCTGAAGCTCCTGCTCATCGGAAAGCTTATCCCCGTCAGTTAGGAAGACTTTTAGGCCGTTGTCCGTCGCCGGGTTATGCGATGCAGTCATCATGATACCACCCACAATACCTTCACGCTCACCCACGATTTTCTGCATAGCTGGCGTAGGAACGATACCAAGGTCTCCAACCGAGCCACCCTGCTCCTTTATGCCTTCTACGGCAGCATCACACATCCACTCGCCACTAACGCGCGTGTCACGTCCAACTACTAGCCTGCCGTTGTCAAAATATTTAGAGATTGCTTTGCCTAAGGCCTTAATTGCATTTGGCCTTAGCGGCGCCTCACCGACCTTCCCTCGGATCCCATCAGTCGCGCCAAAAATGCGTTTTTCCATACATCAATTTTACCAACTTAGCGCCCCCGATGCAAAACCCAAACATTGTGTACAAATTGGGGCCATTTTTGCAAATGTGGTAAATTTTACATGCTCCACCCCTGTTAATTTTGTATAACAATTTTATTCAAAACCTATTGACAAGTCTTTCCAAAGGGCTTATAGTAAAAATAGCTTTTGTAATTATTCGCAGATCACAAAAGCCGCAATTTCCTAAAAACAAACACAAATATTTTCAAAAACAAACACATCAAAAAATAAAGACTCCGATTCGAGCATGACATTATTTATCTCTCAAGGTCATGACATAACTGAATTCGGAGTCTTTTTATTGCTTCCGATATTTAAGCGAGGCCGCCCGTGACGACGGGCCAGCCTAACGCGCCCCCATATAAGATATATGACCAACTGTTTTATTGGTAAGTACGGATCTCCAGCACTGTTATTCTGGGTATTCGCAGGCTACGGCCGAGAGCAAGCGGAGGCTGCCCGTAACGACGGGCCAGCCTAACGCGACCCAGAATAACAGTGCTAGAGATAGATACATGCAAATAAAACAAAAAAAGCACCTTTCGGCGCTTCTCTGCTTAACAATTTAGTTGTGCAATTAAGTTTCATCGTTGTATCTGTAATAGCTTTGTTGCATCCTTGCGGAAATGTAATAAATCAAGCTTAAATTTACTACTGCAACCGACCTGACTATATGCAAGCCAAAATGGCTCTCATACGTCTCTTTCCTTCTCTAGAAAGGAGGTAATCCATCCGCACCTTCCGGTACGGATGCCTTGTTACGACTTAACCCCAATCATCTCCCCCACCTTAGGCCGCCGAAACGGACTTCGGGTGTTGGTGACTCTCATGGTTTGACGGGCG
>JAFXZL010000002.1:0-82905 GCA_017541245.1 Candidatus Saccharimonadota bacterium
CTTTCTTTTCAATGTACTTCTGTGGTCTTAAAGCCACAGAACTGGATACTCAAAGGATTCTTTGAGAACCCGGTTCTGAGGGTTAAGAATGGTTAAGCCGCCCGGAGATCCGAAGATCTCTGGGCGGCGATGAGAGAAAGGCGGCGATTACCAGATGACACGCCCACCAACCTTGAGCCCCTCCGGGAGCGAGGTGATGGGAGTACCACTGAGATAGAGGCTTCCACCGACCTTGAGCCCCTCCGGGAGCGAGGTGATGGAAGAACCTCTAAGATCGAGGTCTCCACCGACCTTGAGCCCCTCCGGGAGCGAGGTGATACGAGTGCCATCGAGATAGAGGCTCCCACCGACCTTGAGCCCCTCCGGGAGCGAGGTGATGGGAGTACCTCTGAGATAGAGGTCTCCACCGACCTTGAGCCCCTCCGGGAGTGAGGTGATGGGAGTACCACTGAGATAGAGGCTTCCACCGACCTTGAGCCCCTCCGGGAGCGAGGTGATACGAGTACCATCGAGATCGAGGCTCCCGTCGACCTTCAGGTTCGCCGGGAGCGAGGTGATGGGAGTACCTCTGAGATCGAGGTATCCACTAACCTTGAGCCCCTCCGGGAGCGAGGTGATGGGAGTACCTCTGAGATAGAGGTCTCCACCGACCTCAAGCCCCTTCGGGAGCGAGGTGATGGAAGAACAGTTGATGAGGTAGAGGTCTCCACCGACCTTGAGCCCCTCCGGGAGCGAGGTGATGGAAGTACCTCTGAGATCGAGGTATCCACTGACCTTCAGGTCATTCGGGAGCGAGGTGATGGGAGTACCTCTGAGATCGAGGCTCCCACCGACCTCAAGCCCCTCCGGGAGCGAGGTGATGGGAGTACCACCGAGATAGAGGTTTCCACCGACCGACCTGAGCCCTGCAAGAGTTCGTTTAATCTTGCCCCGGGACGAGGGTCTCAAATCCAGATTACCTTCATAATGTCCGTATTTGGCTGCCATAATTGGCACCGCCTTTCTTTTCAATGTACTTCTGTGGTCTTAAAGCCACAGAACTGGATACTCAAAGGATTCTTTGAGAACCCGGTTCTGAGGGTTAAGAATGGTTAAGCCGCCCGGAGATCCGAAGATCTCTGGGCGGGAGCGGTTTGAAAATGAAAGGCGAGTTACAGATAGAACCAGAGCGGATCGCGAATGGCTTCATAGATTTCTAATGAGATCTGGAACGCAGCCACTCTATATGTGGAGTCTCCATCACCGTAACGAATGATGCTGTTCCCCATATTTTTGATCATGTTTTCTATGGTAGAATTTTTGTGCCATCCGTTTCGGAATGCGGATCGTAAAATTGACGCAACATCCTCACGGGCCTGTCCTGCTGCGAAGGAAGAAATCTGGGCGCTCTTTCTGCTAGTAACAAAAGCGACAATTTCGTAAGCTTTTTGTTCTGCAGTCATAAATATAACCTCCTGTTGTCGAGAGTTAGTTTGGCTGACATTTTTCCATTGTGGCAAGATGAGTTTACTCACTCCTGGTTATTTCGGTCATTACCCGCATAAGCGACCATTAGTGAACACTCCACCGTTCAAGCAAGCGTACCCGCTGACATTCACGTAGCCCGATAGCCAAGTATCGCCGCGTACAACAGCATTGCCAGAGACCTGGGCATAACCATAAACCCATGTGTTATCGGAGACGAGGGCATCGCCGTAGACGCACCCTTCTGCAAAAACCCAGGCATTACCGGATACCCAGCATTGCCCGTCCTGCGAAAGGTTGTTTTCGGATTGAATCCAGCCTCCGAGGTCACCAGCTTTTACGCCGTATTTAGGAATATTGACAAGGGCGCGGATGCGATTTAGCGTAATTCCATCGTAATGCTTTTGTTCTCCTGTGAACTCGTACTTTTTTTTGGTAGCCATAATAGACATCACCTTTCATAATAAAGATCTTCTGTGGTCTTAATGCCACAGAACTGGATGCTCAAAACGATGTTTGAGGACCCGGTTCTGAGGGTTAAGGAGAGTGCTCCGTAAACGCAATAAACCGCAGGCAGGATGCTATTTGCACCCCCCTGCGGTTACTGCCAGTTTGTTTAATTTCGACATACGATTGATTTCGCATGTTGATTTCATTGTAGCATATTATACAAAAAATGTCAATACTTATTGTGCTTATTGCACAGTTTCGCAAGTATTTTACCACAGATTAGGACTTCTGCAAGCACAGATGTGCCGATACATCACCCAAGTGTTTAGGTGTCAAAGAAAATTTATTGGACATGATCTCGGGAGCGAAAATTATGCAGCAGGTCAAAGGTCGAAACTGCACGGAATCTTGTTTTAAGGCTAATGATTTTTCGCTCCCACACTGGGCATGCATTTAGCTCTCGATGAAAATTTTTAATGTCCCATGGTCTACAACCTAGGAGGCGAGCTATACATGCCTAGCCATGACTATTATACCAAAAAAGAATAGATGACGGTACAGCATTAAGCATTACGAAATCAATGAAAGAATCTTTTCAGCCGAGTCTGGACGGGCATTTTTTGCCTGAAGGGATTTCATTTCACGCCATATCCTCGGGTCTTCAACAAGAGCAGAACCACACTGAATTTGCTTTTTTATGGTGTGCGCAGAAAAGGATAGTCCATGTTCGGCAAAGAATTCGGCGTTTGCGGTCTCGCATCCTGGAATGGGGGCCGTATGAACTAGTGGGACGTTTTGAACTAGCGCTTCTGTCGATGTGAGTCCTCCAGGTTTACTGAATAGCACATCGCAGGCGGCCATCCAGTCCGCTACGTTATTGACCGGACCAGTTACTCGAACACGTGAGTTCTGCGAGAAGCTATCATTCAGGTTACTATAAAGGCGTTTATTATTGCCACACAAAACCGCAACCATGCCCGCTCCTGTTTTGCTAAGAGCTTCATCAACGAGTTTACGAATGTGCCCGGTTCCTGAATTCCCTGCCATGACCAGAAATAAATCCCCGTGCAAAGAAAGGCCTAATTCCTCTCGTGCTTTTTCCTGGCTTTTCTTCTGTTTAAACTGATTCCTTACGGGGATGCCGTAAGGATACAATTTGGAAGGTCGTATCCCACGCGCTACGAATTGCTCTATTAAATCTTCATGCGGAATGATATGGTAATCGCAATCAAGGTACTCCCAATATGGATGGCAGATGTAATCTGTAGAAATAGCAACGGTTTTCGGTAAAGTGGCGCCATGCCTTTTTAGGTAACTAAGTCCCTCTGCGGCATATAAATGCGTCGCAATGATACCATCGAAGCTGCTTTCAGATAAATATCCTCTCAAGGCTCTGGCGATGGGAATACCCTGATAGTATGACGATGAGGGGACATGCGAGGCACTTAGAAACATATTACCCCAATAGCATGCACCAAAAAAATGTGGAGCATGACGCACAGTCGTAGCATAAAAGTCACATATCCTCCTACTCATGCCATCATTCGTCAGAGCAAGGTAGTCAAGAACAATCGCCCTATGTCCTTGCCGCTCTATCTCTTCCTTCATTGCCGCAGCGGTAGCGTTATGTCCGCCACCCGTATTGCAGGACAGAATTAAAAACTGTTTGGAAGTCATGCGATAGAGCCTGTTTTATTGTTTTCGGAAGAATTATGCCTGAAGTGCTCAACGGTGCTTTCGATAATTAAGCTGCTCTGGAGTTGTTCAACTTTGGCTATAATCTCATCCAAACTTTTACGTGATTTTTTGATGTGTGTCTGAACTAAATAATCTGCCAGAAAGTTGTCCCAGAACAAATCTATGAATGAAAGAAAGCCATCAATTTCCAGATCCAGCGCATCAGATATTTGTATATGATCCAGAGCGTATATGAATTCCTGTAGGTCTTGTTCAGCATCATTGATATTTCGCTTTGCGTCGTTAATATCCCAATGTTTCATTACGCCAGGAAGAATACCGCCCCCCAACAAATCTGCTATTCCCCAGGCTCTTGCACCATCAAGATAAGACCGGGCGTCCTTGAGGCTTTTCAGTGCACATTGTCCGGCAGTAATTGCTGCCCGATAATCTATATTGCGATTGTCTTTCATATGGAGATCTATTAGCCAGATTGATAATATGGAGTACCTGATTAGATTTGTTGAAGAGGAACTCAGAGGGGCAGAAAATTACTATATTTCGCAAGATTTACATAAGGCATCGATTCCATTTTTACACTCCATAGAATGCTCACCTTGATTCTGCCCCTCCATGTCAGATGAATGTATTTGCGCTTAGTTTCTACGCAGTTCGAGCGGAAATATCATTACCTGGCATAGGTATTATACCAAAAAAGTGTGTGTTTTTGTTTTGAAGTCACTTCTGCGGCTTAAGGCGGGCAGGTATTTCTCAAACAGAGTTCAAAGCTTAAGATCCGTTGGCATTGTGGGGGATACCCGAGCAGATTTTATAACATAACCACAATCGTTTGTATTGCGAATAATGCGATTATGCTATACTTATAAAAAACGGAGGTTGCCCATTGCTAGCTCCAAAACGTAAACTAAGGAGGTATATGCCTATAGCGCACTTATCAAGTTCTGCTCTTTGCGTTTATAACAATTGCAAGACATCTCTTGCGATTGTCGGATTGTCAATCGTCGGAGTTCTCGCTTCAAGCCCCTTAGTGTCGGCCATAAATGTATCGTCATTCTCTGAATTGTCTGATGCTATTTCCGACGGCGAAGCTGAAGTCGTAATAGATAACGGCTTTGAGTTCACTTCCTCTCTAACCATAAACGGTAGCACAAAGATCATAGGTGGCAATAACACGATTTCTCGTTCAAATTCATATTCTGGAGGCTTATTTCTAATTCAATCTGGCGCTTCTCTCGAGATAGAAAACCTCATAATTGATGGTGGTGCTCCAGGTTGGAAAATGGATTATGAGCATCGTTTTTATACTGGCGAAAACGATAGCGGCTATGTCAGAGTACCTACAACTGATGGACCAGAAGATATTGTGGCAAATTCGTCTCTAATAATTAATTCCGGAACCCTGAAGCTAAATAACTCTACGATTCAAAATGCCAGATTGGGTAGGTATGCTCAAAATGGAGCGACAGGCGTCAATGGCGCCGCCATATCTGGCATAGGGGACAACTTTCTTACTAACTCTCGAATAACGCACACGGGATCGTATAATGATGGCGGTGCTTTATATTTAAAAGGTGGAACTCTAACAATTAGTGGTTGTGTCTTTAGTGATAATGTGGGGGGCGTGGGATCTACTCAGTCTGTTTCCGGCGGCTTTGCACGTATTTCGAATGCAAGTATATCCATTGAGGGGACCACGTTTAGCAATCACTTCGCACAAACCAATGGCGGAGCTATTGTAGCATCTAATTCAGATATAGAAATAGATAATTCAAGCTTCAAACATAACATGGTCGGAAATGATGGATCTGCGCTCTTTTTTAGTTCAACCAGCAATACGTCAACGGTGAAAAAATCAGTTTTCGAGGAAAACATCGGATTTGCAACTAATATAGCATCTAACGGTTGTCAAAGCCTTGGTACGATTACTGATAATGTTGTAGGCGGGGTATATAAGGACTTAGTTTTTATAAAGAATACTGCATGCGGCGGCGGCGCGGTTGCATCTTTTAATGGCAGGGAAGCAGTATATGAAAATATCGAAGCGTCAGAAAACGTCGCCAGTATTGCTGGTGGCGTTTTTTATAATTCTACAGGAGGCTTTACGGTAAAAAAGCTTTACGCGCATGATAACAAAGCGATGTGGGGGGGCGTTTTTAGTATTAAAGGCTCTGGTCTACAAATTACAATCGAAGATTCAGACATAGAAAACAATTCTGGCAGCTATGGTGGCGCAATCCACTTAGAACCTAGTGGGCCCAGAGCTTATGTGAGCATAAGTAACTCATCAATCTTAAGTAACTACGCTACATTCAATGGTGGGGGAATATATCATAATGGAAGACTTGGAGGCGACCTAGTACTGACAGGTACAGTAATAAGTGGAAATAGCGCTGGAGAAACTGGCGGAGGCATTTATCATAAGATGCTAATGCCCGCGTTAGCTACAAACAAAAGATCAATTGCAATTGATGAAACCTCAAAAATATACAACAATAGCGCAGAGGTTGCCGGAGACGATTTTGCATATCCGTCTGGGAGGGTGTGTTCGAGAAACGCAGGAGATAAACCTACTAGTAACAATCCATGCGCGGTGTATATATATGAGCGGGCAGATAAAGAACCGAGGATTTATAGCACGGTAATAACCTTACCCGTCGCGAGCCTGATGGAGGTGAATGGAATCGATGGCTGGTATTATGACAATGAAAATGATCGATTCAAGGATACCGATAATCCTACAACTTTTGATGATTTAGTAAACAACATTGGAGAGAGTCCACTTTATCTTAAGGCGGCGGGATTGCATTCAGCCAATTATAATGGAAATGGTGGCAAAACAAATGCACAAACAGTAGCCGTTAAACATGGGAATTCTTATGTTGTTGATTCAGATATTCCGAAACGTGATGGATATATTTTCAATGGTTGGAATACTCGAGCAGACGGTTCGGGCATTGCGTTGAGTAGCGGTGACACATACGATGGCGCAGACGGCTATACACTTTATGCGCAATGGACGAAACAAGCTCCTTCATCGATTAGTAATGTAAACCCGAACACGGGTGATGGAATTGTGCGAATAACAGCATTTCTTGGACTATCGCTAACCGGACTAGCCACAATTATTCTGACACAACATGCAAGGAAGAGAAAATAACCTATAACGTTTTGGATTAATAATCCCACCTCAAGCGCATCTGCACGTCATGGTGCGCCCCACACGGATAACAACATAGTTTTTGGAAAAGCCAGCCTTACAGGCTGGTTTTTTGTTTTAAGCACATGCGTTCTTGTTCCATTTTATAGTATGAGCTTTTGCAAAAGTACGGTTTTCGAACCGGGGCTTTTCCAGAATTTACCCGTGTTATGCCGGTAATAATTCTATAATATGTAAGGAACAGGCTTCTTCGGGAGTCTTATACCCCAGATATTCATGAATACGTTTGGAATTATAGTAATGGGTGAATTCGGACAGACTGGCTTTTAATTCAGCTTCGGAGCGGAATTCATGGCGATATAAGAATATCTGTTTGAGAGTATTAAAGAAGGATTCCATGGCGGAGTTGTCTAGGCAGACAAGGAACGACATCGGTGGCTAAAAGAAAGACAGTACGTGATAAATGAGGTAATTAGGGATTAAGCCTTCTTGTATTCCCAGCTTTTGCGCATTTTTACGCCGTTAGCCCGAAGAGCCTTGCCGACGACAGCGCCTGTCGTATTGAAGAACTTTACTATCTCCGTGGTTGATTTGCCAGATTCGTACAATTGGATCGCTACGTGAATGTCTACCTTGCGCTTCGTGACGGTAACGCCATTACGCTTTAATACGGCACTGATGGTAGAGTGGTGGCATCTGAATTCATTTGCTAATTCGTAGGTCGATTTACCCTGCTTATACTCCTTGACAATTGTTTGGGTTTCTTCATCCTCGAGGGTTTTCTGGTACTGCTTGACGACTTTCACCGTGGACTCTGGGGGGTAAGATGTGTCCGTGATTTCCGGGTCGATTGGCGGTTTTACAGAGGTCGGCACATAGTTCATGACATACTCTGAAATGATATGATAATTGTTTGAGTAGGTTCCCGATAGGCTCCGTTCGCATTGTTGTTGTTGAAATAGTTCGGAGACATCGTCCACGAACTGCGGCTCCCAATAGCTGATCGCGCAACTTTGACGGAATGTCTGGGTTATTATCTCGTTTTGCCCGCGCCTCGCGAAAGGTTTTTCGCGAGGTTCTCGAGGGCTTCGGGGCGGAACCTAACCGCTTTTGCCGCCCCACATTACTCTATTACCCATGGATTATCGGTGCTCCCATCACCATCAGAAACAGCGGTTCCGGGTACCAGTGAAACGACGGGACGAACCGAGTCCGCGTTGCTTATGCGTAAGCCGATCAAGCCCACCCTCCAGTCGAACCCGAGCGCACCGTTGTTGTCGAAAAAGCTCGGAGACATCGTCCACGAACTGCGGTCCGTATAGAGATAAGAGCTGATACTTTTCCCATTCCACCCATGCCCCGCTAAGGTTAGCTCATCCCCCGTTAGCAATCCTACCGGATAGTCCAATGCACCGTTGCCATTTGTTGCATTTACCGTAAAGGCATCGGTTACATTCGGGCATTGCAGGCTCGGGGCGATTGTTTGAGCGTTCTTATTGTTTTTTCTGTTTCTGCCGTATGGGCCGTAATAGCTGTATATCATTGTTGTACTAACTGCACTGGTGTCATTTTTAGATTTCAGCAGACCATCATAGATAGTGCGATCATTGCAGAAGACCGTATCTTCCAGGAGACTTTCAGCAGCTGTATTTTTCAGATTATTTTTGTACCAGCGATCGATAACACGTTTTATCGCGGAGTCTGTCTCATTGGAGAACATTTTGGTTTTCGCAGCCTCGATGTCTACTCCGCCGGTTAAGGTCAGAACATAACTGGAGCTTGAGGCCATATAGTTCAGGTAATAGACGCTTGTGCATCTGGTGGAGGTATTACCGCAGGTGTAGTGGTAACCCTTACCGGTATCCGGGTCATAAGCCAGCTTCGTATATTCTGAACTCCATGTACCTAAGGTGTAGGTATCTATGAGGGTATATGTTTTGCCATTCCATGATACATCATTTCCAAATACATAACCCGAAGTACGCACATTTTTGCTGGTAGAAGTATATACCTTATTGCCACGCATATATCCGACATAGGCAGGAGAATCATAACTTGTACCCGCAAATGCAGATAAGCCGATATCCGTAACGCCATATGTGCTCGAGGTAGTATTTGTGCAGCCATTGCTTGCGTTTGGAAGACCGTTATAAATCAGCTTCACGCCACCGGTGCTGGTGGTGCGTACTACTTTCCAGCAGAAATCTGCAAATCGTACGTTGTTATCCGACACTGCTCCACGGAAATAGTAGACCGGATATTCATCACCTACAGTTGAGGCGACCGTGTTTACGCCATCACCATTCGTAGCGGAAGGGGCGGTTGCAAAATTGATGCCAGAATCTTCACCGTTTGTTCTGCTGGCTATTACATCATATAAAGTATGGATAACATAAACCGTGCCGTCCATGGTTTTTTCGATTGAGACTTTTGTCCATGTGGCACGAAGCGTAACATCACCTTCTGGCATCTTGAAATAATCGTCATTGAGCTTCTTGACGCCATCAGTGGCAATTTCCCAACCACTAAAGTTGTAACCAGAACAGGTTGGCACTGTTTCGGAAATCTCAACCGTTGAGGAAACGGCATGTTTTTCACTTCCCGGAGTAGCACTTACGGAACAATCGTTTGGAGCATTTCCTTCATAAATTACTTCGTAAATATTCTTAAGCACGGGAGTGTTTTCGCTTTCGATGACTTCATCTGGCGTATCCTCAAGCCTGGTTTCAACAGTTTCTTTTTTGTTGGTTGGATAGAGACTCTCGTTGTCTTTATATTCATCCTTAAGCGCAATGTCTATAGTGAGCTCTGCGATAGAGCCGGAACGGTAAAGATTGCTGATATTCCAAGTCACTTTAGGCGTAGTACCTTCATAGCTAAGTGCGGTTTCCCCAATGGACGCAACGACGCTATCGATGCTTTCGACATTCCAGAATTCGTCGTCGATGTAATCCGTAAGTACGAAATTACTGTAAGTATAAGGGACTAAGACAGCATCAAAGAGTACATTATTTAGTGAGTCCATGGTGGCGATATACTGAAGATCAGAAACATCGGTGATTGCGTCAAGTATATCCTCGCCCATCTCATACTGAATACCGGCAACCTTCAGGTACGGATAAAGACTTTTGAGGCGTTGGTATTCTGCTACTTCATTTGGGGTTTGTTCGTTCGGATAGCCATCGGTTAAGAACAGCAAAACAATTTCGCGGTCTTGAGCCTTGACATAACCATCGAGAACATCTTCGGCTTTAAGGAAGCCTTGATAGTAATTAGTACATCCAGTATCGTCCAAAGCATCAATTTTTTCGAGGAGAGAATCTTTGTCGTTAGTAAAAGTTGAGAGGACTTCGGCGTTAGAATTGAAATTCACCAATGCCGCACGGTTCTGATCATCCGAAAGTAAACTTTCGATGAGTTCCGAAGCATCATGTTTTACTCGTGCGAGCTTATCCCCACTCATAGAGCCAGAGTTATCTAAAACGAAGATTAAATCCTTATGCCCCTCTGAGGTTTTCATAATAGAGCTAACGTCGAAAGTAATTTGCGCTTTGCCCTGGCCTATCCATCTGGCGCTTTTTTCTATATTCCAGGAGCCAGGCTCATTGCTTTCATAGCTCGTATGAGTAGAGGTTAATGTAACACTTTTACTGGCACAGTATAATTTGCGGCAATTACCTTTCCGGCGGTAGCTAATAATAGAATAGTGCCCGCAAAACTTCCAACAAAGATACCAATGCGTTTTAGTGTCCGCTTTTGAATGCTTATATGCTTACGGATTTGAATAGCCGCGAGAATCAGACAGGCCGTCGAGACCGTAAATACGAAGATATCTTTAACTATACCATCCTCCGTAAGTGGGCCAACGATTACAGCTGGGGTCAACACCTCTTTTACCGTAAAGCCCACGCTCGCTTTGTAGTCTTTTCCGGTATCAAGGAAATAATTATCGTCAGCCAGTGCGCCAATCAGCTCGACGGTATTGGTATATTCCTTCTCTTTATTCTCGGTGACAGTGAACTCAGAATAAAGTACGATACTTGCTCCAGGTGCCATATTATCTGCCTCTGCGAGATAGTCCGAAACGACTGTGTATCCGGAGCCAGTTACAAATTTTGCATCTTCCAATTGTTCTTGAATCATCACATTATGGATGGCATGGCTGGCGGTATTGGTGACGGTAGTCTTGAAGCGAACAGTATCGCCTTGAGTGTACGAAGTTTTCGGATTTTCGATCTCTTTCGTAATAGTTGGGCTGAAAGTACCAGACTGCAAGCCCCATTCGCCGTAAATAACCACATCTTCTTCAGGCATCGTGAAAGTAGACTTCTTATACCAGCCAAGGAAGCGATAGCCGTCGGCGGTTGGATGAGCTGCGGTCGTGACAGTTTCGCCTGGATAATGCTCGGTTGTAGCGGGCAATAGATTGTCCGCATCTGGCGGTAAGATAGTGCCTTGGAATTGATAACTGACCTTATAGCTAACACGCTCGAATTTTCCGACAATTACGACATTCTTCTCTGGCATCGCAAAACCGGTATCAGAGAGCTCTACGTCTTCCGTTATCCAACCGATGAACCTATATCCATCAATAACTGTGCCTGGCTCGGTTGAGTCAAGAGATATCTCTACACCTGCAGGATAAGATTTCTCTTTTGGCGCAACGAAATCTTCTGGCTTATCTCCGTCAATGCGGTAAGTGACGGTATATTTGGTTTCGGCTTGATTTTCGGTAAAGTAGCCTTCAAGCACGACATTACCAGCTGGCATAATGAAGCTACCATTTGAAATGCTAACATCGGATGTCGTCCAGCCGGTAAAGGTGTAACCATCTAGAGATGGAATGGTCGCTACACCGACTGAACTATCTGTAGCATATTCCGATTCTGGCGGCAAAGCAGGCGCATTCCCTGGAACCGTGCCAGTATAGGCATAGGTTACTTTATACATTTCGGCATTTTCGTTACCCATGAAGGCGTGGACGGTATTTGACGGAGAGGAGATAATGCCTTCTGTCGCAAGAGCGGTGTTGTAAAAGTCGCGGCGTGATTCCACGACGGTTGTAGTTGGATCGTCGACGGTCTCTGGAGTCTGGGTGATAATACCGACGGTAAGTTCGCAACCAGCCTTAAGACTTTCCACGTAGAAAGATACCGTACGA
Organism: Candidatus Saccharimonadota bacterium; assembly: GCA_017541245.1. Lineage (GTDB taxonomy): Bacteria > Patescibacteriota > Saccharimonadia > Saccharimonadales > Saccharimonadaceae > UBA2834. Next base: position 11,931 of record JAFXZL010000002.1, read on the forward strand.
GAATTTGCGTCATAATGAAGCCCATGATAGGTATATTCTGAGTTGTCAGTATTCCAAACACCGGTATCGTTGGATTCTTCCTGAGTGTCGTCAATTACGCGACCGGAACAACTAATAGCAGAATCTGCACGAGATACAGCCCCGATTGAGCCATTATCTGATGTGACGAAAGATTTAAAAGTCAATCCATCCGGGATTTTATCTGTAACTTTAATGCGTCCGCTATTGATTTTTGCCATCGTAGCGTCATTAGATTGTACGCCCTCTTTGTCTACGCCGTCATATTTGACTTTGAGATAATAAGCAAGCTCAGACTGTTCTTCGATGCGGGTGTCGTTATCGAGAGATTCAGCAATGGATGTATTGAAAAGAAATGAAGAAGAAATGACAAATAGTATTGAAATTAGCGCCATCATCCGAGCGCCATATATTATTAGTTTGCGAAGCATACTATTGCTTCGCCACCCTGTTTGAAGTATCCGTTGTGTCATTAACCTCCTTTGAAACATTTATAGTGTTTTTTTCATTATAACATGAGCAGGATGAATTAAAAAAATTTTTGAAATCCTTTTTGCTTATATTATTTTACCGTCTGGAATGTGGCGTTTGCGACGTGAACTGATGCATGTGATCTGCAAGATAATTCTTGGAATTGTCTAATTTAACAGATTGCATTTTTTGTTCTTACAGATGTGGCCTTTTTTAAAAAAGGCTTTGCAATGGTTGAAAGATATAATAGTGATGTATAATACTAGTCATGAAGTTAGATAGATATAATGTGGTTACGCTTTGTGGGAGCACTAGATTTAATGACACTTTTATTGAAATCCAGAAACGCTTAACCCTTGAAGGCAACATAGTCATAGGCTTAGGCCTTTATAGCCATTCGGGTGACGATGAGGCCTGGATTAAAGATACTAAAGAAATGCTAAGTGATATGCAAAGGAAAAAGATCGATATATCTGATGAGATCTTCGTAATTAATGTTGGAGGTTATATCGGGTCTAGTACTCTGAGTGAGATAGAATATGCAAAATCCAATGGAAAAGTTGTGCGATATCTAGAACCAATATCATAAAACGTGAAACATAAGGCAGTTTTATGGTCTCGATTTGGCAGGCGCTAATCAGTCCCGAATCATTGCCATTGTGGGCTAACCGTCATATATTCTGGCATATTTCAGTTATTAAACAACCTAAGGATGCCAACCCTGCTCAAAAAGTGAATTAAATGCGAGGAGAGCTTTCTCGCATTTAATTCAATAACAAAGAGTGCTGCCAGACACGCCATATTTCTCCTTAATCTCATCCGAACTCATCCCAGCATTGAATTTATCTACGATGCTGGTTTTGCGCTTTTCCGTAAAATGTTTCATAATATCTCCGGTTGTTTGAGATATTAAAGAATACTATCCAAACAACTGCAAGCATAAGCGTCAAGCTTCATAGTCCCACCTAGTGCGCTTCGTATAGACCCCATTCCGTTTCAAGCATTTGTATATGGTCGCATCGCAGACATCGAACATTTCGGCAATCTGCTTCACGGATTTCTTTTTATCGACATAGAGGCGGATTACTTCCTCGGTTTTATATTTTCTCCCCTCGACGTGCCCAGAGACATCTATTCCCATGCGTTTCAGATTATTGCTAATCGTATAGCGATGACAGTCATATTCTTTTGCCAGATCATAAGTAGAGGCTCCGGACAGGTATTTCGTCGCAATCTCAATTAGCTCGCCGTCAGATAACATTTTTTGTTTTTGGCAAATTTTTCGCACCTCTGTTTCGCCGTACTTGTTTTCGACTTTTCTTTCTGATATATTTGTTTTTACAGAGGCGGATTCGCCCTCTGGGAGCGAACCCTTGAACTTGACTATTTTCAAAAATAGGTTTGAATATAGTTGCGATAGGTCCACCAAAAATGGTTTCATGCTCTTTGGGAGCATTTTTTGTTATATTTCCACGCATACATACCAGCAATTAAAATATAATATGCGCAAAATATGCCCTAGTTTATCTATTTGCTTATGCTAGCCTGTTTATATATAATTATGACAATGAGCGACTTTGAACAAGATTTCTTAAATAGGATGCATGATCAATCCCAGCCTTCTAATTATCCAAGTAATACAAGCGCCTACGATGGCGAAAAACGTAAAGCGATTATTTTTACAGTAATTGCTGTTGTCGTAATGATTGCTTTAGGGTGCGCGATTGTCGCAAAGCGAATTGTTGCTGAGTCGCAGCAAAAAGATAACGAAGTCACGACTATTCTTAGTTGCGGCCAAGAGGATGCGATTCAATACGTCTTTAGAGACGACGGAAAATTCTATTCTACTTCTTTATATTTGGACAGCAAAGATATAGAGCACAGTACCACGGTTGTCGGCGATTACTCAATGGAGAACAATAAAATCAAGACGACTACAACCTCGTCTTCGCGCGATGGTGGCGCATATGTAGAAATTACGCCATATAGCAACGATCTAGAATTGACCGAGATTGAGAACCAAAAATACCTTAAAGTCGGCACGGATTCCATAAAATGCACGGAGGCAACCAATGAGACTAGCGAAGAGTAGTTATTATAAAGTATTCATCATTTGTGCATGCGCCATAATGGGCGTGCTCTCATTCCAGTCATATAATTGTAGCGCTATAACCTCGCAAGAGTTCCTCAATGCAGTCGCGAACGTAGCAAAGCGCGGCAGAAGCATCACGGGAGACCCTAAGTATGGGAACTCCGTCTCGGTTCCACCAGGAAACGATCATTCGTCTTGCGATCGCCTCGTTGACAGAGCGCTGTGGGATTTAGGCTTCAAAGATATCCCTATCGGCGTACATCCATCAAATCCTTCCACCGTTATCATTTCTGGCGCACCGGTGGGCCAACTCGGCTCATACCTAAAAGCGCATGGATGGGTCGAGATAAAGAGCGTAGACAAAATAGTTACTGGCACCGTAATAATTATGGATACATCACCACCATACAACGGAAGCCAGGACCATGTCACCGTTGCAGTATCTTATAAACCACACAGTGGAGTCATGACAGTATATGATCATGGTTCGACTGAGGCTATTTTAAGAAGCGTTAATGGCCCATGGGTTAGAGGATTCGACGATTCACAGTTTATTGCAGGATATATTATCGATGACGAGGCATCTGATAAGGCCCTAGCCTCAATACCAAACAAGTATAAAAATGGATACAGAATCCCTTACGAGGGATATCCTGGGCGCGGCTGGCTAGCTCAGCCAGATTATAGCTATACGGGCGTCAAGTCTGGAGAAATTCCCGATAATACTGGCAAAAAACCAAAACCACGCAGAAAGGAGCCCATCGTAGAAAAAGAAGAGTGCACAACGCTTCTTCCTCAGGATTGGTGCACGGCCAAGGACGGCAAAGGCATTAGTGAGGTGGTTAATATGGTTCTTGATATATTCTCTGGAGGAATAATAGTAACAGGCACTATCGGAATCATTATCAGTGGCGTAATGTGGATGTCGGCAATGGATAATGCCTCTCAGATAGAAGCCGCAAGGCGCAGAATTGTAAGTATTACTATCGGAATCGCGCTATTCGTACTGATGGATGCCTTAATTGGACTAATATTGCCAAAATAATTATTTCTTGATGCCGCCAAAACGACGGTCGCGAGAAGTATACTCGATAAGTGCCTTGTCGAAATCTTCTTCATGAAAATCTGGGAATTTTGTCTCCGGGAAATAGAATTCCGCATAAGAGTTCTGCCAGAGCAAGAAGTTGCTGAGACGAAGCTCACCACTAGTACGAATCATAAGATCCACATCCGGTAGATCCTGGTAGAGATATTTGCGAACGTCGTCCTCGGTAAGACTATCTACATCTACGCCAGATTTGGCGATTTTTTTGATGGCATCGAGGATTTCTGCGCGGCCACCGTAGTTCATGCAGAAGTTGACTGTGCCGCCGGTATTGTTCTTAGTAAGCTCGACTAGCTCGTCACGCGCCTTAATAACCTTCTTCGGTAGCGGCTCATCGCGGCCGGAAAAGACTACCTTAATGTTGTTCTTGGCAAAGTCGTCGCGATAGCGCTTATACATAATGACAAAGAGATCCATTAAATGGTCTACTTCCTCTTTTGGACGCTTAAAGTTCTCCGTGGAGAACACATACAAACTCAAGAATCTGACGCCGCGTTTATGGATATACTTAGCAAGTTCACGAAGGTTATCAAAACCAGCATCGTGCCCTTTTAGACGGCTAAGACCGCGCTCTTTTGCCCAACGGCCATTGCCATCAACAATAATGCCAACATGATTTGGGATTTTTAGTTTAGAATAATCTATTGCTTCCATTTGTCTTAATTCTAGCACAAAAAGAAATACCACCTCCCAGTGGTATTTGTTTCACACTCTAATCAAACATCGATTAGACCGCTCAGGCGATCTCTCAACTTCGTCCGAACGTTCTACTTATATTTTAGCGCAAGCAGAATTAGTGTCAACATTGATTTTTATATTTTTTATGTTTTAATTTTTCCAAAATTAACAGGGGTGGAAGCGTAAAAACTATTGACTTTTTAATTTTTCATTGTGGAATAATTATACTAGTTATGCCTACATTTTTATACCTGGATATGATAAGATAGAAACATCTAAAGGAGGTTTAATGTACAACGAAGGTATTAAGTTTTATCGCTGCAATACTTGCGGTAACTTGTTTCTAGTAATGGTCGATCCAGCTGTCCGCCCTACTTGCTGTGGCGCCGAAATGGACATGCTTGATAGTAGCCATCACACCCACGAAGGTAGCGAGAAGCATCTTCCAATTATTGAAGTTAATGAAAACTATATTTCCGTAAAGGTTGGCTTGCAGCTTCACCCAATGGATGCTCAGCATCGTATTGAATGGATTGCCCTCACTGACGGCACCCGCGTAGAGGTCCAAAAGCTTGGTCTTACCACCCCACCAATCGCAAAGTTTTCCAAGATGTCGACAGATGGCAAGATTCATGCCTATGCGTTCTGTAATATCCATGGCCTATGGGAAAGCGAAAAGTAAAGATTAAAGACCTCTGGGAGACCCTGTGCGATCGTTGCAAGTTTGCAATGGTTGGTACTTTTGAACTCTTGAAACGACCAAAGTATCTAGCAGCATTCATCATATCGCTGGTTGTCTTCCTCTTTGTTCTGAGTTTTTTCAAAGATGGGGACAGCAACTGGATACTGCTTACATCCGGGTTAGATTTTGGCCGAAAGATGCAAGTGCTTGGCAGAGTTTTCGTTAGTATCTTTGAGAACTTTACGAGCTTGTATGGCATCATTATTACCTTGATGGCCATACTTCAGGCAGCAATCATTCCTCTACTTATCTATACCTGGAAGCAGCGTGCGCGCGACCAAAAGAATAAGGATCAGGCTATCGATGGAGCAAGCACTGGCAGCATTGGCGCTATACTTGGTTTTATTGCCCTCGGTTGCCCAACCTGTGGCGTAGGCTTGCTTACGCCAATTTTAGCTGCAATTGCCGGAGCTAGCGCACTGGCACTCGCCGAAGCGGTCGGTCATATCTTTACAATTGTCGCTTTTATCCTGCTATTTTATACAATCATCAAGTTAGGCTACATTACCTTCATTAATCTGAGTAACGAAAAATACAAGAAAAAGGAGCACCATGCAAAAAGCAATTAGAGTTATTGCAATCATTGCAGTAGTGGGATTATTACTATCTTTAATTATCTATAACGCAACCAAGCCAGTAGATTACACCCCATGGAACGAGGCGATGACATTAGGTAACAAAGAAACCGCCAAACATCACTTCATTATGTATACCGACATCTTCTGCCCATATTGCGATAAGTTTTCCGATGCCGTACAGGCAAATATGGAAGATTTTAATAAACACTACATCGAAGACGAGAATGTTTACTTTGAAATCCGCATGACCGATATGAACTACAAGAGCGGACACTCTAACAACAGTAAGCCGGGTGGCGAAGCGGCCTACTGCGCAGCCGATCAAGGCAAGTTCTGGGAATTCTATCACGAAGCGCTTTCTACGCTATATGAGGATTTTCACTCTAAGGGTATCGGCGTCGATAAAACCGCACCAAAGATTCGCGACCTAGAGAATGAATACTTCTACGGCATAGCTGAAAGATCAGGCATAGAAATCAACCGCTTCAAGACATGCTTCGATAACCACGAGATGGAAAATACACTAGACGTCAACACTAACCGTGCAAGCAGTATCCTATCTGGCGTGCCATATTTCGTATTTGATAAGTTTAAGACCTCTGGCTTCGCCGGCAACTGGAACTCTACCAGCGATTACGAACAGGTCAAACTTCTCATGGATGCAGGCCTGACAAGCAAGAAATAAGTCATCGACAAAAAGCCACCTGGAGCAAGGTGGCTTTTTCTTTGACGGTTTTATGGGTATAGCTATTAGCCCTCAATGGCAATGTATTTCTTATCCTCAGGGAGGGCTTCCTTTGGATCACTCTTTGGAACAGTAAGTTTTAGTACACCGTTCTCATATTTTGCCGCAATTTCCTCTCTCTTAATGTCTTCGCCGACATACCAGCTACGACGGATGGCGCCAGAGAAGCGTTCTTGGCGGATGACCTTGCCATCCTTCTCTTCCTCATTTTCTTCGACTTTCTCAGCGCTGACGGTTAGGACGCCATCATCAAATTTGACCTTGATATCGTCCTTTTTGTAGCCAGGAAGATCAATACTGAGCTTGTAGGCCTTCTTGGTCTCCTTGACGTCGGTGCGCATTAGTTCGCCATGGCGACCTTTTGGTCCACGATGTGACGGAAGAAGTCCGCGCTCTGGCTTAGGTTCAAAGAAGTCGTCGTCAAAGTTAAACATTTCGTCAAAAAGATTATCTACACTAGGGTAAAACATATTTTTTGTCCTTTCTAACTTTAAGTTTAAGATAGTTAGTTGCTAACCGTTATATCTTGTTCTGTCGGTTGCTTTCGCTATGTTTCCATTATATGACACAAAATTAGCACTGTCAATACGAGAGTGCTAATTTTGCTTATGTTTTTAGCTTTTGTTCAGCTTCTTAAGAGTAAATTAGTGAAGATGCTGAGCTAACTTTTCTGCGCCGTTTGGAAGAACGATAACAGTCTTCTGGGAAGGATCGTTGGAAATCTTCTCAAGAGTTTGAAGAGTACGAATCTGGATACCGCCTGGAGTGCGAGCAAGAAGGCTAGCAGCTTCGGAGACAGCCTGAGCGGCACTCTTTTCACCATCGGCGGCAATAATTGCAGCACGGCGTTCGCGTTCGGCTTCCGCCTGCTTTGCCATTGCGCGCTTCATGTCGCTTGGGAGCTCAATGTTCTGAAGCTTAACGTTCTCAATATCGATACCCCACTTATCGGTTTCCTTGTCGACGATTTCCTTAATCTGGGCGGAAATTTCATCACGCTTGGAAAGGAGCTCATCAAGCTCGAAGTTACCAGTAATATCACGAAGAGCAGCCTGAGCAAAGTTTGTGGTTGCATAAACGTAGTTGGTTGTTTCGAGCAAAGCTTTGGAAGGATCAAGCACGCGGAAGTAGACAATAGCATCTACGCCAACAGTAACGTTATCCTTAGTAATAACCTCCTGCTTTGGCACATCGATTGGCGTGGAGCGAACATCGACGCGAGTCATGGTCTGAAGATATGGAATAACCACCTGTAGACCTGGATTGCGCATACCGGTGTATTTACCTAGAGTAAATACGACACCGCGCTCGAACTGACGCACGACACGGACGCCTGGCAAAATAATTAAAATTATGACAAATAATATAACTGTTAATGCAACTCCTGGCATATTTTCTCCTTAATACTTAAATCTATTATAGCATTAACGGAATAATTTAAAGCAAATAAAATGCCACCGCTTTCGCGGTGGCAAGTCTAAGGAATAGCGAGTTATGAATTGGTCTTGCGGGGCGCTCTACGTCCGAAGATTTTCTTCTTGCGAGCTTTCTCGTTGCGTCGGCGAACGATGCTCCGATGATACTCAAGAAGTTCTTCTAACGTTTCCGGCTCGTCGGATTCCCATGCGGAAAGCGATGCCGAGGCGGCAATGAGCGCGGCTGAATAGGAGATGGGATTGAATGGGACCATAATCGTCACCTCCTCTTGCCGAACTTATCCTCTGCGCGCTCTGCGGCCGGAAGGCGTTCTGCCAGGCTTGGTCTCAACGGGCTTCTTCTCGGCGGCGGGCTTGTCGGCCGGGGCCTCAGCGGCGCTCGCACGGTGAAGCTTCATCAGCTCTTCCAGAGTGCTCGGCTCTTCAGCCGGAGCCCCGGTGGTAGCGGATCTCCTGACGGGCTTTTCGCCATGATCTTTGACGACAGCGGGCTTCTCGGCCGGGGCCTCAGCGGCGGGCTCTTCAGCGGTGAGCTTGTCGGTCAGGTACTTCATGGCCTTGCCCATCAGCGCTCTATCGCGCTCACAGGTCCAGAGAGCCGTCCTGATGACGACCTTCCCCTTGTCATCAACTGTGGGGTTCAGCCACGTGATGACGCCAGCGCCGACTGCGGCCTTGAATGCGGACACGTTGGTCCAGTCGCCGATGAACACGATGTTCTTGGGGTCGGCGATCAGGATATTGGCAGCCTTCTCCGGCAGCATGAACAGATCATCCAGATGCTCGAGGTCGATGCGGACCGTTTCTTCGTTCACCCAGTTGAAACCCTGTCCTTTCGTCAGAGTCTCGGTCTTGGTAGCGGGAGTTGCGTCCAGGCCGGTCAGCAGGTTGATAAGAGACGTAGTTTTGATCTTCATAAATTCTTTCCTCCTAAAGAACAACCGCTTTTCGCGGTGGAATATTCGATCGCTACCCCTATGGCAGCAATCCTTGGTGTATTATATCAAAGTTTTGCCTTTTTGTCAATAGTATGATAGCATTTATGATAACTTTTATGCTAAGATAGAGATAGATATGGGGAAATTATTAGACATAGACGCCAGTACAGATATAACCCTAGTTGGCAATCTTGGCGTATATTTGGCACGCCTAAAACGGGCCGGTTTTCGCGTGGTCGATGGCTTTATTATTCCCGCAAACGAGGAGTTACAATTTGGCCTCAGTAGCGAGATACTTCGTGCTTTCGACAGATTAGGCGCAAATACCGTTGCACTGCGTGCAGCCCCAATTGAAATGGACATCTATTCTAGCGAGACAATTCGAGGCGTCAAGCGTGACGTACTTGTGGAAACAATTGATTATCTTCGGAACAATTCCCTGCGCCGCGGCCACAAAGTAGCCGTAGTCGTGCAAAAAGATCTTAATGCGGAGTTTTCTGGCACCATTCACTCCTATAACCCGGTTACTTTGGATAATGGCGAGATTTTAATAGAGGCGAACCTTTGGATGAATGACACCATCTTAACTGGCGAGTCTGAAACCGATATGATTCTCGTGAATAAAAATACCGGCGCATTAAATCTTGAAAGTGAAGATGAAGACGAAATCTGCTTAACGCCAAATCAAATATCTCAGCTATATAATATGATTCGAAAGATTGAAAAAAAGCTAGACGAGGCCGTCAGCGTAGACTGGGCTTATGACAATGGAATTCTCTACGTCCTTCGCGCCCGCCCAATAACTCAAAAAACATACGAAAGGTATATGTAATGCTGCACACTACGCTAATAATTCTAAAGAAAGATGACGAAATCCTGCTTGGGCTAAAAAAACGCGGATTCGGCAAAGGCAGATTAAATGGCGTAGGTGGCAAGCTTGAGCCGGGCGAGACTATAGAGGAAGCCGCAATCCGTGAGACCGAGGAAGAAATCGGCGTCAATCTTACGAAGATGGAGCATGTGGCGGATATCGTCTTTGACAACCTTTATTATAAGGGCGTGCCAGAACGCAACGTAATGCATGTTTTCTTTGGCCTAAAATGGAAAGGCGAACCTATTGAAAGTGACGAGATTGAGCCGCACTGGGTAAAGATATCCGAAATCGACTACGACAAGATGTGGTGTGACGATGAACATTGGTATCCGCACGTATTAGCTGGCGAGAAGGTTGAGGCCTGGTTCCACTTCAATGAAGATGATACCTATGATGATTTCTGGATTGATGTCATGGATAAGCATCTAATTGACGATATCGACGATAAAGATGTTGGCTTAGCAGACAAGAAACGTAAAGCCGGCAAAGATTATTCCTTTAAACCTGGATCTCGCGCAATTCTACTCAACGACAAAGGACAGGTAGCGTTGATTCATAGCGTGAATCGTGGCTGGTATAAATTGCCTGGTGGTGGGCGCGAAGATGGCGAACTTGCTCGCGAGAATCTTGAACGCGAGCTGATTGAAGAAACTGGCTATAAGGTGGATGTCCTTCAAAATCTCGGCATCTGCCGTAATGTGCGCCACGACTGGAGGATGGCCGCAGAGGCTCAGATTTATCTTTGCCGCACTAAAGAATTCGTCGGCAAACAGCAGATGGAAGATGAAGTCGAAGACGGCGACACGCTTGAATGGTTTGATAGTTTTAATGCAGCAATCGACGTTCTAAAATCGGTTAAGCTTGAAGAAATCGGCTTTTATGGCGCATACTTCTTTACAAGAAGAGAGATTGACGCACTAGAATACGCGAAAAAAGTTTACAAGAAATAATGGACGAAAGACGACCACTTGCCGAGCGCATGCGCCCGCAAAAACTTGAAGATGTTTTAGGTCAGGACGATATTATCGGCGATGGCAAGATTTTGACGGAAATCGTCAAAAAGCAAGAACCGGTCAATATCATCTTTTGGGGGCCGCCAGGAACTGGCAAGACTACACTCGCACGCATTATTGCGAAGGAATTCAAAGCTGACTTTATTGAGATTTCTGCGGTTACATCTGGCAAGAAAGATGTCGAGAAGGTCGTAGAGCGCGCAAAACAGAACTGGAATCTTAAAACTCGCACTGTGCTTTTTGTAGATGAAATTCATCGCTTCAATAAGGCGCAACAAGACGCGTTTTTGCCGCACGTCGAAAGTGGCCTAATAACCCTAATCGGCGCCACCACTGAGAATCCAAGCTTCGAAGTTATTTCCCCATTACTCTCCCGTAGTCGCGTCGTAATTGTAAAACACCTATCTAAGGCCGATATCGTAGAGGTCCTAAAGCGTGCAATTAAAGCCGAAAAAGCCACGAAACGCGTCTCAAAAGCCGCAATAGATTATCTTGCCGAGCTATCTGGCGGCGACGCCCGTTCTGCTCTCGGCGATTTGGAATTAGCGCTTAGTCTCAGTAAAAAGATTGGTGTCGACGAAGTTAAAGAGGCAGCTGGCCGCAAAGTCCCAGGATACGACAAAAAGGGCGACAACCACTATGACAACATTTCGGCATTCATTAAATCCATGCGCGGAAGCGATGCCGATGCAGCATTATACTATTTAGCACGCATGCTTAATGCAGGCGAAGATCCAAAGTTTGTTGCGCGACGCATGGTAATCTTTGCTTCCGAAGATATTGGTCTAGCTGGAAATGGTGCACTTGGCTTGGCTCTTAACGCGTTTATGGCGGTTGAAAGAATTGGCATGCCAGAAAGTGGGCTAATTCTCGCGCACGTCACGACGGCTTTAGCAAAATCAAAGAAATCACGCGTAACGACTGACGCTTGGTATGCGGCGCAAGATTTAGCAAATAAAACAATGGGGCTTCCTGTACCGATTTGGCTTCGTAATGCGCCAACAAAACTCATGAAAGACCTTGGATTTGGTAAGGGGCAAAAATGGGAAGCTGGCTTCCATTTAGATAAAAACTATTTGCCAGATGAAATTAAAGATACAAAGATTCTCCCATAATTAAGCATGCACTAGGCAACATCACCTTTGGGTCGCGTCGAGACGGCCCGTCGTTACGGGCGTCTCGCGCTCGCTCTCGGCCGTAGCCTGCGAATGCCCAAATGTAATATTGCCTAGCGCATGTATGGTTATGGGATTATTTTGTATTTCTTGGCTAGTTTTATGGCGGCGCTAATTATTTCTTTTCCCTCTTCGCCATAATCTAAAACATCGCCGGCCTGTTCGGTGGACACTAGGACGCGCTCACACATTTTATCGCCATCAAGGTCGGGGCGATTTTCACCAATTTCAGTTAGCTTTGCAATATAGCGAAGCTGCGCATAGGGCTCACCATCACCTACTACGGTTTGGTAACCGAGGTAATGCAGATCAGATATTTTGCAATTCACCTCTTCGTAGACTTCACGATGGAGCGTCTCTTCATAAGTTTCACCCGGTTCTGGCGTGCCGCCAACTAAGCCATGGAAACCATTATCGACGCGTAGCATAATGCGGCCTTTTTCATCAAAAAGCACGCCATAAACCTGAGTGATTGGCATGTCGTTCGGGATTGGCGCTTCGTACCAAATGAACCTTACCATTCGAGGACCTTTTGGCGTGATTTTGCGCCAGAGACGATTGTGATTTGCGTCTTTGCGACGTGGAATTCATCAGAGATTAGCTCGAGAAGTGCGGCGTTCGCTTCCCCGTCATGGGCGCGCGCATGCAAAAAGGCGACATAACTGTCGTCTTCTTGCTTTTCAAGACGCGTTGCTCCTTTGGTGCCAGGTTTGACACGAACGGAGATGCGCATTATTTTTCTCCGCAAACTACGTTATTCGCGTGGAGCCAACCCTCTACGGAACCACCATCAAGGTACTCGCCCCGAATAGGAAGAACATGGATCTTCTTATGGGCCTTGATGTGCTCGATGATTGGATCGGTAATTAGATATTCCTGGTCTTTTGGACCGAAATTGTTCTCTTTGCAGTATTTTACGATACGCTGGAGAAGCTCATTAGACATGATGTATTTGCTAATATTAATTAGATTGCTTGGAGCTTCTTCTTTCTTTGGCTTTTCATAAATGCCGGTCAATATACCATCTTCAACCTTCAATACACCATAGCGTTCGACTTCTTCGATTGGAATTTCAACGGCTAGCATAGCAGAGTCATCTTCGTCCTCGACAAGCTCCATGAGACGAGCTAGGTCCGAGGAACCGTCTTTGTTGTAGACGAAATCGTCGCCCATCAATACTACACATGGCTCATTGATACCAAACTCCTCGACAACCTGAGCGACAGGCTCGGCACTACCATAACGCTCGTCAACGTTCTTTTGGGCGTAGAAATGTAGCGTAAGACCTTCACGAGAAGTGTCAGTAAGAGTAAGCTTATCTTCCTTGCCACGAGCAATCAAATAATTGTTTAGCTTGGCGTTTTCTTCATAATAAGCCTTAATCTGAGAGAATGGCTTTTCGTCGATGACGATGTAGGCTTCTTCAATGCCAGCTTTAGCGCAATCTTCCACGACATAATCTACCAATGGACGATTACCGATTGGAAGCATGGCTTTTTCGATCACTTTCGTAACCGGCAAACGGCGCGTTCCCCATCCAGCCACAGGAATAATAGCTTTTTTGATCTGCATTAGAGAAAATCTCCGTATAGTTTTATATATTCTATCTTTTCTTCATCGATTTTACAATAAAGAACAGATGATAGACGCAACGATATAAGATATAGCCAGTACCAAATGCCAACAAAGCGTTTAGCACTTCATATCTTTCGCCGACAAGCCAAATAATTAGTGTGGATGTCACTGGAATCGCAATAAGGGAGACCACTATATCTGTCACGATTTCATTACGCGACCATTCGTTTTGATAGCGGAATACGATGGCCGCTTTTTCGATGATAAGATAGAACGCTAGGGCCACGGCCGCAAGATAGCAAACGATAGAACTGAAGAAACAGCCACTGAATGCTACGCCAGCGATAATACCGCCGAGCACATCCAAAATAAGAAGTGGCGCAAACGGAAGTTTGGTTTTCTTCTTGCCTTTGATTCTCTTATTAAAGACTGAATCGATGAGTTTTGACATAATCCAACCAATCACCACTAGAACAACAAATGATCCCGCGGCGATTAGGGCGAACGTGACATTATCAAACTTTTCTTCACTAACGATGGTCGGAACAGAATAAATGACCAAAATCGCCGATAAAATTATAGCCGCTGGAATACTTACTTTCTTAATGATTGGAGAGTAGTCACTATTGATGTCGAACAACTTTAATGCGGCAAGTACGGCAAAAACTACTAATAAGCCAACTACTATTGAATATATAACAGGGGTCATTATTCCTCCTCTATGATTGGCGGGAGCCATGCTTCATGTGGTTCCTGGCCAAGTAATACTGCGATAGTAGAAGCGATATTTGCTAAGCCACGATCACCAAGGCTGAGGCGATATTTCTTAGCGTTTTCGGTATCGTCTACGAAGATACAAGGGACACGGTTAGTGGTGTGGGCGGTTTTTGGCGTACCGTCCGCATTGAGGAGTTCTTCGGCGTTGCCATGGTCTGCCGTAATGATTGTAATACCGCCGAGCTTATTAACTGCCTCCACGATACGTTTCAGGCAGATGTCGATAGATTCCATCGCGTTGATGGTTGGCTCCATTTCACCAAAGTGGCCGACCATATCACCGCCAGGATAGTTGATGCGGAGAAAATCATATTGTTTTGATTCAATAGCTTTAATAAATTTGTCTGTAATCTCGGCAGACTTCATCCATGGACGAGTATTGAATGGCTCCGTATAAGACGGGACCTCTTCGTCTACTTCCCCATCCGGGATATGATAACTATTGCCATTGAAGTAGTAAGTAATGTGGCCGAATTTCACGGTTTCGGAGATAGCATATTGCTTTAGCCCCTTGCTGGCAAGATATTCTGGCAGAGTATGCCTGAATTCTGGTGAGCCGACTAAGACATGGGCCGGAACATGAAGATCCTCGTTGTATTCCGTCATGCCTGCAAAGTAAACATCTGGGCGACGTATGCGGTCGAAATGCGGAAAATCATCATAAGTGAAAGCCTGCGCCATTTCTACCGCGCGATCGGCGCGGAAATCGATATAAACGACTGCGTCGCCATCGTTGATAGTGCCGATTGGCTGGCCATTTTCTGCGATTACAAACGCAGGCATGTATTGGTCTTGAAGATCTTTAGTCTCGGCGCGGAATGTCTCAATAGCCTCGGTAGCGCTAGCAAACTGGCGCCCCTCACCAAGAACATGTGTGTGCCAACCTTTTTCGACCATTGGCCAATCATTTTCGTAACGGTCGCAAGTAATAACCATGCGGCCACCGCCAGATGCAATCTTGTAATCTGGATCGCCAAGGTCATGAATGAATTTCTCTAAGCGTTGGATGTATTTTGGCTCGCTGTGCGGTGGAACATCACGGCCATCGATGAGCATATGAACGCGGATACGATTAATACCATCTTTTTGAGCCTGAGCAAGCATCTTCTCTAGATGGGCGATATTAGAATGGACGTTCCCATCACTGAAAATGCCCATAAAATGCAAAGTTGAACCGCGCCCATGAATGCGCGTAACGATATCGCGCCAAGTTTGCGTCTCGAAAATCTTTCCAGTATTTACGTCATTTTCGACAGCAGCGGAGCGCTGCAGGACAATCTCGCCTGCGCCCATGGCATTATGACCAACTTCAGAGTTGCCCATATCGTCTTTCGGTACGCCGACATATTCACCGGCCGCGCCAAGCTTGGCAGTTGGATATTTATCCATCAAGTAGTTTAATGTTTCGAGATGCGCCTGCTTTACAGCATTGCCCTCTCTTTGATCACGAAGGCCGACGCCGTCCATGACAACAAGAACAACTGGCCCGTCAAAATTCAACTTGCTCATGGTTATAGTATAGCATCTTGATATAATAAATACATGAGCGTTAGAGATTATTATCTTGAGCATTTTAACGAGCTACCGCTAGAGAAGCAGAAACACTTCGCTACGCGCATGAAGTATTGGTTTAAAGACAAGAGCTTTGATGATTTTTTGAAAGCCAATGAGCCAAGCCACGACCTAGCCGCCGTGCTCGCAAATGATAATTATTCTGGCGTAAATAATCTTGAAGCACGCAAGCCATTCTTTGAAAAATACCAGGGTCTTTATGGCCTAGAGGCATGCCTTTTTCGCATTAATCGTCTACTGATAGAATACGACGTAGATTTGCGTGAGGACTTTTTGAAGGAATATCCTCGCGAAAGACTGTATAAACTGTGCGACGACTTACTGCAGGATGATCAGGCTTTAGCGGCGCTATCCACTTACGCCGTGAATGTGATCTGCCTGACCGAAAATCTCTTCCCACGGGATAATGGAATCTATGAAACATTAACTCAACGCTACCTAAAAGCAGAACAGCGCACAGAGTTTATTTATGCCTATACGCACATTATTTTGTGCATGTCGAACTTCTATACCAAGGAGGTACGCGGAAAAGATTGGGATTTGGCGCAGCAAATGTTAGCGAAATGCGAGCAGATGATTGAGGACCATTTTGACGAGATTACCATCGACACCAAGCTTGAATTCTTGGTTTGTTGCAGGATTAACAAAGGAATCTTCGACTACGAGCCAGTATATACCTATGCCAGCATCAATAAGGAATGCAAGGAATCACTAAAAGATTCCCCGTTTGTAGTCGATAAACGCAGACCAGAAAAATACAACACGCTATCTGGCGCGGAGCACCGTAACGTGTTGTATATTATGTCTGGATTGGATTATTGACCATCGACTAGGAAGTAGTCGCGCAATACTTTGTATTTTTCTTCGATGAAGGCGCCAGTTACAACCTGTGGCGTATGATTTACTTCTAGGATATAGTTTTTGCCGGTATCGCGATGAGTAATGACATCTACGCCAGCAAAGCGTTTGTTGGTAGCTTTTGCTGCAACACGGGACATCTCAAGAATTTCTGGGTTTACCTCCTCTAGTGGGATAATCTTTGCAGAGCCTCCAAGAGACGTATTGTTGCGATGATCTTTGCCACCAGAAGAACGATAAATTGCCATATATGGCTCGAAGCCGAGCGTCACAATACGATAGTCGCCATCATTTGGAATGAATTCCTGAAGAATGTACTCAATATCTGGATTTTCGTCGACAATCTTGGCAATTTCTTCTGGAGAATGGACGAGATAATTGTCTTGCCCCTTGGTGCCGCGGATAGACTTAAACACGCCGATACCACCAAAGTTTTCAACCAAACATTTGCCGAGGAATTCCTTTGTGCCATATGCGGTTTTTGGAACTACAACGTCATGCTCCCAGCAGCGCCACATTTCGTAAAGCTTGCCGGACGCGTTAGCAAAAGTATCATCTGCCATGATTACACCTTTTTTGCGACAGTAACAGCCGTAGGCATTAAAGATATGACGGCGTTCAAATGGCGCAGTCGTGATGCATAAAATCTTATCAAAATCCGCGAGGTCTTCGCCGGTTTTTTCGTTCTTAATGCAGGTGTTTTCGCCATCAATCAAAAGATTAATATCCGAGAAACAGCCTGTAGAGACCTGGATTTCACCAGTCTCTTCTGCGACGCGCTTGAGCTCCGCGATACTATCTTCAATTTCAACCTTGCGGTTGATGATCAAAATCTTTTTCATGGCCTTATTTTAAGATAGTTCCACCCCATTCGACAAGCGTAAAGCCTTTGCGCTCTGGTGTTGCTGGGAGTTTTTGCTCTTTAACGTTGATAGGGGTCTTTAGAGCCTTCCATTCCATGTTGATACGGATTGTCGTAGCTGGAGCTGGCGAAACATTAAGTGGCATATTCGCGTCGATTTCTGCCAAATCAGCAAAGTGAATGTAATTGTAGTTGTTGTCCTGCATCTGCGGTAACCAGAAGATGATAAACTCTTCAGCTTCACGTTCATTTAGGCCAAGCTTAGCAAGTTTATCCTCGAGGAATGCTGCCGTATCGGAGCCTTTTACGACAAAGCCCTCATCCTGAATACCCTTGGCGGTATTGTACTCTGTCTCATAATAGAGAGAGTATAGCTCTCTGCCCGTATTCAGATCCGTAAGCTTGCCGTCCGGACGAGCGAGGACATTCCAGCCATCAACGTATTTCGGATAGCTGACAGTAAGTTTCTCTTTTGCGCCTAGTTTTACAGAAACATTAGTCTCGGCCTCTGGGTAGAGGTAAATAACTGGTTTTTTCTCTACTTCGGAGTAATTCGTACCGCAGCCCTCATCGATAGTGTAGTCGATTTCGAATTCTTCCTCATCAATCGAAGAGTCGATTGGGATTAGCCAATATTCATAGTCATATTCATCCCACATCTGCCCGCAGCCACTATAACCCCTAATCGCAATTTTTGGATCGCTATTTTTTGGTATTTCTAGACCAACGGATCTAATCAAGTCTTTTCCACCGTCAACATCTACGCGTACAAGAATGTATCTTTCGTCGGTGTCGCTAGATTCTAATGAATAACCCGTCTTTTTGATGTGCTTCTTTGCAGCTTCAATCATTGTCTGGTCATTGCCGAAATAGTACTCAATGTCGTCCCAGTGATTAATAACCGCATAGTCATCAAAAGCCCATTCGTAGGTATTGCTTTCTACGTCAAAGAAGTATTTTCCGTTTATTATGGTTGTTGGGGTCGGCACGTCTGGCCTGTCCGGCTCTTCTGGATCTTCTCCTTGGTAGCTCAAGATATTAAGCGCCACACCCGCTACTACTACGCCAAGCACAATTAGGCCAGCCATTAACGGGAAGAATGCTGAACTTTTTTGCTTTGGCTCTGCTTTTTTCGCCTCAGTTTTAGACATTAAATAAGCTCCTTATGTTCTATGTATCTATTATAGCATTAGCTTAATCTTGACTTTTTTCAATTTTTGTGCTATAATGGAAGAGTTATGAGGTATGTATCACAAGAGGACAAGCAAACTGCCATCAAAACCCTTCGCAAGGGTGGTATTTTGGGCGTCCCAACCGAGACCGTATACGGCCTAGCCGTAGCAGCAGATAATACCGAAGCTATCAAGAAACTTTTGAACGTAAAAAATCGTCATATCGATAGCGGTAAAATTCTTACAATGATGGTTGCGGATGTCGACGAGATGAAGAAATACGTCGAAATGAACCGTATGGTCACAAATCTTGCTCGCCGCTACTTCCCTGGTGAATTAACATTGATTTTGAAACAGCGAGAAGATTGGCGCCATCCATATTTTGACAACTTCCATACGGTCGGAATCCGTATCCCAAATCATGAATACATGCTAGATTTGCTCCGCGAAACTGGCCCATTGCTAGTCACAAGCGCAAACCCACGTGGCGAAGCGCCATGCCGCACTAGCCGCGAGCTAAACAAGCGCATGCCAAGTGTCGACCTTATTGTTAAGGGCGAATGCGGTGGCGACTTGCCATCAACCGTGATCGATGTCACAACTGACACTCCACGCTCGTTACGTCAGGGTGGCCTACTTATCGTACACTACGCATAAAGCGATTATTATTGAACGACAAGAAAACCGGATTTCTCCGGTTTTCTACGCTGTTACGCGCCCACCCTGGGGCACATTGGTTTGTTTTAATCCGCTGTTTATTTTTGTTTTCAGTCTCCACACTTTCCACATTTTCAGTGGAACCCCGTGAAGCGTACCAGCTTGAATATATTTAAACAAATTTAAGCTTAAGCGTCAAGAGGTCTGGGCAAAAATATGTTGTAATAATTACATTTAAAATTCTTCGTCGAGGTCGAGGCCGTCGTCTTCGTCCTCGGAAGCATTGAGCTCGAGAATTGCGTTGCGCTCGCCGAGCTGATACTTCTGATGATGAGCACGATGTTTCTGCTCTTTTTGCTCAAGAGTAATAACTGGAATATCTTCTTCGGATGAGGCCTCGGACTCTTCTGTTTCTTCTGCCGCCTGAGTAGCCTCGATCATTAAGCGCAATTCGCGAAGTACTTCCTGTGTGCCCTGATGTGCGGATGCAGACATCGCCATAACTTTGGCGTCTGGGTTCTTTTCGAGAATGGCTGCCATTTGCATCTTTACGATGTCTTCATCTACGCCCTCTACCTTGGTAAGCACTACTAGCTCTGGGCGATTTGCAAGCTCGTCGGAATAATTGGCAAGTTCCTGGCGAATATCCGCGTAAGCTTTGCCGGCGTCGTCATTATATACATCGATGAGGTGGAGCAATACTTTGGTGCGTTCGACATGACGGAGGAAGCGGTCGCCAAGACCTTTGCCCTCGGATGCGCCCTCAATAAGACCCGGAATATCCGCAATAAGAATGCTCCTATCGTCAACTTTTGCAACGCCAAGATTTGGAGTGATAGTCGTAAATGGATAATCTGCAATTTCTGGCGTAGCATTACTGACCACGGAAAGGAAAGTGGATTTGCCAGCGTTCGGGAAACCAACAAGGCCAACGTCCGCGAGAAGCTTTAGCTCTAGTTCTGCATCATAGGATTCGCCAGGGTTACCAAGCTCTGCAATGCGTGGAGTCTGACGCGTGCTAGAACGAAAATGCCAGTTGCCGTAGCCGCCGTCGCCACCATGAGCAACGATTGCGCGTTCTTCGTCATGCGTAAGGTCGGCAACAATTTCACCGTCGCGCTTGACGACCGTACCGATTGGAACTTCTACGATAAGATCTTTGCCGGATTTGCCAGAAGATTTTTGGCCGGAGCCAGCTTTGCCATCTTCGGCAATTAGTTTTGGCTGAAAGCGAAAATCGATTAAGGTGTCGCAGTCTTTGCTTGCGACAAAAACCACATCACCGCCCTTGCCGCCGTCGCCACCATCTGGGCCGCCTTTAGGGATGTAAATTTCGTGACGGAAAGAAATGGCGCCGTTGCCACCTTTACCCGCCTTAATAAAAACTTTCGCTGTATCTACAAACATATCAAAAATATTTTAACATATTTTGCATGCTAAGTAAAACGCTAGAAAGACTATTTGTGAGCGTAAATATAGTTGTAGTTGAGGGCATCAGACCAGTTAATTGTGGACTGGAATACGCGGTTGTAGCCCTGATAGTTCATTTCTTGAATCGTAATGTATTGGCCCTGAACAACACCAGTCACGATTGCGACGTGGCCATAGCGACCGCTCGTAGATTGCATAACTGCACCGTAGGCTGGAGTGCGACCAGTCCAATAAGAACCACCGAGCGATGATACCCAGCTACGAGCATTGCCGATAGCGCCAGTTGGGAGCCAGTATTCAGAACCCATGTTATTGCGGCGCCAATACCAAGCAAACCAAGTACAGTTACCAAAGGCGCCAGGGTTGTGTTGCCAAGAAGTGCTGCTATATACGCCGCGCCAGTAGCCATAGCTACCAACCTCAAAGCTACCATGACGATCCGCAATATCACGAACATAACTATAGGTATAGCTAGGCGTGTAAGTTGGGCGTGGGGTTGGAGCGACGTATTCTGGGCGCTCTTTTTCTGGCAGGGTACCATTAGGTAAAAGCAAAAGCTGATCAACAGCGATATCGCTATCTTCGAGGTCGTTATAGGAAATAATCTGGTCTTTTGGCGAACCCGTCTTTTCGGAGATTTTATCAAGCGTTTCGCCACTCTTCACTTTGTAGACGATACCTGCAACGCTTGGGATATAAAGCGTATTGCCAACCGTAACGGTTTCCTTCTTGAGGCCATTGGACCAGCGAAGTTGATCCTTCGTGAAGCCATAAGCCTTATAAGAATCATAAATACTCTGGAAGGTATCGCCGTCTACGACAGAGTGAGAAATAATGCCACGCTGTAGGCTGGAAGTATCAATAACTGTAGGTTTTTCTACGACGGAAGTGGAAGATGTACTGGTGGTGCCGGTAGTCTCATAGATATCATTAATGGTGACGTAGTTTTCGCTGATGGTCGAAGTAGACGGAAGCGACAATGCACTTGCGATATTTGCCACCGTATAAGATTCTGATACCTGGTCGGCCGTAACAGTAAAATCTGTATTATCGAAGTTGGCTGCGATTGGGGTCTTTACGGGATTGTCCGGCGTCTTTGAGCCAAAAAACATCAAACAAAAAGCTGCAGCAAAAATTAATACATATGGTGCAACTTGTTTGAATAAAATTTCGAATCTTTTCATATTTAAGTAACACTACTGCCCACTTGCAGCGTGGATTCCCCGGGAGCAAGATAATACTTATGCTTCCTAGAAGCCTTTCTTATTATACCATAGTGGGCTATTTATTGCATTTTTCTAAAGCTTCTTACAGAGGTCGCCACAATAATTGCGAATGTTTGCATTGTGCTCTGCTTCCGTGTGAGCATAGAACATCTTTAGATTACCATCGGTATCATAACCAGAGATGAAGTAGAGATAATCGCCCTCGGCTGGTTCCGCCGCAGCAATGAGCGCATTTTTGCCAGGATTGGAGATTGGGGTTGGCGGTAAGCCTGCGCATTTACGCGAGTTCCATGGGCAAGGTATGGAGTTTAAGTAAGACATATCCGTCTTACTACGATTCGGATTAATCTGATCGGCGCGATAAGCAATAATAGCGTCGGAACCAAGCACCATTCCCCTTTTTAGACGCAAGGAGAAGACCTGCGATACCTGCTTTTGATCCTGGAGCGACATGATTCCAGCCTCACTCTGAACAACCGATGCGAACGTGATGCCCTGATATAAAGTCCAGCCAGAAGCTTTATATTTTGCCTCAAGGTTGTTATCCTTAATAATCTTATACATATGGTCAAAGACTTTTGTGAGGATATTTTCTACGGTTTCGCCTACGTAAAATTCATAAGTTTCGCCATAAATATAGCCTTCGAGCGAAGCATCGGCTGGCTTTCCGGCCAGGAGTGGATGATTATATGTTTTGCTGAATGCGGCTGTAATTTCTTCGTCTTTGTAACCCGCATTTTGCAAGCGTTCGCGTGCGGCCGCTAAAGTTCCGCCCGGCAAGAAAGTAATACGGAAAGTTTTCGCGACTACGCCTTCATTGAGGGATTTAATGATTGTCGCTACGTCCTCGCTACCAGTAAATTGATATTCGCCCGGCATTAGGGTCTGATTCTTTGCTTCTAGCTTGAGATATATTTTGAAAGCGAGCGCAGAATGAATTAGGCCATTCTTTTCTAGGTTGTCCGCGATTTGGTTTCCGCTAGAAGCCTCGGCGACAACAAAGTTTTGCTCCTTGCAATCCGTTTCACAAACGGCGGTTAATGCGTGCTTGTACCACAAAAATGCCCCACCAACAGCAATTACGGCAAGCAAAATCAGCGTAAGGGCAATCGAAAGAATAATCTTTCCAGCTTTGCCTTTTTTCTTGGTTGGATTATTCTCCATTTTTGAGCTCCTCTTCTATTTTTGCTAGATTTGCGCCCTCCATAAAATCTTCAAGGATGATGGCGGCCGCTTCGGAATCGAGCTTACCAGTAGCACGTTCTTTTGGATTAAATTCATGTGTGTTTGCAGTTAAATATTGTTCTGCTGCGACGGAAGTTAGCGTTTCGTCCTGAAATTTAATAAGCGGAACCTTTGGTTCATTTTCGAGAAAATAATTAGAAAGCGCCGCGATAAATTCTTGCACAACTTTGGTCTGCGCGGTTTCTTCGCCCTGGTTGTTCCTAGGCAAACCAGAAACAATCAGATCGGCTTTTTCTAGACGAAATTGCTTCGCAATGGCGGCGAATTCATTGCCGTCGACTGGAATCATTTCGCGCGGAATTGCAATGCGCACGGAAGTATCCGCAAAGGCGACGCCAATGCGTTTGGTGCCCACATCTAGTGACAGGATGCGCATTATTCTACTGTAATCTCAATTTCAACTTTATTATCGTCATTTGGAACACTGGTTACCCAGAAGTATGATGTTTCTACATTGGCTTCGGTGACGCCATTGTAAGAACGGAGATTGGACTGAACCTTGCCAATTTTTACGCCAAGCGATACTTCTTTAACCATGTCTTCAGTGATGCGTGGACCAGTTTTAGTGGTGCTCTTAAGCTTTGCAACCATGTTGCCATTTTCATTCTTGTAGGATTCGAAGAAGGCCTTGTCTTCTTCATCTTCTTCCGTCGCAACACCGGTCGAATAAATCATCTGAGTCTTATCGCCCTTGATCTTTTCTTCTGCAACTTTGCGGATATATGTATCAATATCGTCTTTCTTTACTGCGTAGATTACATACTTAGTTTCGCGAGCAATCTTTGGCGTAACACCATCACCAACCTCTTGATTTACGGAAGGAGACGTAGTAAAACCGCTGCTCTCGACGGCAAAGCTATTGCTAATAAGGATGTAGTCGGAACTGAACTGGCTAGTGAGCTCTTCGCGGGCTTCTTTGTCTGTCTCGCCAGTAAGTTCATTATTTGCCTTTTCGACATCTTCTGGGGAGACAACTTTTACGATTTTACTCGTACCGCCAGTCATAGCGGAGCTCGTGACGGAGTACTTCTTATTCGTCGATAAATTGAGGCTTATACCAGTGGACGTTGCGGCAATATTGTAACCTTCGCCAACTTCTTTTGCGACTACGGCAATTTTTCCAGAGGACACAGCCACCTTCAAGCTGCAGCGCTGGAACAAGCCAACACCAGAGTATTTCACTTTCTCGGCGTCGTCTATTTTAACATTAGCGGATCCGCCTTCTGTTACGATATATTGTTTCCCATTAATGGTAGCTTGAGTGTTTGCTGGTATAGAAAAGCTTGAAACACCAGACGTCTCAAAGCAATCAATGGCTTCTCCCGCCGGACGAGTAACGGTGATTGTGCCGGATGCTTTCGTCCCTTTATCTACCTGGCCGGTAGCCTCGAAGTCGGCGGAAGCTTTTTTGGTAGTTTCTTTTCTCTCGGCATAGAATACGCCGTTTTCTGGGTCGGATTTAGTCTCATCTGTAACAAAACTGACAGTTTGGCTAAAGTTTGCGGGCGTGGTTTTGACCTTTACGGAGATCTTTGCGCGTGGCGCAATTGCAGTAGCCCAATAGCCAAAGCCGAAGACTACAACAAGAAGAACGGCTGCAAGGATGATAAACTTGCGATATTTCTTGAAGTTTGGAACTTTAAGATTCTTTTTCTTTTCAGACTTCTCTTTCTTTGAAGATTTTTCGTCGCCATCCGATTCTACGTCATCCGCATCAAGCTCGAGGTCCACATCCTTCGCCTTTTTGGCGGCAGCCACAGCACCAGCCTTTTTTGCGTCATCTTTTTTGCTGGTTTTTTCGGCTTTCTTTTGATGAGTTTCCTCTTCTGGTTCTTCCTCTTCCTCTGGCTCTTCTGCGTCGTCGTCAGTAATTGCGTCTTCGTCAGACGCGTCTTCGTCTTTATCGCCAAATTCTTTTGCGGAATCAGAGTTTGGAAGTTTTGGCTTGCTTTGAAGAGTTTTAGCAGTTGGCATTTTGACCTTATCTGCGAGAGCAAGCAAGGAATTATCCGAGGTAATCAAAACTACGGTTTTTTCATGCTGATTAGCGGTCTTTGCAATAAGCTTAAAATTGACAGCGCTTTGGAGAACGCCGGCCTTTTTTGGTGGAACGAGCGCGATGATTTTATTCTTCGCGTCCTTGATGTTGGCCAGAATATCGGTTATATCATCTTCTGGCTCAATATAGATGACGTCTTTATTCATAAGTAAATTATAGCATATGCATAATTTTTGAGCATCACGCGAAGAGCTTGTGCTAAAATGAGGTAAATGGGTCTATTCAGTCGAAAGACCGTATCGGTGGGCAATGAACCCGCGTCGGTCGAAAACACAAAACCAGTCGATGCTGCTCGTAGTAATCTAAATGAGCTCGTTTTGCAGTCCATTCACGAAGGCGTCATTATCGTCGACAAATTTGGCAATATTCAGCTCGCGAACCCGGCTGCCTGTAGACTTCTTGGGCGTAGTGCTGATGAACTTTCTAAGGTGTATTACGACTCCGTTATCAACTTACTAGATAAGACTGGTCAGCGTATTTCTGAAGGTCGCAACCCGATTGGTCTTGCCGTCAAGGGCAACGAATACAAGGAAGAGACTCGCGATCTAGATGTAGTCGCCGCCGATAGCAACAAGAATACTCCGGTTTCGATTATTATTACTCCGACCGACAGCGAAGGATCAAACTTCGTCGTTACATTCCGTGATATTGCGCAGGAACTCCGCGAAGAGCGTGAGCGCTCGGACTTTATTTCTACCGCTAGTCACGAGATGCGCACACCGGTTGCAAGTATCCGTGGTTATCTAGATTTAGTATTGAATCCGGCAACCGCCACAATTGACGATCGTGCACGCGGCTTCATTGAGAAGGCACAGGAAAACTCAAAACACTTGGGTCGCCTTTTCCAGGATTTGCTTGACACATCCAAGCTCGATGATGGCCAAATTACGCCACGCATGGAGCCGGTAGAAATTGTTGATTTAGTAAAGAATATTTCTGACGCGCAGATTCCAAAGATTAAGGAAAAGGGCTTGGGCTATCAGTTTGGTAGTGGGTCCGTCGACCAACAGCTGAGTGGTGGTAAGCGCATTGAGCAGGTTATCTATGCCAGCATCGATCCAGACTTCTTAACTGAGATTATTAACAACCTTATCGAAAACGCTATTAAGTACACACCAGCCGGTTGGGTTACCGTTAACGTTCGTGCAGATAACTACAATGTTCAGATTGTCGTACAGGATACTGGTATTGGTATTGCGCGCGAAGAGCTAAGTCACGTATTCCAGAAGTTTTACCGCGTAGACAATCGCGACACGCGCGAAATTGGTGGCACTGGTCTTGGTCTTTATCTTGTAAAACAACGCGTCGAGGCCATGAATGGTCGCATTTGGGCAGAAAGCCAGCAAGGACAAGGCACGCGTTTTATCGTGCTCTTCCCTAGAATTTCTCAGGAGCAATACGCGCAACAGCGCTTCTTATTGGATAATCAAGTCCAACAAGAAATGAATAAACAAAAGCAGCCAACCATTAGTGACCCGCTAATGCCTTAAATCTTTTGCCGTTTTTATAGATTTTTGCTTCGAAATAGAATATAATCATAAGTAGTATGACTAGGATTATGTTAGTCGAGGACGATAAGTCCTTGCGAGAAATATATAGCATTAGGTTGGTCGCCGAAGGCTACGATATCATCTCTGCAGGCGACGGCGAGGAAGCACTCGCGTTGGCCGTGCAGTACAAGCCGGAGCTCATCATTGCAGATGTGATGATGCCAAAAATTTCTGGCTTCGATATGCTCGATATCCTTCGTTCTCAGCCTGAGACAAGCAAGATTAAAGTAATTATGATGACGGCACTTTCTAGTGACGAACAGCGTCAACGTGGCGAAGCCCTAGGCGCAGAGCGCTATCTAGTAAAGTCCCAGGTTGGCATTGAGGACGTCATCGCGACAGTCCACGAAGTTCTTGGCGATGCGCCAAATTCGAATGCTCAGGCAAATATGGATACTGCCGCCGCTATGCCTGCAGTAGAAGCCGCAATTAAAGAGCAGCAGCCAGCAGAAGCGCCGCTTCCTGATACTACAGAACTTAATGCCGTAGAAACGACTCCAACCACTACGATTGAGCCAACCAATTCCAATATTCCGGCACCAACAACTAGCCAGATTATCCCAGATTCTCCAACAGAATTGCCTGTAGATAATCCTGCGCCAGCACCGGCCGCACCAGTCGCTCCGGTCACTCCAGCACCGGCCCCAGCGCCAGCTCCGGCTCCAGCACCGGCCCCAGCGCCAGCGCCAATTGCTCCAACTCCAGTTGGCCCAGCGCCGATTGCGCCACCAGAACCAGCACCAATGACGAGTCCTGACCAGATTCCACCAGCTGATTTCCAATAATTTATTAATTTTTGTATTACCGCAAAATGCCACCATCACCATCAGAAGCCACTAATGTGCCACCAAATGGGCAAGTGCCGATGCCGCCGAGTCCAGCAGCACCGGCTAATACTTCTGATGCCAAGCAAATTGCGGAAGCTCAAGCACAACTCCTAGCCAAAGCTATTATTGAAGCACAAAATATGGCCGTGGCGCCGCCTGAACAGTTTAAAGAAGGTAGCCAACAGGCCAGTTTGGATGCGCCCGGTTCCGAAGGTGCCAGCATGTTTATAGACACAGACAAAGCGCCACAGGTCACCGAGCAACAGAGGGCCCAAACAACTTCTAGCGATCACGGCGAACGCGTGATTCAGCCGATTCATGATATTGTCATGGAACAGAAGCGCGAAGATATGCAGAAACGCATGTCTGAGCTACTAGGTGATACTGACGCAGAGCCGACGCAGATTAATACCAATACTGCAAAGCACGTCAATGATGCCAATGTAAGAATGACTGTGCAAAATGCAACGCAGGCAAGCGAACAGATTCCGATGCCCGTCGCTGTACCACAAATGGGCGCACAGCCACAACCGGCGCCACAGCCAATACCGCAACCACAGCAGTATCAACAGACCGTCCCCGCTGGCTATGCGCAGAATATTTACGCACAAGGATATCAGCAAGAATCATTCATCAATCCAGCTCAGACCGTAATGGCGCAGATGCAGGCAGCTCAAGTTCAGGCGCCGCAGATGTATTATTTACAACAGCAGCAAGCACAGCAACAAACCATGCAAAGTATGGATCCGCGTGCAGCCGCAATCCAATTACAGCAGCTCCAGGCAGAAGAAGCGCGTAGAACTCAATACGACCAAGTCGCCGCGGCACAAATAGCACAGCAACAGGCCCAGCAGCTCGCGCAACAACAAGCTATATCTCAACAGCAGGCACTTGCTCAGCAGCAAGCCGCACGTGCTCAGGCTGCAGCTTTGACCCCAGCAGCACCGCACAAAAACTTGCGCGTAAATGATACCGTTGTAAAGAGGGCCGCTCAGGCAACTATTCTGCAAACTCAAAAGGGCCAGCAGCAGCCACAGCAACAGCCACAAGAAGAACCAGTACAGGTTATTCAACCAGCCTATATAACTCAGCTAGAGACAGAATTGGCGGGCGACATGCAACAAAAAGGTAAAATGTCAGCGATGCAGCGTGCAATGATGGCAGAACTTGCCGACGACGAAATTACGCTCGAGGCCAGCAAGATTGACGTAAAACCAGATCCAGCCAAGTTGGCACCAAAACGAGAAGTCGACAACACGCCAAAAGAAGTTCTTGCCGCAATGCAAAGCGCAGCAAGCCCGAATATTGCCACCAATCCAAATATTGCGCCTAGTACTCCAACCGAGATAAACGCAGATATCAAGCATGACCAATAACGAAATCCGTTTAAACAAATATATCGCGACTAATTTTGGCGTCTCGCGACGCGAAGCCGATGAGCTAATTGCAGCTGGTCGCGTAAAGATAAATGACAAAAAAGCCGAAATCGGCATGCGCGCACATGAAGGCGACACGATTACCGTTGATGGTAGAAACATTCTAGAACAAGAACCTGTCTACTTGGCCTTACATAAGCCGGTCGGTTACGTTTGTAGCCGCAAGAAACAGGGCGATACTCCGACTCTATACGATTTATTGCCAAAAAAGTATCAAGTCTTAAAAACAGTTGGACGCCTAGATAAAGATTCGTCTGGATTGATTTTACTTACCAACGATGGCGACTTTGCTTTTCAGATGACTCATCCAAAGTTTTCTAAGACTAAGTTATACACCGTTGAAATTGATCGAGATTTAGAGCCACTACACCAACAAATGATTGCAGATTTTGGCATTCAGCTACCAGATGGTAGAAGCCAAATGGGACTATCTAAGATTGGTGAAAGCAGAAAGAAATGGGACGTCTCAATTTCCGAAGGCAGAAACAGACAAATCCGCCGCACTTTTGAAGCGCTAGGATACAAGGTTGTCTCACTGCATAGATATAAATTTGGACCATACGAGCTTAGTGGCCTACCAGAAGGCGAATTTACGGAAGTCAAAAAAGCGCTCTAGAGAAAAACTCAGAGCGCTATTTTTTAATTTTTTAGTAGGCGTGCGATTTTTGCGCGGAGGCCGGAATTGTCGGTGCCAATTAGCGTATCTATGCCAACGCGAAGTAGACCCATAGCGGTAACAAAAGTATGGTCCAATTCCCTATCCGTAGCGTTAATAATGCCTGGAATATCATCCGGCTCGATAAGGCTTACGATTGGCCTACGCGAAAATGGAAGTTCCTTATACCAGTTGCCAGTGGCGAGAATCTCTGGAATTTGGGAGAGGCTAGCGCCGCCGCCACATAATAGAATCTGACCAGGAAGACTCTCGACATGCTCAAATTCTTCTATTGCAAGTTCTACGCCTGCTTGCCAGACGTCTAGGTTGCGCGCGATTGCCTGATCGAAACGCTTGCGGATTTCTGGCTTCATGTCTGGACTGTCGGCAAGGAGTTTTAGTTTTTCCGCATCTTCGAAGCTAAGACCGAGTTTTTCGGAAATCTGGTGCGTAAAGCTGCGGCCACCAATCGAGAACATCTTCGTGCCCTCTACGCCGCCATCGTCAACGATTGCAATATCCGTGGTTCCGCCACCAATGTCCATAACGATGCCAGAGAAAGTAGATTCGATATCATCGCCGAGACAGGCGCGGCATACAGCAAATGGCTCAACGGCAACGGTTACTAGGTCGAGTTGAAGCTCGTCGCAGACGCGCTCGATTGCAGAAATATGCACGAGTGGTGCAAAAGCCGTATAGATTTGGACAGTGACTTCTGTGCCCTTAAAACCGATTGGATTTGTAACTTTGTGGCCATCAATCTGCAATGAAACAAGCGCGGAATTAATCAGGCGAACTTCGACGTCTGGATTATTCGTCTCCAGTGCTACTTCCCTGCGGGCGCGCTCGCCAGCTTTTTGCTGAACTTTCTTAATAATCTTGGACATTTCGTCGTCGGTAATAGCTTTATCCGATTCTGCGCGACGGTATTTAATCGAGGCCGTGTTGCCTTTAATGAGCTCGCCAGCAATACCAACTACAACTTCTTTCGCGCGGACGCCGGCCATTTCTTCGGCCTTCACAAGAGCTTCTTCGCAAGTTTTTGCGACGCCTTGAATATCTGCAATTGCACCAGAAGACATGTTGGTGGCAGCCTCATGTGCCTTACCAACGCCAACGATTTTGATATCGCCTTTGCTCTTCTTTGCAATCAAGGCTTTGACGTATTCTGTACCAATATCTAGCGCCAAAAGATAATCGTCTGGATCTTTAGTCTTTTTCTTCTCTTTTTCGGACTCTGGCTTGTAACTCTTTTTGCGCGAAAATATGCTCATGGTTTTATTATAACACCTACCCATAAAAAATATCTCCCGCTACGGGGAGATATTATGTTTCTATTCTACGATAGCTTTGATGCGACGGACGCCAGCGGAGCTGGATTCTTCCTTCTTAATCTTGAAGTGGCCAATTACGCCAGTGTGTTCGACGTGAGGGCCGCCACAAACTTCGCGAGAAACCGGGTTGTCGAAGTCGCCAATTGTGTAGACAGTAAGCTTTTCTGGATACTTATCCCAGAACTGACCATGAGCCTTAAGCGTATCGCGCGCATAGGCCTTATCATATTCATCATGAACAACCTTAAGATCTGCCCTAATCCATTCGTTAACTTGGTCTTCGACCTGCTGTTTTTCTTCTGGAGTTAGCTTGCGGTCGAGGTTAAAGTCAAAGCGCAGGCGCTCGGCAGTAATATTGGAACCCTGCTGGCCGATTTCTGGATCAATTAACTTCTGTAAAGCAGCGAGAAGCAAGTGGGTTGCCGTATGATACTTCGTGGTTTGCTCGCCATGATCTTCGAGGCCGCCCTTAAACATGCCTTTACTTGCAGTCTTAGAACGTTCACGCTGCTCTTCGAGGGCTGCATCAAATTCTGCACGCCAGTTTTCGGTAAGTGGGATATCTTGACGATATGCTTCCTCGACGGAAAGCTCCATTGGGAAGCCGTAAGTATCCTGAAGCATAAAGAGCTCTTTGCCAGTGAGGCCATCTTTCTGGAAGCGGGAGAGTTCTTTCATGCCACGGCGTAGCGTCTTGCGGAATGCCTGCTCTTCGTGACTGAGAACATCAAGAACATCTTCACGCGTAGTAAGAATACTATCTGGAAGATCTTTATAGTTATCGGCAATGAGCGGAAGTACCTCGGCGAGGAAATCTTGCTCGATGCCGAGATTAAGGGCCTTAAGAATAGCGCGGCGAATAAGACGACGGAGCGCATAACCCTGTTGTTTGTTGGAAGGCTTGAGGCCTTGTGCGGTAAGAAGATAAGCGCCACGGAGATGGTCCGCAATAACGCGCATCTCGGCGGTATTTGCCTCGTAGCTCTTGCCGGAAAGTTCGACAAGTTTGTCTACGATTGGCTTTAGAAGTGAAATTTTGAATACGTCATAAGAATCCATAGATGCGGCAGTGATGCGCTCGAGGCCTGCGCCGAAGTCGACGTTTTTGTTTTCGAGCTCTTCAAAGCTACCGTCCTCTAGGCGGCGATACTGCATAAAGACCTGATTACCAATTTCCATAAAGCGGGCGCCATCGGATGCTGGATGAGCCTTGCCATATTTTTGTTCATCCTGATGTTCCTCGCCAAAGTCATAGAAGACCTCGGAGTCTGGACCACATGGGTCGCCGATTGGAGTAGTTTCGATACCACCACCGCGAGACCACCAGTTTTCCTTGTCGTTATAGAAGAAGATGCGTTCTTTGCCCTTGATGCCGCGCTTGTCACCATTTTCTGCGGTGTCGATTTCGGCGATTTCGGCTTCAATGCCAGCTTCTTTGAAAACTTCCTGCCAGATATGCGCAGCCTCGTCATCGCGAGGGATGCCGTATTTTTCGCTACCAATAAAACAGGTAACGTAAATTTTGTTCGGGTCGAGGCCAACTTCCTTGGTTAGGAAAGTGAAGAAGTTGCGAATCTGCTCTTCCTTGAAATAGTCGCCGAGAGACCAGTTACCAAGCATCTCGAAAACGGTAGTGTGGCGTGGGTCGCCAACATCTTCAATATCTTGGAGGCGAAGGCATGGTTGAGAGTCGGTCAGACGCTTACCTTCCTTGTGTGGTTGGCCAAGAAGATATGGCAAAAGTGGCTGCATGCCAGAACCAGTAAATAATGTCGTCGGATCGTTTTCCAGGACAAGTGGCGCTGGCTCAATCACCACGTGACCCTTAGACTTCATAAAGTCTAAATATTTTTGACGTACTTCACTTGCATTCATTAGGTTATTATACAATAATCTTACAGATACGGAAAACGCTAGCGTTATACTTGACTTTTGAGCATATTTGTGCTATAATGAAGTGATAACCATTTGGGGTTATGTTTCTTCGGGGGAATTGTCCCCGCGTTCTCTAATAGGAAGGAGTGGTTCATATGAAGAAAACCACAAGGACACTCGTAATGTTGCTAACCGTTGTCATGATGCTTGGTGTGTTTTCGACACCCGCCTTTGCCGCAACCAACAACAACAGTGCCGCCATGAAGAGATCCACCAAGGATACTCAGGCCCTGGTTGACGCTGGCGAATATTATGGCTGGTCTGCCGATGTCAAGACGAAGTCTCAGACTCCAAGCAAGATCGTGACTACAATCCGGCTCTTCAACGGAAAGAACTACATCTTCAACGTCACCCAGACGACGCAGAAGAAAGGTTCTTCCATCGCCACCAAGTACAACATCGGCGGCAAGAACTACGTACTGGCAGGGATAAAAGCCTCGCTAAAAAGGTACGCGTCTGGTGCCGGCAAGAGAGCCGTGTTGGAAGACAAGGTCAATATCGCAGCCGATGCGCTTGCAAAATACGCAAGAAAGATGGGCTGGACCGTCACCGACAAGAATGGCTACAAGAATGGCGCTGCAACCTGCAAGCACACTTACCGGAATGGCAAGTATCAATTCACTGCAGTCGTGAAAGGTGTACGCAAGAGCGGCAAGATTATGCTCAGCTACACCAGAGACCGTAGATCCTCGAGCAAAAAGGCCATCAAAGCCTGGCTGAAGACCTATGCGCAGTGAAAGTATCCGCCGACTTCCTGGCCGCCCCACGGGGCGGCGTTTTTCATGCCTCAATAATTCCGCCACCAAGGCAAATTTCGCCACGATAAAAGACGATTGATTGCCCCGGAGTAAGAGATTTTTGTTCGTCAGCAAAAGTCAGTACGCCATCCTGGTAATCTGCATCAACAAGTGGAGCACGATGACGAATACGTGCCTGAATATGGCGGCCGTCATCGCCATGGCGCAAGATTACGTCTTTTAGCTTGACTTGGTTCGTCCACAACTTTAGGGAATTGAGGTTCTGTGAAACATAGACAATATTCTTTTCCATGTCTTTTTTGACGACATAGTGAGGCAGACCCACACCAATATTTAAGCCATGACGCTGACCAAGCGTATAGAAAATCGCCCCATCATGCACGCCGAGCTTTTCACCAGTATCGGTATCGATAATGTCGCCCGGCTTCGTTTCGATAAATTCCGCGAGAAAATCGCGCATATTTGCGTCGCCGACAAAACAGACACCCATCGATTCCGGCTTATGTGCCACGCTTAGCCCAATCTCGGCCGCAAGGGCTTTGACGGCAGGCTTTTCCATGTCGCCAACTGGAAAGATTACTTTTGGAATAATATTTTCCGAAATGCGATAGAGGAAGTAGGTCTGATCTTTATTGTCGTCCTTTGCGCGAAGTAGGGCTTTGCCGTCCGTGCGCGCATAATGACCAGTCGCAATTGCTTCTGCGCCTTGCTCGAATGCGGTATCAGCAAATAATTTAAACTTAATCTCTTGGTTACACATGATGTCGGGGTTCGGTGTATTCCCCTTTTGGTATTCCTCGAGCATATAGTCGACAACTTTTTGCTTGTATTCTTTTTCGAAATCAAAAACGCGAAAATCGATGCCAAGCTTGACGGCTACGCGTTTTGCGTCTGCGAGATCTTCCGCCCATGGGCATTTCATGCCTGGGAGATTCTTACTCCAGTTCTTCATATAGACGCCGACGACCTCGTGACCCTGCTGCTGCAAAAGATAGGCCGAGACAGCCGAATCAACGCCACCAGACATGCCTAAGAATACTTTCATTGGCTATATTATAACATCAAAGGCGCATCGCGGCTATGCCGCAGCTACGTCGTGGCTATTCTCCGCGGACGCGTACGGCGCCCGTCGTTGCGGGGCCGTTTGCTCTTTCTCGCCGTAGCTGCGAAGGCCGCGAAGAACCAGCCGCAACGTAACCGTAGCATGGTTGCGACATATCTATATCATCAGATTGACACCACATTGCGGTCATGGCTCTCCACATCCGCAGTTACGACGAGGACGAGCGCGGCGACCCTGCGACGACAGGCGTCGCAAGCGTTGGAGGGGCATGACTGCGGTATGGCATCGATGCGATAGTATAACCAATTATGGAAAAATCAAGATAATAAAACTGATTTTGTTTATGCTAAAATAGATGTAGTATTAACTTTCATGGAGGTGGGATGTTCTATCCGAACCGACAAGCTTTGGGTGACCAGCTTGCGCCAAAACTGACTGATTTCAAAAACTCCGACTGTATTATTTTCTGCCTCAAGAAGAGTTCCCTCCTTGCCTGCATTGAATTAGCAGCACATCTCCATGCCTACATCTATATCTTGCAGTATTCTGAAATTGCCGACCCTTACGATATTACGCGCAACCTTGGCGCAATCACCTCAAAGGGTGAATTCGTGCTAAATCCAGAAATATCCCAATCGGAATACGACTTCATTAATAGCGACTTCATGAGCATCATCGAGGAGCGCAAGCGCGAGGCATTCTCGAGAATCAACGCAGAACGTGACCCAAATCCAAACTTTGATCTCGCCGCGTTTAATAGTCGCAAGATCCTTCTATTCGCAGACGTCCTGAAGGAATCTTTCCAGATTCAAGTTGCGCTCAATATGCTGAAAGCTTACAGCCCAATGAGCGTCTCCGGTGCGGCCGGAAATATCACTTCGCAAATTTCAGATAAATTCCAAATTGAAACTAGCGGATGCACCTACATGGACATCCTGCCAAATACCTTCTTCGATGACGACCATTATTTCGATCAACCAGATACCTATAGCGAAGAACAAAAAATAAGTATGGCAAATAATATTAGCCTGTATTGGGCATAAAGGAGCACAAAATGAACCCAACCGAAAATACCAACCCTAACAAACTGACCGAGTCAGAAGCCGGCGAAGCCCGTGTTATTATCGACAAACTAAGCAAAGCTTACGCAAGAAAAGTTGTAGGCCAAGACGAGCTACGTTTATCTATGATTGTGGCCCTGATTGCCGGTGGTCACGTATTGCTTGAATCCGTCCCGGGTCTTGCAAAAACTTTGGCCGCAAAGACACTTGCAGAAGCTGCAAATGGTAGCTTTAGCCGTATCCAATGTACGCCTGATTTGCTCCCAAGCGATATTATTGGTACACAGATTTACAACTACAACTCTGGCGATTTTGATACGAAAGTAGGCCCGGTTCATGCCAACTTCGTACTCCTAGATGAGATTAACCGCTCCAGCGCCAAGACACAGTCCGCTATGCTTGAGGCAATGCAGGAACATCAAGTCACAGTTGGTGGTGTTTTGTACAAGATGCCAGAACCATTCATCGTTTTGGCGACCCAGAACCCAATCGAGCAGGAAGGTACCTATGAACTTCCAGAAGCTCAGCTAGACCATTTCCTTCTAAAGGAAATCGTTAGCTATCCTTCCCGCGATGAAGAAATGCAGATTCTTAATTACATTCTTTCCGGACAGACCACTTCTCCACTTTCTGATAGTGAGAAGATTTCTATCGAAGAAGTTAAGAAACTTCAGACGCTTGCAAAGAAAGTCGCAGTTGACGATTCGATTAAGAACTACATCGTCAACATTACAACCGCATCCCGCAACCCACGCGAGTTAATCGATGCAAGCTTGGCCCGTTACGTAGAATATGGCGTTTCCCCACGTGGCGCAATCGCCTTGATGCAGGTATCGCAAGCTCTCGCATTGATCGACGGCCGCGCATACGTCACACCAGACGACGTCAAACGTCTTCGCTATGCAGCACTTCGTCACCGCATTATTCTAAACTTCGAAGCCGCCGCAGACGAAGTCCATCCAGAAGCAATTATCGACGCAATCTTTAATAAAATTCAAACACCATAGTTTAATAATCGAAAAGAAAAATGCCGAGTTATCTAGTTAAAGTTCGCAAGAAAATGGACATCTACGCGCAAAGGCGCGTAAGAAATGTTCTTTCTGGCAATTACGGCTCCGTATTTAAAGGTCGTAGTATGGATTTTGATGACTTGCGCGAATACAACTACGGCGATGACGTAAAAGATATCGACTGGAAAGCAACAGCGCGTTCGCGCACAATTATGATTCGCCGCTATATCGCGATTCGCAAGCACAATATTATGATCGTTGCCGACAGCGGAAATACGATGGCGGCTCTAGCGCCAAGTGGCGAGAGCAAAGTAGAAGTAGCAGCATTTTGCGCTGGTGTAATTGCATACATTGCACAGAAGCATGGCGATTTGGTCGGCATGGTATATGGTGACAAGAATGGCAACAAACGTTATGCAATGAAAGAAGATACGCCATACATTGAGAACTTCCTCAAAAAATATAGCCACTCCGTTCAAGCTGATGGCGCCGAAAGTGACATCAACTCTGTGCTGACCTATATCTCGAAGTCTTTTCGCGAAAGAATGTTCCTTATTGTTATTACGGACCCAAATAGCGCAGCGACACTAGACAGAAATCTCGTGCGCCGCCTAAATGCACGCCACGAGCAGATGTATATTCTTGTCGAAGATTCGCCTTTAACGAACAAGTCTCTATTAGACAAGGACGTAAATGATATGAACGACCATGTTCGCTTACCGCATTATTTCCGCGCAAACAAAAAGATTGCCGCGGCCGAAGAAGAATACCGTAAATCTTTGACCGAAAAAATCCAAAAAGGCCTGCATCGTTTCGGTGTTGTCAGTACGACAGTTCCTGGTAGTGAAAAAGCAATTCCAATGATTTTCAAAATGTTAGAGGAGCAAAAACGTGTCCGACGTTAGTAAACTTATGTATGGCCCGATTTATTACAGCTTCGGCTGGACGATGGTCGGTATTTTATTCGCCCTGCTTGCCGCTGGCCTAGTTTTTCTAATTTTCTTCATCACGCGAAAGAAAACATTAAAGAGCCTATCAACATTAAAGATCCAGCAGCCAAAGATTGTCGATTTGAATGCCTTAAAGCAAAAATACCTTGGGCTCATCGACCAGGCTGAACGTAATTATAACGACCACAAAATCAAAGCATCCGTCGCACATCAGCACTTTAGCTTGATTGTACGCTTGTTCTATTGTGAAGCGGTTGGATTCCATGCAGAAGTAATGTCGCTCAGGGATCTTAAGCGTTCAAATTATACGAAACTTATCGAAACGATTGAAAACCTATATCCAGACGAATTCGATACCCTAGAAAAAGGTTCAGTAAAAACGGCCGCAGAGAAAGCGCGTAAGCTCGTGGAGGATATGTGATGGATGCAATGAGATATAATTGGCTATTCGTCTTACCGCTGGTTGCAGTAATTGCAATTTCGATAGCCACGATTTTACGTTTTCGCAAAAAAAAGTTACGCAAACCAAAACATGACAATTCGTCATTGATTGCACACACGAAAACCATTCGCGAATTGCCAGAATACAAGGCCGCCAAGAAACATTACAATATGCTGCTCTGTTTGGCCACAGCATTATTCGTCGTCAGCATGTCTAGCATCACAGTAGTCACATCACGTCCAGTTTCTGTAGAGGAAACACATTCTGATCAGAAGAACCGCGATATCATGCTTTGTCTTGACGTAAGCGGTTCGATGTCCAACAACATCAATGAGCTTCTCGATTACTACAAAAATCTCGTAGAGAGGATGCAGGGCGAACGCTTTGGCGTTACCATCTTTGATGGTATTTACGTTACACTATCCCCGCTTAGCGATGATTACCTTGCAGTTTCCGAGGTACTACAGGATCTGAAAGACAATTTTGATAAATATGGCAGTGCGTTATGGGGCGCCGCCGTCAGCAAGCAACATTCCAGTTCTGAGATAGGCCCAGGCCTGGTCGGGTGCGTCGAAGCTTTTGATCGCCTTGGCGAGGCAGAGCGTTCTCGTTCGATTGTTATCGCGACGGATAATTATGCTAATAGGTCGCAAGAAGTAAACATTAAGCAGGCGGCAGCCTATGCACGCAGCTACGATATCACGGTTTACGGTCTAAACACTGGTGAAGCTATGTCTATGACGAACTATGAAGGCCAGGCAGAATCAGCAAGTGGCAAAGAGTTCCGTGAAGCCGTATTGATGACTGGTGGTTCATACTACTTATTCGCCGGCTCAAAGTATTCCATCGAAGAAATCGCAGAGCAGATTTCACAACAGGAGTCAGCAATTTTTGAGGGTGCTGGCCAAGTTGTGCGTAGAGATATACCAAAAGTTCCTGCCATTATCGCAGCAGTTTCGTTACTGTTATTTATGTTTATTATCTGGAGGCTAAAACTATAATGAGAGTTGAACCAATTGTGCCATTGCCTATTGTAGTTGTCATTTTGGCGGCTTGTGCAGGCCTACTCATTGCGTGCATATTCTTCAAAAAATGGCGCAGAAAGAAAAACTTTATACGCGTATCTATTGGCATTATGATGGGCCTAATATTGCTCCGCCCAATGCTTACGGGCGGCATAAATGTCAAACAGGCAAATAATCTTAATCTATTCTTTGTTGTCGATTCAACGGCTAGCATGTCCGCAAAAGACATTGGCGGCGGTTATAAAAAACGCTACGAACAAGTGCGCGAAGATATTAAAGAACTTGCCAAAAACTTTGGCGGTTCGCGCTATTCAATCATAGTTGAAGACAATAGTATTTTTACGGCGATGCCTGTTTCATCGAATGCCGACATGCTAGAATCATCAATTTACGGTATCAAGTCACGCAATTACATGTATAGTGCTGGCACGAATTTGGACGAATTGATTGAGTACGCAAACGAACGCATTGCAAAATATAATCGAAGTAACCCAGAGCGGACAAGCATTTTATTCTTCTTCTCTGACGGCGAAGATACAAATGATCGCCCTCTATCCTCAATTGTATCCATCAAGAGCGCAGCGTCCGGCGGTGCCGTATTTGGCTACGGGACCACAAAAGGTGCAACAATGGACGAAAACACTATGACAAATAGCGCCATAGAGAGCGAGGAGCCTCAAAAAGAAGAAAAATGTATTAGTGACTTTGAGGGTTGCATAATATCAAAAATAAACGAGGATAATCTGAAGTCTATCGCAGACACGCTGAAAGTAGACTATTATAACCGAACTAGTGGGGGGAGTATTCCAAAAGAGCTCATTGATGAGATTAGCGAGAGCATCGTCTATGAAGATGATGTAGCGTATGCGGGAGCGACAGATTTGTATTGGATATTCTCCAGCATCATACTTATTCTGCTCATAGTCGACTTCAAAGATATATTGGTACGCGTATTAAAAGAAAGGGAGATAAAACATGCTTGATCTAAATCCGAATCTCGTCGATCAAGATCATATCCGAAAGCTGCGCAGAAAACGATTATTAAAAATCATATTTTTGCCTACATTCCTTCTAATTTTGATTAGCTTGTTCTTCCTTCGCACGACATTCTTTAATATCGTGTACAGTTTGTCATATGAAAACCAAAACTATAATACTGCCAAGTTTTTGACCGACGAGCAAAAAGTTGCAAACATGATTGCGCCATACGTTGCCTATTTTGATGCCGGCACAATTAACCTAAAACGCGAACAATACAAAGAAGCCGAGGAGAGCTTCCATGACGCATTAAAAAACAACCCACCAAAAGAAATTCTTTGTCAGATTTACGTCAATTTGTCTCTAAGCATTGAAAAACAAGGCGATCAGTTAGTGGACGATAGGAATTACGAAGAAGCCCTTGTCATGTATAATTCCGCTCAATCCGTCCTATACGAAAATAATTGCGCAAATAAAAATGATCCAGAAGAAAGTAAAGACAAAAAGGCGCATTCAGCAGACACGCGCATCTCAAATAAGCGCTCTCAGACCGTAGCATATATGAACTATATCGAGCAGTCTAGCGGTGGAGATACCGAAGACGGAGAAGGCTCCGCGCCTGTCACCGACGAAAATATGAAAAACATCCGCGAAAACCAGAACCCAGAAAAATTCATGGACAACATCAGAAATAAGGGATTTGGTGGCGGAAGCTTCTGTAATGTTTACAATAGTAAATGTTGGTAGATTAACCTAGGCGCTTTAATTCTGCTTCAACGACTTCATGCAGGTTTTTGCTGAATTCTACGATATCGTCTTCGCTATTTAGCTTGCCCATAGTAATACGCAATGAACCCGCAATTTCTTCATCAGTGAGGCCAATTGCACGCAGCGTTGGCGATTTTACGCCTTTACTTGCGGCACAAGCAGCACCAGTAGAAATACAAATGCCACGATCTTCAAGTGCGAAGATGATACGCTCCGCATCCAATCCCGGAAGACAAATCGGCATAAAACCTGCGAGCTGCGTCTTGATATTACCGAGGTACTTAATGTTTGGAAGATCCTCGAGTAGGCGATGTAGCTTTACTTTTAATTCCATCAAACGCTTACGTTCGGAATTAATATGCTTCTCTGCCTCGGTAATTGCGGCCGCAAAACCAATGACCGCCGGAACGTTTTCTGTGCCACTACGAAGGCCCATTTCTTGACCACCACCAACCGTGAGTGGCTGAAGCCTTACATTATGCCCAACATAGAGAGCGCCAATTCCCTTCGGCCCATAGACTTTTGCCGCATTAATTGTTAGTAAATCTACGCCCAGACGATTGAGTTTTACTTCCATTACGCCAAGCCCCTGCGATGCATCACAATGGAAATACAGCGGAGTATCTTCGCCAGCAATCGCGCGACGCGTGCGCTCTTCATGGACAATAGCGGCCACCTCGGAGATTGGCTGAATTGTACCAAGTTCCGAACTAGCAAGACAGATTGAGATAAACTGCGTCTTTGGCGAAAGTTTTTCTTTTAGGTCCCTAATTAAGATGCGGCCATTATTATCAACGTTAATGATTTGATAATTTCCCGCGCGCTTGGCGTTTTCTAGCACTGCGGCGTGTTCGACAGCAGATATCAGAACTTCCGCCTCGGAGTCAGTCGGAATTAAAGAAAACGCCAAATTAATCGACTCTGTAGCCCCGGACGTCATCACTAGATCTGCGCCCTTTGCGCCGATTACGTGCGCAATTTCATCCTTGGCATTTTCGTAGGTATGGCGAACCTCGACCGCCGGCAAATATGCGGCAGACGGATTGTAAAATTGCTCAGAAAAATATGGCAACATTGCCTTTAATGCCTTTTCCGAAACCGGAGTGGCGGCTGCATGGTCTAGATAAATCATGCCTTTATTATATCAGTTATAGTGATGTTTCTTCGGTAGAATCATCGTGAGCCACGGAATAATGAATAGTGATTCCACGAGGGCAAGCCATAGTATTTGTTGACCATCGCCAAAAATAAGAATAAACAGCAGAATCGTAAGCCCCACTACGCGCCCCACCGAAAGCGCGATCTCACTCAGACACTCTAATTCTATGCGATATGAATCATCCTTTAGATGCGTACTGAGCAGCCCCTGCAAACGCGTTTGCGTTACGGTACCGTCATATAAACCATTTACTATGCTCTGCATGAATACATATAGCGCAATAGATAAAACTGGATTATTTGGTATCAGAATCATGGAAGCTGGAAGAAGAATTATTGCTGGAATAAATGCAGCCAGGAACGCTTTTTGGTGCGACGTCTGACGGATTTTTCTATATATAAAGACCGTAATAATAGCAATAACTGACGATAACGATGTAAAGAAACCTACATCCATGCTCGAATCCGTACTGCGATACAAACATATTTGCGATATGACCAGGTATGCGGAGCTACAAATCACAAATCCGCGAACTAATTGAATCGCAAATAGTTTTCGCATTGATTCATGTTTCATAATAATGTCATACATTTGCGACGCCTTATGCCCACTTACCGGCCCCGTATGCTTCTTTGTCGGCCTAAAGCAAAGCGACAGCAGCAGCTGCATGAGAGAAATGCCCAAAATTATTAATGCGACGCGCGTATAGCTACTATTGCCAATTAGAAAGCCGAGAACTAGTGGCATGACAATCTTTACGATTTCCGTAAGGATAGAAGTACGCCCTTTGAATGCGAGTCGGCGCGAATCCGGCACTTCCGTAACATCAAAGTGCATTTTTGGACGCCAATAAAACGACGAGTCTGCTGCGTTGAAAATTGCGATG
This sequence comes from Candidatus Saccharimonadota bacterium, assembly GCA_017541245.1. GTDB lineage: Bacteria > Patescibacteriota > Saccharimonadia > Saccharimonadales > Saccharimonadaceae > UBA2834. The sequence goes on from JAFXZL010000002.1 coordinate 55,067, forward strand.
ATGTATGGGAAATAGACGGCTTTTGCATCAAGAAATACCACACTGACGATCTCTAGAATGGAAAACAACATACTCATACGCCAAGCCGCGACGGTATGTTTTCGATAGAATGGCAGGAACAATACTGCAAAACAAGCCATCAGCGTATAGCGAATTATACAATACACCACGAAGCTTACTGGTGAGCTTGAGGCGGAAATGTTGATCATAAAGCCCATTAAAAAGACATTCATGAAAGACGATTTACTACTTAGTAAGACGTCAGCCGCAACAAGAATATTCTCATTAGTACGCAAAGCGCGAAGATACTTAAACATAGAGATATTTTAGCATAAGCACAAAAAACTATCGCCCTTTTGCGAGCGATAGTTTTATTGATAAATGCTTTGTTTGATTAACTTCAGATAGGCTTTAGTAGCATTTTTGAAGTTTGTAAGCTCGGCGCCTTCTATCTTTTTGTAGTATTCCTCTTCGCCAACTTTCTTATAAACGCCATTTTTGCGAACCTCGTAGCGAATAGTAACGCCATCTTCATACCAGATCCAAACATTCTTCTTTAGACAGAAGAATTCGCGAGAATGGCCAGGTTGAATATTGCCAAAAACCGTACGACCAAGCGCAGATTCGGCATTGATGAGATTTCGTTCAACAGCTTGAACGCGTGCTTTATGGTTCGGCGTCTCGCGAGGAGCTAGTAAATGTTGCTTAAGATTGAGTTTCGACATGCTATTACCTCGTCAGATACGGCAGACAACTCGTTATAGAGTTCGAGTTCTTGTGTTTCTTTTGAGCGATATGGAAAAGCTTGCTCAATCACAATTGGCGTAGCCGGAGTGACTGGCATTTCTTCGACAGCAGCATTCTGAGCTTCGAGCACAAGATTAGATACCGGAATGCGGAATGTGGAATTATCTTGCTCGTCCATAAATCCTCCCTTTTTAGTTAGATTTTGAAGACTTTCTCGACATTTCCAGAGGTGACCCTTGAAATTGTCGCGAAATCTTGCTGATAATGATCAGCGGCCCATTCGGCTATGTTCTTTACATAGCCTGGCATATTTATTGTACCACGAAATGGCTTTGGTGTCAAGAAGGGAGCGTCTGTTTCTAGTAAAATTCTCTCGAGAGGAGGATGAACGATATCTGCAAAAGTCGCAAGGCCGTTTACGCCGAAGTAAAGACCTTTTTCTAGACCAATATTCATGTTCTTCTTAGAGTCGGAATATGAGTGAAGAACAGAGGTAGGAAGATGAAAATTGTTAAAAATTGGCCAAAAATCCTCGAATGCATCCCGCACATGGAAGCTAACGGGCAAGTTATAATCTTGAGCGATTTGCAGCATATTCTCTAATAAATAACGCTGAAAAGCCCTATTATAGCCGTCAAAATGATAATCTAAGCCCACTTCCCCTACAGCAACGAGCTTTTTGTCGGTCAAAATTGGCTTGGCGGCAGACAAATCAGCAGCAAGCTTGGCCTTATCGCCGTCAAAATCATTTGGATGATAGCCAAAAGTCCACCAAACCTCATCGTGTTGATTCGCAAAATCGCAAGCCGCCGCCGAATCCAGCGGATCTGTACCAATTACGATGCATTTTTCTACCCCATTCTCGTGCATGTGAGCCAAGACCTCATTGGTCTTAGAGAGGTCAAAAAACTGTTTGTCGTGGATATGACAATGCGAATCGATGAGCATATTAGCCCTCAATACCGCGTGGCGGTTCGCCTTCTGGCTCGTCTAGAAGTTTCTTGCTCTTGATTTCGTAACGGCGTCCGTTAACTGGGGAAACAAAGTAATCTTCGCTCAAAAGATTGATAAACATACCGAGGTCTTTGTCGTCCATGATAATAATCTTGCCCTGGTCGTCAGTCATGAGCTCGAGTTGCATCTCGTCGGCATAATCTAGGAGTTGATCCTGCTTCATCTCGCCAATTTCGATGTTTTGCAGTTTCTTTACGAGCGGTTTCTTATCTTCTAGTAGTGCATTCAAAGTGAGGCCTTCTGGGAAGCTCAAGCTGTAGGCCTCCTGGATTTCCTTAGCTTTCTGCTCGGAAATAACCTGAGATTTGTAATCAAACTGGAATAGTTTTTCGAACTTGGATTGGTTAAATATTACAATCTGACCATCTACAATTGCGGTTTCATTGCCATCTGGCACCTTAATTGCGACATCGGCGGTAAGCGGCTCAAAGCTTTCGCCATTAAGCTCCCAGCCAAGTTTGCCCTTAAGGGCGGAGCTCGCAGCAAGATTCTTTGCGATATAGAAGGTCTTTTGGCCGTCTTCGCCAGGGTAAGTAAACTTTGCAACAATACCCTTGATACGCTTAAACTCATACTCGTCATCCGTAAAGAATGCGATATCCTTGTACTCGTGCTCAATAAGATGAATCAAGGTTTCGGCGCGACCTACCTTCTCGAGTTCGATGCGATAAATTACCTTGTCTTCACCATCAGAAAGCTCATATTCACGACATTCTAGGCCTTTATCTGCTTCCTTGATGATATATTCGACAGCCTCAAGCATGAATAATGACTTGATGGTTTGCATCAAAACATCACTGTAGCGTACTTTATACGGAGTGTAGTTCTTGTTGAACAAGAATAGCTCTACGGATACGTTGTTTTTTATTTCATCGACGGAATTCGCCCACTGAAAAACGTCAAATTCTGGTTGGCCAGTCTGGCCGGCGGTATTTTCTTCCATTCTCCTCCTCTTATGTACCTATTTTAACAGATTATTCGTCGAGTGCCGCTTCGAGCTGCGGATCTTCTTCCTTGTTAATCTGCTCAAAGCTACGAGTAACTTCTTTGTCTGGGGTGATACCTTCACCATTAATATTCTTGCCCTTTGGCGTATACCACTTCGCGACCGTAACACGAAGGATTTCGCCCGTAGTGAACTCTTCGAGGGCCTGAACACTACCTTTACCGTAGGTCTTTTCGCCAATTATGGTTGCTTTCTTGTAGTCTTTGAGTGCGCCAGTGACAATCTCGGATGCGGACGCAGTTGAACCGTTAACGAGGACTACTGTCTTCATACCGGAAAGGATTGCCTTGCCACGTTCTGCATAGGTTTTTTCGCTATAAACACCAGAAGAGGACTTCTGCTCTACGACCAAATCCCCATCAATCCAAAGTGATGCAACTTCTTTCGCTGCACTTACATAGCCACCGCCATTGCCGCGAAGGTCAACGATGACTTTCTTTACGTGACGGTCAAGGGCTTCTTGCGCCTTTTCGCGTGCAAGCTTGCCAGTATCTTGATCAAAGCGAGTGATTGTAATAATTGCTGTATCATCACGATATTCGGCATATACGCTAACGTTATTGATCACTTCGCGAGTAAGTTCAAATTCTTTTTCTTCGTTGTCGCGCATGACGGTGAGTACGACTTTCGTCCCTTCGGCACCGCGAAGCTTCTTTGCGACATCTTCTACAGATAGGCCAGAAATGTCTTCGCCATCCGCCTTGTAAATAATATCGCCAGCAAGCACGCCAGCACGACGAGCTGGGTTATCTGGAGTCGTACGAAGAACTTTGACGTAACCATCGCGTTCGCCGATTTCTACACCAATGCCAGCGCCAACATCACCATTCAAATCCTTTTCGAATTCTTTTGCTTCTTCCGCGGACATATAGTATGTATACTTATCGCCAGCAGCGTTGACTAAACCGCGCTTTGCTTCTTGAATTACCTGATCTTTGTCGATTGCGCCATCATAGTTTTGGACTAAGCGCTGGTAGATAGCATTAAGCGAACTGAAATCTACTTCCGAAGCAGTGGTATTCTTCCCGCCCAAATATGGGGCGAATTTCCCAAGCATCGTCTCCCAGTTCATACCAACACCGAAGCCGACTGCTAGGGTGATAAAACTAATAATGATTGAGGTTGCAAGGTTTACTTTTTTCTCGGACGCGGGACTGCGATAATATAAGTCCCTAGTCTCATTCTTGTTTTTCTGTGTGCTAGTTTTATTAGTTTCGCTTCGTTTAGTCATAGAACTATTTTAACACGAAGCTAATGCTTATACCTGAAAAGAATAGATTATTTGCCGAAATAAATGTAAGTAAACATGCCTTTATTGACGGTCATTTCGGAATATTCGCCACGGGTCCAGTTGTATTGGGAAACATGTACTTGATTACCATTAACCCATTCTACCCAGACCGCGTGTCCATAAGGACCGCTAAGTGAAATGCCAACATAGCCTGGTCTTGGCTCGCTAGTAACGAGATAGCCGGCCGCACGAGCGTTATTTAGCCACTGGTTTGCGTTTCCGCGCCCGCCCCAATAAGGCATATAGCCGTAAGTCTGGTAAACCTTCCATGCGGTATAGCTAACGCACTCGCAGATATACATACCCCAGCGGTCAGAATAAGCATCCTTCTGCTGTGGACAAACACCACTATATGGATAACCGCCCTTGCCCGGGTCGCCAGGTGTGACCGTGCCGCCATACTGACGCGCAAGATCAGCCAAGATAGCTTGCTGTTTCTTTTCGAGCTCGGCTTTTTGGCCATTGGCATCACTCTTTAACTTCTGGTACTCAGCCTCGCTACTACGAGTCTCTGCAAGGAGTCTGGCTTGTTCAGCCTCGGATGCGGCGAGTTGCTGCTTCTGGGTATTTAAATCCTTAAGAATGAGTTCTGCATTTTTCTTTTTGACGGTAAGTTCTTCCTTGAGGTTTTTGTTCTCTTCGATAATGTCAGAGAGCGTATCAGAGATGCTAGTAAGTTTTACCTCTTCGTCGACGAAGGTGGAAAAGTTTTCGGATGAGGCCAGACGCTCAATCGTAGAAACACTATCGTTATAGTAGAACTGGGCAATAATAAAGCCAACCGTATCGGAGTTTTCATTAATGCGGTTTTGGACAGTTTCGATTTCGATAACTAGCTGGTCGTGCTCTGCCTGCTTGAGGTCAATTTGAGTCTTGAGCGTAGCCTGTTGGTTTTGTAGGATTGCAATCTGGTTTGAGATAGTATTTGCCTTAGCAGCGAGCGCGCTAGCCTGAGCTTCATACTCGTTAATCTGACTACGTAGATTATTGATCTCGTTTGTGACTTTATTGTAATCGTCTTGTGTGTATGCGGCAGCTACAGTGGTGTGCAGTATACAAGAAAAAATAATAGTTATAGCGACAGCAAGACAGAATAGGTTACGCCATACTTTCATACCTATACCATAGCATAAGCAAAAAGACTTGGCAAGTGGTTGCCAAGTCTGTTTTTCTCTGTTATTCAGCTTCTTTCTTCGCTTTCGCTAGCTTCTTTTTATGCGTCTTTTTGACGGCACGCACACGATCGGCTTTGGTTTTGGTCTTAATGTATTTGCTAGATGCCAACAATGAAGATATTACACCAATTAGTATGCCGACTGCAAGCAATCCTGCCGCCACAAAGTACCAATACTTGGTCATAAGCTCTACGGTTGGATCCAAGGTGTTGCCAACGCTGTCCTGCAAGGAGAATACCGTAGCGTAGATTGCTGCGCCCGCAATGAAGGCCGCAACAATACCGTATAGGCTTGCCTCTACTACGAATGGCCCCATGATGAACCAGTGGCTGGCGCCAACAAGATTCATCATGTAGATTTCTTCCTTGCGGTTGAAGATTGCCATGCGAATTGTATTAAAGACAACTAGAATTGCGATGAGGGCAAAGACGCCTGCTGCGCCAAGACCAAAGATTTCGATGCGGTTCATAATAGAGGCGATACGATCGATTGTCTCGCGGTGGCTTGTAGAATAGCTCGGCGGACGCGCATCAAGCATATTTACCATGGATTCGTCCATATTGACGAAATTCTCGAGCTCCGAGGTATCGTTAAGATTATGAAGCTTAACATTGATAGTCCAAGGAATCTTATTTGGCGCTTCGTAGAGAGCCTCAATGTAAGACTTGTCGGTAATATTGCTTTCTTTTATAAGCTTCTTGATTGAGGCGATATTTGCTTCTTCTGGCGAAGTAGCTTTCACTTCGGTTACAGAGTGAAGCTCTTTTAGACGACTAGTGATTTTTTCGATCTGCTCATTGGTTGCGCCCTGCTTTACGTAGATAGACATATCTACCTGAGACTCAACCATCGTTATAGCAGTATTCATTGCGCTAGTAGCGACCAAAGTTGCAGCCAAAACAATCAAAGTAATGGCCATAATCGCGATAGCGGCGACACTCAACCACGTATTACGTACGAAGCTCTTTGTGCCATATTTCATGACACGCACGCCGGTACGAAGGTGATGCTTACGAGTTTTCGTGATGCGATTTAAGCGTTCCTTACTAATACGAGCAGTGTTCTTTTGTTCTTCTTTTTCTGCTTTTGTCATTTTTGCCATACTAGTTTATAAACCTCCTCTTTGGAGCGGTCTTGCGTACAGGTTTTTCTTCTAGTCCGGCTGGAGAATCCGGCACGATGATATGCTGTGGCCTAGAATTAGTAGCGTTGCGAATTTCTGTTGCGGTTGGCGCGGCACGATGCGTAGATGCTAGCGGACGCTTAATGATCTTGCTGTGCGTTGCATCAAGATCATAATAGCCATTATTCTTTTGATCGCCAATAATTCTACCGTCGCGAATCGTGATAACGCGTTTTTTGAGCTGATTAACTATCTTATCATCATGGGTTGTAACAAGAATAGTTGTGCCGAAGTTGTTAATCTCTTCAAGCAGGCGAACGATACCCCATGCAGTTTCTGGGTCTAGGTTGCCAGTAGGCTCATCTGCGATAAGAATCTTTGGCTGACGTGCCATTGAGCGCGCAATTGCGACACGCTGGCGCTCACCACCAGAAAGATCTTCTGGGAAGCGATGGCCTTTGTCTGCGAGGCCAACTAGGTCTAGGACTTTTGGAACAGTGCGACGAATTTCAGCGTTCGATACGCCAACAATTTCTAGCGCGAATGCTACGTTTTCATATACGGTGCGATTTGGCAGAAGTTTGTAGTCCTGAAATACGACACCGATGCGGCGACGAAGATGTGGAACATGACGACGTTTGAGATAATCATAATCGATACCGCCCACCATGATTTTGCCGGAAGTAGGAACTTCCTCACGAGTGAGCATTTTGATCAATGTAGACTTCCCGGCACCAGATTTACCTACGAGAAAGACGAATTCCTTTGGCTGGATATGCAAAGAAACATTCTTAAGCGCTGGCTCTTTATCGCCAGGATAGTACTTGACGACGTCATCGAGTAATATCATGACGCTATATTAACATAAGCAAGATTAGTTGTCCAGGTATGCAGAGATGAAATTATCGATTTTTCCACCCAAAACCGCATCAGTATCATTCTCTTCGTATTTCGTGCGCGTATCTTTGACGAGCTTATACGGGTGTAGTACATAATTACGAATTTGTTGTCCCCAACTAGCGGATTCGCCGGCACGTAGTTTGTCGACCGATTCGGCGTTTTGCTCCTGCATCATTTGCTGAAGTTTGCCGCGTAGAATTTCCATGGCTTTTTCTTTGTTCTGAAGCTGGCTACGTTCATTCTGGATTGCAACGACCGTATTGGTCGGAATATGCGTAATACGAACAGCAGAGTTCGTAGTGTTAACTGATTGACCGCCATGGCCGCCGGAATGATAAACATCAATACGAAGGTCTTTTGGATCAATCTGCACTTCGGAATCGTCTTTAATAACTGGCAACACTTCAACTAAAGCAAATGAAGTCTGGCGCAAGTGGTCGGCATTGAATGGGCTAAGGCGCACCAAGCGATGTGTACCATGCTCGGATTTTAGTTGGCCATAAACGTTTGTGCCGGAAAGCTCAATTACAGAAGTTTTAATGCCAGCTTCTTCGCCTTCTACGCGATCAAGTATTTGCGCCTTAATTTTGTGCTGCTCCGCCCAGCGCAAATACATGCGTTCGAGCATGCCCGACCAATCCATCGCTTCTGTCCCGCCGGCGCCTGCCGTAATGCGTAAAATTGCATCATTGTGGTCGTATTTTCCCGTAAAGCGCAAGGCTTGACGTAATGATTTTAGAGTTTCTTCCATTGCGTCGAGCTGGCCAGAAAACTCTTCGGAGAGCGTTTCGTCACCAAGCTCCATAAGCTCAGTCAAATCATTAATCTGCGTCTTCAATAAAGTCCATGGATCTAGTTCGTCATGAAGGTTTGCAACTTTTGTTGTTTTTTCGCGTGCAATATCGGGATTATTCCAAATTTCTGGTACAGCAACTTCTTCTTCGAGATTCTGGAGTTCTACGAGTTTTTGGTCGATAGATAATTTTTGCCAGACAATATCAAATTCGCTTTTTAGCGAATCTAGTCGCTTCTGCAAGTCAAACATATTATCCATTATACCAAAAGCTTAGATATATAAGGCGTTAGCGTTGTATGATAATTATTCTGGCAAGTCAAACAGTGGCAATTCCGCGATATCGTAATCGGCAATTTTTGTGCGGCGAAGTTCAGTCGTATATGCACCACAGCCGAGCGCTTCCCCAATGTCTTCTGCGAGGGTGCGGATATATGTGCCACTACTAACATGCGTGCGGATCTTTAGATATGGCGAGACATACTCTAATAACTCAAGCTCATAAATCGTAACTTTGCGTTTTGGCATGTCTACAGTTTTTCCCGCGCGTGCAAGTTTGTATGCGCGTTGGCCATTAATCTTAATGGCAGAAAAAGCTGGTGGAGTCTGTTCGATTTCGCCAACAAACTGCGCGAGAGTTTCGATGATTTTTTCGCGCGAGATTTCTGGCTTTTCATTCGCGATAGTAATCTCGCCCTCTGGATCACCAGTGCTCGAAGTCGCGCCTAGGCGGATTGTAGCTTCATAAACTTTATCGAGCTTGGTCAATTCTGGAGCCTTCTTTGTCGCTTTGCCGGCTAGTAGAATCAGAAGTCCGGTAGCAAACGGGTCAAGCGTGCCAGTATGGCCAACTTTGACTTTGTGCCCTTCGCGTTCGGATAGTAAGCGACGAACGCGCGCAACGGCGCCAAAAGAACTCATTCCAGATGGTTTATCGACAAAAATTATTTCTTCCATTAAATGTATTATACTTTAATTATGGAAAGAAAACCGAGATCAGGCGAGCAAAACAAACAAGAGGAAACAGAGCAGGATATACTAATTGCCGGCCCACAAACTGAACAATACGGGAACGAGCAAGAAGTTCAACAAGATTCTTTTAACGAAGGTTTAACACTAATTAAGAGAGTTACCCGCGCACAATATATCGAACGATTACGCGCAGATCCGCAACGCAAGGAATCTATGAGGGGCCACGCCATGGATATAGCCGATACCGAAGATGCTTTTCGCGTTCGACTAGCGAGCATCAAGGAAAAAAGCGGCGAGATGTCCAAAAAAGAGTTTGAGCGTTGGGAAGATGATTACGCGGATAACTGGCGTTATCTGCAACAAGATTTGGCGCGTATGGATTACGATAATAGTTCACAAGAAGCAATGGAATACGAGGCTGACGTTGAGGCCGCTATGTTTTCGAGTGAATCGCACCTAGACGAAGCAATTGAGGCTCGCTCTGGAGATTATTACACCGAGCGTTCACGCGCATTACGAGACGCAATCAATGCCTCCGACGAAAAGACAAAACAATCAGATTTGAGCCTTCTTGGTAGCTTTTGGTCCTCCGTCGCGGAACATCTAGAATACAGATATACAACACAAGCCGAACTGCGCGATCAATATGGCGATGACATGTGGAGCCTACAACAATTTGATGAGCGCCGTACTGCTTCTCATAATGACGCAATTAAACACCTGAATTACTTGAATGACTTAGCACGCAAATACGGCACGAGGCCATTTACGCCACGCAATTTTTGGACTAGCCAAAACCAGCGCCAGACCCCCGCAATGTCGAACCGCATGAGCTATGATAGGCATGTTTTTGAATCATTCTATACGCACGCTTTTGGCAAAGAAAGCGTGGACCGAATTCGTCGCAAACACGAGCGCAATAGTTACTGGTAAAGCGTAATCAATTGACTTTTTTGGCAAAGTGTGCTATAATAATGTTATTACTTCTGTCATTGAGTAATAAATCATAAAAGGGGGTGATGGTGATGGCAGACGTAAAGAACAATGCCAATACCATCGACTTGATGCAGAGAGAAAAGTTTCGTGATGCTGTTTTTGCGCAGATTGCGAAACGTGAGGATTTTAGCCGTCTGGTTTGTCTTGGCGTCGATGCCTTGACCGAGGGCGAGAAGTCCGATCTCCGCGCGGCGATGGTTGTTGATGGCGTTTCTTTGGAGCCCACGGGCACTGACGCGGGACTTACCGCCGTCGCGAGAAGTATCACTGCTCGCGCAGTCAAATTAGCCTAGTCCAAGAAAAACCACAAAAAGCGCGGTCGCTCCATCCGGAACGGCCGCTTTTCTTTGGCAAATATTTTTTGGATTAATCTTTATATTTTACGATGAAGGATTCAATACCGGCTGAACCATTGGTTTCGTCTAGGCGATCATAAATTTTACCTTCACGTACATATAGAAGGACTGGTGCTTGTTCGCCGTTTAGGGTTATCTCTTCGGCGTAATCGTCATATTGGCTTGGCTCATCATTCTTTGGGTAATTATAGTGATAGACATTTGCCAAAACACCGTTGTTCCCTGCTACCTCAGTGAGGCGCTCTTCAAAGCTGACGCAGCCCGTGCAGTCATCGGAAGATGCATAAATAAAGCCAGTCTGGCCACTTTCGTAGAAATCGATTACGGAGCCGGCGCCGATGCTGAGCATTTCGCCTTCTTTCATGTTTTGGAGCTCCGTTGCGAACTGCCCCATAAATTGGCGACCATACTTGTGCTTCAAAGAATAATCAAAGATGACGGTAAAGGAAATCGCAAAAGTTAATGCGACCAAGACAGCAGTTAATACGCATGCTAAGAAACAAATTGGTAGCGCATCATTCCTGCAGCCACAATTTGCGCACTTGCATTCTTTTCCGCATTCACATTTTTCAACTTTTTTCGAAGATTTGGTATTTGCCATAAGAATTCCTATTACGTTTAAGCTTATTTTACCACAAAAAATATCTCCCCGTGGGGAGATATTCGTTTTAGACCTTGTTGATGACCGGAATCACGATTGGCGTGTGGCCAGTTGCATCAAAGAGAATGTGCGTAACGTCTTCCTTGATTTCTTCCTTCATCGCCTTGATGTCGTCGTCCGTAGAGATTGTATGATCAGTCTTCGCGCGGAGATAATGGCGGATCTTGCCGATTAGCTCCTCGGAGTTGTCGAGATAGATAAACGCGCGAGAAACAATATCAGGCGTCTTGATGAGGCGACCAGTTTTCTTACTGAGCGTCAAAATCACCACGAAAATACCTTCGCGAGAAATATGAATACGGTCTTTTACGACAGCTTCATTAACTTGCTGATCGGCGTCGTCATAGAGCTTGTTGCCTACATGGATGCGACCGTTCTTGTGAATGGTTTGGTCTGGCATCAATTCGACGATATCACCGTCATCCGCAACAATAATGCGGTCTTTTGGAATACCGACAACATTCTCGGCCATTTCGGCGTTATGCTGCAACATGTAGAACTCGCCATGGTATGGCATATAGTTCTTTGGCTGCATATCGGTAACAAACTTTACATGATCCTCGAAGTAGGCGTGACCAGAAAGATGAAGTGGGCCAATATTAGTAAGATGCGTTTTTCCGTTCTGAATAACCTGAGCACCTTCGCGAAGAAGGCCGCCAACCGTGTTTACGACCTTTGGCTCGTTACCCGGGATTGGGTTAGAGCTAAAGACGATAGTATCAGTGGCCTTAATCTTGATATAGCGATGTGCGCCAGAAATCATACGACTAAGAACTGCGTTCATTTCGCCCTGAGAACCAGTACAGACAATCGTGACGCGTTCGTCTGGAAGCTTGATGATATCTTCCATCTTCATGATGGTGTCTTTTGGTACCTTGATAGCCTTGGCGCGAAGTGCAACTTCAACGTTATTTATCATCGAATAACCAGCAAAGGCAACTTTACGACCACGAGCCGCAGCCTCTTTTAGCACGAGTTCGATGCGCTTAACCTGAGACGAGAAACAGGAAATAATTACGCGACCATTTGCGTAGTGATCCATGACACGACCCATGTTTTCGCCAACATCAAATTCGGAATGAGGATGCGTGCCTGGAGTGTCAATGTTTGTAGACTCGTTAAGAAGAAGTGCGTAGCCTTCCTTGTCGCGAATCTCGAGCATGCGATCATAATCTGCTGGAGTATCCATTGGATTTTTTTCGAAGCGCCAGTCGCCGGATAGCAAAATGTTGCCATTTGGCGTGCGAATAACGATAGATGTATTACCTGGAATAGAGTGCAAAGTATGGATAAACTCTGCAGAAAGATGCTCGGACAGTTTAATATTCTCGTGCTTGAGTGGGTCCACTTCGTGATAGTTCATATCTGGAATATCAGAAAGTTCAGACATCTGCTTCTTGATCATGCCAATCGTAAATGGGGTGGCATAAATTGGTACGAGCGGGCCAAAATATGGCAAAAGATGACGGCAGGCACCAATGTGATCGAGGTGAGCGTGCGTAAACAGAATCGCTTTTACCTTGTCGCGGTTATCGTCGAGCCATTTGGAATCTGGCACCATATAGTTGACGCCAGGATAATCTTCGCTTGCAAAAAGCGTACCCATATCAATGAGGACGATTTCGCCTTGATACTCGATGGCGGTCATATTCTTACCGATACCGAATTCGCCAAGACCACCGATTGGAATAACGCGTACTGCATCTCTGTGCTGACGAGCCTGCTTAATCTGTGCCATTGTAATCTGCTGGCCGTTATAGCCATTGTAGCGAGATTTATTTACAGGGATGCCAATAATATGCTGCGTAGCCTGGGCGTTAACATCCTGGCTAAGCATACGCTGATGGTGAACCATCTCGCCCTTACGAGTCGAAACGAGCAAGTTAACGTCACGTTTTTTGTCAGTATTGCTTGCAGCTTGTTTAGTTGCTTTGGAATTGCGTGCCGTATTGGATTTTTTTGCGGCGGCTTTCTTGCCGGTTGGCGTGGCAGCCTTTTTGACGGTTTTTGCAGCGGCGGTTTTGGTTGTCGTCTTTTTACGAACGAGTTTTTCGTCTTTGCCGCCTGGCGCAAAATTGGCATTGAAATTACGTTTTTGGTTTTCCTCAAATGCCTTTTTTATGTCTGGCAAACGTTCAGCGCGCATTTTTAGGAGTTTTGCGCGGCGCTCAGCTTCTGCCTTGTTTTTATCGTTCATTTATTCCTTTTTTTAATAGCTTTAATATTTAATTCCCACACTTAAGGCGCAGTATTTTCCTACAGTAATATAGGTGAATAAGAGTTGTTGCGCTAAAAGTAATAACTTAGTGATTATATTATATCAAATACAGATAAAGATGTCAAAGAAAAACCCCGCCGGTGGAGGCGGGGGTGCTGATTCCTACTACCAAACAACCGAGATTGTCTCGTAGCAAAATTACCAGCTAGTGCTTTTGGGAGTACTCCTCTTGGGCTTCGGGGTCTGGTACCAGACAATGAGGTCGCGGAGAGTCATTGTAGGCTGCTCCTTTACCGTCTTGCCTTCTGTGGCCTTCTCGCGAGCCTTGACGGCTGCTTCATACAGACGCTTCACCTTGTTGCGGATTGCAGTGCGGAACTTGCTTTCAGGCATTGTAGAGCGGGCCATCGAGCGAAAGTCTTTGACGGCCTGTTCGGTACATTCAAGACCAAGTTCCTTAATGCTCTCCATTACGGCCCCCCATTGACGCTCGGTACGAGCGCTGAGCTCGTTGTATTTTTCGACAACGATACGGGAATTGCCGCCGTAATACTTGTTGAAAACGTACTGTACCTCCGGAGGCATCCAGCAATCAAGTTTGTCGTAGACGCCCCTGATTTGATTGTAGTCGCCTACGGTTTTAAGCCAGGCGTCCAATCTCCAATAATAGAGTTCCTTCCCATTTTTTGCACTTGTAGAAGAGCTAAATGACACATGAATCACCACCTTTCATTGATATGTGCCAACTCAGATATAATTATAGCACAAACGCTTTAAAATGTCAATGGCATAGCAAAAAGCCACCTCTGTTTTGAGGTGGCTTCAGTGTAGTCAGATTATTACTAAGTGCAATCTTGTAATTGAGGGGGAGTTTTGAGGCTCCCCCTCGCAAGGTACCAGGCTGTGGGTCAGCCCAAAAGAAGAGTTAACTATTCGACGTCGTCAGGATCCGGGTCGCCCTGGTTGACGCCGTCATCCTGAACTGCAGGCTCTACAGTTTCAGAACCGTGCTGGTCTTCCTGGATTTGGTTCAGATCTCCATGATCTTCACCGCCGCCGGCCTCTACTTCATAAGACCGGCCTCCATGCTCTTCTGTCGTGCCATCATCATGGTCAGCAGTGGCAGAACCGGAATCGGTTCCAGCCGAAGCATCGGGCTGTCCGTCAGACGTAGTAGGACCGCTATCGGAAGGAGCAGGTTCGGGCGTAGATGGAGCAGGCGGAGCGGGTGGAGTATAGGTCTCCGGAGAATCTGGCTCATCAGTAATGGTCTCATCAATGTCATGATTCTCACCGCCGCCAAAGTCCTCATACCCTGACTCCGTAGGATCAGCCTGCTGCTGCGGACCCGCATCGGGATCCTTAGGCTCGGGCGTAGGCGTAGGTTCCGGAGTAGGCTCAGGAGTCGGTTCCGGAGTAGGTTCCGGTGTCGGCTCTGGCGTAGGTTCCGGAGTAGGCTCAGGGGTCGGCTCCGGAGTAGGTTCCGGAGTAGGCTCTGGCGTAGGTTCCGGAGTAGGTGTCGGCTCATCAGGAGGTACCGGCGGAGTCCAGTATGGAATGTCTACTGGCTGATAGCCGCATTCCAACCTGAATTTCACGATTCCCGGCTTCCCGAGGTCAAACACTACCACGTGTCCACCTTCGTTCTGCGTGTCGCGAACGATAACGCTAGGCTTGTTGCCCTCAAGGTGGTTATGCCACTGATACATCTGGGACGTATAGTGGTCAAGCCCCTGAATGCTGATTTCCGAACTGGTCAGATAATCAGTGATTAAGGCAACTGCACGATCCCAATAGTCCTGATCCTTCAGGAAATGGAGATGTGCCGCGTCAGCCCTCTGGCCGATTAAGACGTCTTGCTCGTCGCGGAGAATCGTCTCCGGCAAAACAAGGCTCTCGTCCATATGAACCGCTACGGCAGCACAAAATGCAGGGTCGACTTTGATCGATTCGAAAAAGTCACCTGTTCCCTGGTTTGTTGCCACCCATTCCTGGACGGATGCCACCTTTCCTTCTGCGACGGCTTTGTCGGCCTGGGCCTTGCGGTCCGGGCCGAAGTTGAAGTTGTTGTTGCCAATGTCGTCGGCGTTCACATCATCATTGAAGTAGTGAATCACCCTACCAGAAGCAGCGTAGGCTGCCTGGATGATGCCACCCCTGATTGTCGGAACGCATAAACAGATGGCAAGAACAAGAAACACGGCGCTAATGATTGCGCCTTTTTTCGCTGTGCTAGTCTTCATTTGCGTCACCTTCCTTTCGGATTGGTCTTGCCCAACTTAGGGCAGATGTGAAAACACATAGATAGATATGCGCCTGCTATTACTAGCAAGCAAAGCACCCCTTCCCAGAGGGTGGAACTACAGAAAATAGTTTCTCTTCTTACTGCGTAGATTGTACGCAGTAATAATCTGGCTGTTAATGCTGCGTATTACGTAAGACTCCGCAAAGAATTACGAGTACCTATATATTATATCAAACTTACGCTTATTTGTCAAGTCTTGTACCTCTTATGGCTAGCATTTGGGCTTTGACAAAGCCCTCAAGACTTGCTAAAATGATTACATACAGATAAAGACCGGCTCGAAAAGAGGCGGTTTTATTAGTGTAAAAGATTAAAGAAAGGATTATATGGATCTAGATTTAAAGCAGATGATCGCAATGGTCGACATCATTGCCGAAGAAAAGAACCTACCAAGAGAGACCGTAATTGACGTGATCCAGCAAGCAATTGCTGCCGCATGGCGCAAGGATAATGGCGATAAAGATATGGATGTTCGTTGTGAGCTCGATTTGAACACCGGCGAGGCTGACATTTACATTCAGCGCGAAGTTATCGAGGATGACGTAGCTTACAACCCAGCCACCGAGATTCCAAAAGCTGAAGCAAAAGGCAAAGAAATCGGCGAATTCGTCGAGGAAAAGCATAAAGTTGGCAGCTTTGGCCGCGTAGCATCCCAGACTGCAAAGCAGGTTGTAATTCAGCGCCTCCGCGAAGCAGAACGCGATGCCGTACTCGCAATGTTCGAAGACAAGATTGGCACTGTCGTAAACGGCACAATCGTCCGCGTAGAGCCAAAGATTGTTCGCATTGACCTCGGTAAGGCTACTGGTATTATGCCAAAGTCCGAACAGATTGCCGGCGAATTCTATGCTGTTGGTTCCCGCGTAAAGGTTTTCATTAAAGAGATTGAACGCAACGAACGCGGCGCACAGCTTATTCTTAGCCGTGGTTGCCCACAGTTTATCGAGTATCTTTTCCGCCAGGAAGTTCCAGAAATCGAAAACGGCTCCGTCGAAATCAAGGCTATCGCCCGCGAAGCTGGCCGCCGCACCAAGATTGCAGTTGCCGCTACGATGCCAGGCATCGACCCAGTTGGTACCTTTGTTGGTGGCCGCGGTGTTCGCGTCCAGGCTGTCATGAACGAAATCGGTGACCGCGAGAAAATCGATATCGTTAACTGGAGCGACAATATCTCTGAGTATATCCGCGAAGCCCTTAGCCCAGCCGAGATTCAAACCGTAGAAATCAAGGACAAGCACGCTACGGTTTATGTAGCCAAGGATCAGCAGTCAATTGCAATTGGCCGCGTTGGTCAGAACGTACGCCTAGCTTCTGACTTGACTGGCTACGAAATCGACGTAGAGGTCGCAAAAGCACCAGAAAAGAAGAAGAAAAAGAACGTTGAGGATTCCCTCCTCTCCGCTATCGAGGATAGTGAAGAAGACGAAGCCGAGAACGTCGAGGCATAAAAACATCAAAAAGACCCCCTCTAGCGGGGGTCTTTTTTTATTTGTTCGTATTAGTGTTTTGGTTGGCGTTCTTGTTTTTGCACTTTACCGGGACCTTGACGCCAGCGCGACGCATAGCCTGTTGGGCCTGCTCGTCGCCACAGTTATCAGGTGATTCCTCTTCGCTAGTATTAATCGTAAGGGTGTCGCCATCGACATGCTTCATGATGCCTTTAGCTAGCGCGCCTATCATGCCTACCGCAAGAAGAATGAAAACAATCAATAATACCTTACCGGCGCCGCTTTTTGCTCTCTCATGCGAATCCATATTTTTATTATTGCACCAACATTCAAAACGTTCAAGCTTACTTGACTTTCTGTGGTGTTTGTGCTATAATTCTTGACTGTATCGCTCCATTGGAAGCGAATAAGAACATTGGGAGGCGAATAACATGCGTAAACTCATCGACTTCATCTGCGGCACCGTTTATCTCGGTCTGGTCCTCCTTCTTGTACTCGCCCTTGCATTCAGTATTCTGTTCGGTATCAACCGCAACAACTCTACTAAGAACGCAGTCCGGGACAACGTCGTAAACGTACTTCAAGATCAAAGAAGCAAAGATGCTTACAATCTGCTCCGGGACAACGATTGGGACGGGTTCACGAAGCTCTACGGACTTGACCCTACGTACTACACGGTCGGCGACGAAGCCTACGTCTCGCTGGTTAGCGAAAACATGATGGAAACCATCATTATCCATGCCGGCAAAGCGAGACACAGCCAAGTTGAAGCCTTTGCGGTGCAAGGGTACGGCGAACACTGGGAAACCTTCAACATCGACGAGGGCTGCTCCCTGAGCGTGACCATCCTCGGAAAGACCGTGAACTTTACGCCCACCGGCGCAGCAACGCTGTGCCAGATTCTTTCTCGGCTGATGCCAGCCGAATAAGCAACCACCTCTTCCTTTTTCCAAAGGCGCCCTATGCGGCGTCTTTTTCTAGCTCTGCGAACTTTGCTGCCATAGTCGGATTGCCGCGAGTAAGACGCTTAATGGTGAGATCTTCGGCTTTATTATTAGCGAGACGCAAGTTGTTCTCACTTGAGAGGAGCGCTTCCTTGGTCTTTTGAAGATGGGCGATTGTCTTATCAATTTCTTCTATAGCGGTGGAGAATTTGCGGCTAGCCAGCTCGTAATTGCGCGCAAATGACTGCTTAAAGTTTTCCATGTTCTCTTCAAAATGCGTAATGTCGATGTTTTGGTTACGAATGATTGCGAGCTCTTCCTTATACTTCATGGAGTTTAGGGCGGCATTGCGTAGGAGCGTAATCATCGGAATGAAGAACTGCGGACGAATAACGTACATCTTGTCGTACTTATAGCTAACGTCAACGATGCCGGTGTTATACAGCTCGGAATCTGCCTCGAGGAGTGAAACCAGCACGGCGTATTCGCATTTTTTCTCTTTACGATCCTTATCTAGCTCTTTGAAGAAATCTTCATTTTTGTGCTTTGTGGCGGTAGCTTCGTTCTCATTCTTCATCTCAAACATGATAGAGATGATTTCGTTGCCGTTTTCGTCGTCTTCGCGGTAAATAAAGTCACCCTTGCTGCCAGTACGAGCATCATTATCTTTTTCGAAATATGCATTTTTGAAAGCAGTGGCACGAAGGCGATTGAATTCGGTCTGGCAATGCTGCTCGAGCGTTTCGCCAACCATCTTTGTACTAAGCTTGGATTTGAGATCTTTGAGGCGCTCGATTTCTTCATCTTTGAGCTTGATGGCGCCTTCATACTGGGTCTTTAGGGCGGCTTCGCGGAGCTTTACCTGACTCTTAAGCGATTCTTCACGGAGTTTTGCTTCGGAATTCTTGGACTTTAGGTCGGACTTTACGGATTCAAGCTCTTTCTCGACGGGAGCGAGCGCACGTGTGACGGCGAGCTCTTTATCTGTATCTGCTTGTTTTAGTTTAGCCTTGAGCTCAGAGATTTCTTTTGCCTGCTCGTTTTTTGCTTTCTCGACGGCGAGCTCCTTGGCGGAATTAGCCCTATCTAGTGCCTCCTTGATACGCTTCTCTACTTCATCTTCAAATTCATGCGTACGTACCTGGTTAAGGATGTCTGCATAGCTGGAGTCGTCTACCTTAAAGGTGGTACCGCATTTTGGACATTTTATTTCTGACATACTTTTATTATACACTAGGGGTAGATATTGACATTTTATAGCGTTTGTGCTATAATAAGGTTTATAGGCATTAAAACCTAGGCTCATTCCGAGAAGAAGGTTTTAGACCATAGAAGGGAGGGGATTATATGGCAAGAAAACCTAGTGGCAACAACAGCCACAGCTACGCTGACTATGATCCGAGTTTCGCGCAGAGAATGCGCGAGGAATGGAGAGAAAAGAATCCGTATTACCGCGGGATGGAGGCACGTACCATTCATGAAAACCTGTGGAGCAAGACTCCCAGTTTCTTCTGGATTGGATTTATCGGTCTCATCGCGTGGATCGCTTCACTGCTTCTGAAGCTGATGATTCCCGCAAAGTGGAAAGTCATTACTTGGCTCATTGGCGCCATTGGCACCGTGGGCAAGTGGGCGTTCTTCATCGGCGCAGGCATCATCGTTCTACTATTCCTTGTAGGACTCGCGTTCAAGATCGGCGACTGGCTGAAAAATGCCAGGTGGTAAGTGGCGTTGCCACATCACAATGGGTCTCCCTCCGGGGAGGCCCATTTTCTATTGCTTGGATTTCGCAATAGAGTTTGCGATGAGTTTATAAATTTCCATTATGACTAGGATAATAAGCGCGATGCCGAATAGGCCAAGCATCTGGAGCGCCGGAATCGAAACGGTCTGGAGTAGATTGGATAGGAATGGTACTTCCATAACGATAATCTGCAGTAGTAGAGTACCAAGGATACCAAAGAGCATGATTGGATTGCGGCGAATCGGCACGCTAAAGGCGGAGCGACGTTCGCTGCGGCAGTTGAATACGTGTACGTTCTGGATGAATACCATCAAACACATTGTGTAGCCACGAGCAACCTCGATGTCCATCTTGAGAATATTGCAGAAGAACCAGTATGCCGCAAAGGCCACGCTTGCGATAATTGCACCAGATACGATGATTTCGCGTAAGAGTGATTTGTCGAAGATTGACTCTTTTGGATCGCGTGGTTTTTCCTGCAAGATGCCCTTCTCTGCTTTCTCGAAAGACATCGCAAAGTCCTGGATGCCGTCTGTCACGACATTAAGCCAGAGGAGCTGAACCGCTACGAGTGGCATAGGCATATCCATAGCAATAGCAAGACAGAAGAATGCAGCCTCCGCTAAACCGCAGGAAATGAGGAAGAAAATAATCTTGCGAATATTGGAATAGGCGACACGCCCCTCTTTGACGCCTGCGACGATAGACTTGAAGTTGTCGTCAACGATAATCATATCGGCAGTTTCGCGCGCAATATCCGTACCGGACCCCATTGCTACGCCGATATTGGCCGCCTTAAGCGCTGGGGCATCATTTACGCCATCGCCAGTTACAGCAACGAATTCACCTTGACGCTTCAATGAATTTACAATATTGAGCTTCTGAATTGGCGTAACGCGTGCAAATACGAGCTTACTGGAAACGAATTTGTCGAAGTGAGCCTTACCCTCTTTGAAGGCTACGTCGACGTCGTTGCCGGTTGCTACCTGATCATAATTCTCGACAAGCTTTAAATCTTTTGCAATCGAAAAAGCGGTGAGCGGATGGTCTCCGGTGATCATCATAACCTTAATGCCAGCCTCATGGCATTCACGGATGGAGGCAACGGCCTCTTTGCGGATTGGATCAATGAAACCTACCATACCAGCAAAGTCGAGCTTCTTGATATCTTTTTCGTTATATTCTTCTTTGCGTGGAACTTTACCGTTTGCGAGCGCAATCACACGATAGCCATCGCGAGCAAGGTTTTCATTCTGCTGGTCCAATTTCCTGAAATCTTTGGCCGAGTCGTTCGTGAAACGAATTGTGGAACAGAAACTCCTGACAACTTCGAGTGAGCCTTTGACCGTACAATACGTCTCGCCATTTTTCTCATAAAAGACTGCGGAATATTTGTTCTCGGATTCGTATGGAATCATATGTAGAACTTTGACGTTGTTCGTTTTGACGCCAAGCTTCTTTGCTAAGACGAGGAATGCGATATCGATAGAGTCGCCAGTTGGTTCGTGATCGATGTTTGCCTCGTTATTGAGTGCGCCATAAAAGCCAATTTCTTCAGCATTTTGCAGTGTCGCACCAGTAACTTTGCCCTTAGTATCGAAACCCGTACCAGAAACTTGATAATCCTGACCGTTCGGCAAAAGGATAATCTTTGCAGTCTGCTGGTTTACGGTGAGAGTGCCGGTTTTATCTGAAGCAATTACCGTACAGCTACCAAGAGATTCGGCGGCTTTGAGCTTGCGTACAATAACATTCTTCTTTGCCATGCGGTTTGACGCAATCGTGAGCGCCATCGTCAAAGCCAAAGGCAAACCCTCTGGCATGGCGGAAACCGCAAAAGCGATTACCGTCACAAAGATTTCATTATATGGGACTTGTTTGACGATAAGAAGAATCGCAATAAGTGCAGCAACAGACAAGACGAGAATGCTGATTTGTTTCGAAAGTTTTTCGACGCGAATTGTGAGTGGAGACTTCTCTTCCTCGGTATTCGCGAGACTGTCGGCAATTTTACCAAGCTCAGTATCGAGAGCGATTCCTGTTACGATTGCATGGGCGCGACCAGATACGACCGTAGTGCCAGAAAATACCATATTTGATTGGTCGTTTATGGCGACCTTCTCTTTTTGGACTACATCTGGCGTTTTTGCTACCTGGACACTTTCACCAGTCAAAATAGACTCGTCTACGGTGAAGTTTTGCGTATCAATAAGACGCATATCGGCTGTTATTTTGTCGCCAGATTCTAGGGCAACAACATCGCCAATAGTCAAATTCTCAGCATCAATGTCATGAATCTGACCATCACGAAAGACTTTGGCTTTTACCGTCACAAGACTCGCGAGCGCTTCGGCTGTGTTATTGGCTTTATTCTCTTGATATGTGCCCATAATGGCATCGACAAGAATAATAGCGGCAATCACCAAGGCATCGACCACCTCGCCCACGACAGCGGATGCAACGATTGCAGCAACGAGCAGTAACACCATCGGGTCGATAAACTCACGGATGAAGATTTTAAGAATACTATCTTTTTTCTTCTTTGGCAGAATATTTTTACCATATTTCGCCTGGCGATCGGACGCCTCTTTTGAGCTTAGACCATGTTCGCTGGATTTTAGCTCGGAAAATATATCCGCTGTTGTCTTGTTATAGAAAGCCATAATAGTTTTATTATATAATATTAAGGTAATGGATAACGAAAATATAGATAAGCATTTTTTGAAGGTAGACCCAGAGGTAGGTCTCTCAAAAGAACAAGTTCGCTCAATGAAACATTTGGGCTTCGTTAACCGTGATGTAAAACCACCGAGCAAAACCGTAAAAGAAATTGTTTATAGCAACGTTTTTACCTACTTTAACTTCGTATTCTTAATCTTGGCGATTATTCTTATTTCCGTACGATCTTGGCGTGATATTACGTTTTTGCCCGTCATTATCGCCAATACATTGATTGGTATTCTTCAAGAGGTTCGCGCCAAAGCCGTGCTCGATGAGCTCACGATTCTTAATGCGCCAACCGCCAAGGTAATCCGTGATGGCGTCGAACATACAATCGTAGCCGAAAAACTCGTCAAAAACGATGTAGTAGTTTTCCGCGCAGGCGACCAGATTCCAGCTGACGCAGTCGTATTAACGGGCGAAGTCGCAGCAAACGAGTCCCTGCTAACTGGTGAAGCGATCGAAGTTCACAAAACCGAAGGCTCGGAGTTGATGTCTGGTAGCTTTATTATTTCTGGAGAATGCCGCGCGCAGCTCACAAAAGTTGGCGAAGATTCTTATATATCACAGCTCACCCTTGAGGCGAAAAAGCTCAAGACAAAGGAGCAGTCAGAAATTATTCGCTCATTAAACACCATCGTCACGATTGCTGGTATCATTATTATTCCAGTTGGCGCCACATTATTCTGCCAAAGTTACTTTGGTAGCGACCTCCCAATTAAAGAATCCGTGCAGAGCGCAGTCGCATCGATTATTGGCATGATTCCAGAAGGCCTATTCCTGCTTTCGTCTATTGCTCTCGCAGTAAGCTCGATGCGCCTTGCCAAGAATAAGGTGCTTCTTCATAACATGAAAAGTATCGAGACACTGGCGCGCGTAAACGTATTGTGTGTCGACAAGACCGGTACCATCACCGAAAATACAATGGCAGTTCATGATTATATGCCAGCCAAGGGCGGCGAAAAAATCAAGAAAGATGCCCTGGAGGAAATTCTCAGCGACTTCTGTCGCGCTCAAGCTGCCGACAATGCAACAATGACGGCGCTTAAAAATTACTTTGTAAAAATCACCGACCGCGACGTCGAGTCTGTATCTGCATTCTCATCCGAATTCAAATATAGTGGCGTCAATTTTGAAGACGGCGAAACCTTTATTCTTGGCGCACCAGAGTTTGTATTACGCGATGACTACGAAAAGTTCCGCGCACAGATAGAGGAGCAAGGCGAAAAAGGCTATCGCGTACTTGTATTTGGTAAGTATGACGGAAAACTAAGCGGCAAGAAGCTTCGCGAAAAAGTCAAAGTTTATGGCCTAGTACTACTTTCTAACCCAGTCCGCGAGAGCGCTGCTGAGACTTTCAAATTCTTCGCCGATCAGGGCGTAGAAATCAAGGTCATCTCTGGCGATAACCCAGTCACCGTATCTGAGGTCGCAAAGCTGGCAAAGATTAAGGGTGCAGAAAATTACGTAGATGCCTCCACTCTTGATACCGATGAGCTCATCGCAGATGCCATGCGTAGATACACTGTCTTTGGCCGCGTGACCCCAGAACAAAAGCGCAAATTTGTTAAGGCCCTTCAGGCAGACAAAAAGACCGTTGCAATGACCGGCGATGGCGTAAACGATGTGTTAGCTCTACGCGACGCAGACTGTTCCGTCGCTATGGCGAGCGGCTCTGATGCTGCAGTACAAGCTGCGCAGGTTGTCTTACTGGAGTCAGACTTCTCTCGCATGCCTGAGGTCGTAGCCGAAGGACGTCGCGTCGTAAATAACCTAGAACGTTCTGGTAGCTTATTCCTGGTCAAAAACGTATTCTCAGTCCTTCTCTCCTTAATTGCAATTGCGTTTGCAATTAAGTATCCACTTGTACCAGCTCAGATTTCCCTAATCTCAATGTTTACGATTGGCATTCCTGGTTTCTTGCTTTCTCAGGCGCCAAATCACGACATTATCAAGGGGCACTTCGTTACCAATATCTTGAAACGCGCCATCCCTGGCGGCCTCACAGATGTGGTAATGGTAGCTTCAATGGTCTTGCTTGGTTCAATCTTTGATTTGCCGAGCGAAGATGTCTCCACTGCTTGTACTATTATGATTGCGGTAGTCGGCATCATCATGGTTGTACGTGCAGCGAAGCCGATTGACTGGTACAAAAAGATTGTCGTCTGGCTCTGCGCTGCAGGCCTATTCCTCTGCTATGCGTTCTTGCCAGGACTCTTCGATATGACTCGCATGTCGTTCCAGACAATTATTATTGGCGCCGCATTGATCGCATTAACAAAGCCAATCTTCACAAAGATGGTACAGTTTACGGAATGGATCTGGCTGGTTTGCGAGAAATTCATCTTGGATGCCAAAAAGTATATCCGCGAAAATAAGATTGAATTCGTTAACCCATTTGAAAAGGACTAGAGAGCTGTAATCATGAAACTATTCGTAAACGAAAAGTTGTTATCCCTACACGATAAGTTCTACATTAATGACGAGGCTGGCAATAATATCCTCGAGATATCTAGTCAGATAATTTCAATTGGCCGCAAAAGCTGGGTAAAAGATCTACAAGGAAATGAGCTGGCATATCTAGAGCAGGAAATCTTGCATCTGATGCCACATTACAATATTTACATCGGCGGGCAACTACAGTGTCAGATCGTAAAGAAGTTCAAGTTGCTCAAGAATGATTACGAGCTTTCGAATGGTTACAAAATCAATGGCGACTGGCTTGCGTTAGATTTCGCCGTTTATGACAACACGGGGGCGCTTGCTGGTTCAATTAAGCGCAAATTCTTCACGATTGGCGACAAATACGAAATAGACATCGTGAACGAAAAAGATTTCATTCTAGTCCTAGCCATTATTATGGCAATTACGACCGATATCAACCGCTCGCAAAGAAACTCTGCTTCGTCATTTAACGATTAGGAGAAAATATGCCAAAGAAGAAAAAAGCCAAAGATAATAAAAAAATGATTGCTGCAATCTGTGGCGGTGCCGTAATTGCGATTATCATAATCGTCGTAGCGTTAAATACTATCATTATTAGAAATGACTGCGATTCGCCTTGTCGTGACAACGATAATCCAAATAGCTTTTGCGCGGCAGTTTGC
The DNA here is from genome assembly GCA_017541245.1 of Candidatus Saccharimonadota bacterium. Classification (GTDB taxonomy): domain Bacteria; phylum Patescibacteriota; class Saccharimonadia; order Saccharimonadales; family Saccharimonadaceae; genus UBA2834. Next base: position 80,588 of record JAFXZL010000002.1, read on the forward strand.
GTGAAGACCGAGCAGACGCTTTGGGAATATTTAACTGGCCAGGATCCAAGATTCGTCGGGTATTAAAATGGCGCAAAATACTAAACAGAAAAAACAGGCAAAGCAAATTATAGGACTAGTAGTCGGCCTACTGGCCGTAATCGCCTTTGCGGCAGTTATTTTTTGGAGCATCACAAGCCGGATCGCATTAGACGAGTGTGCACCACCAGATTGTAGTAATGTAGACGAAGAGACCTGTCATTTGATGGGGTGTCGCCAAATTACTCTTTGGGATTCGTTTTTTGAAAACTAGGAATGCCTATCATAATCCTGTCGTTGGCTAGCAGCAATAGAGAATAGCCCGTACTATTTTACCTGTATAATATATGTATGAAAATTTGTATTTGTTGTAGTTTGTCGTTTTCTGACGAAGTAAAAAAGATTGCCGCAAAGCTAGAGGCGATGGGGCATGAAGTATTGTTGCCAAACGGCATCTTATTAGACGTAATGAAAGATCCGAATTTTGACCCAGTAAAAGCAAAAACTTGCAACGGATACAATGCAATACGTGACCACTTCAGCAAGATATTAGAAGCAGACGCCATGCTAATCTGCAATTATACGAAGAAGCGCATTAAAAACTATATTGGCGCAAACACATTCCTAGAGGCTGGTTTTGCATATTACCACGAGAAACCAATCTACGCTTTAAATCCATTGCCAAATCAAAAATACATCCACGACGAGATTCATTCCTTTGGTATCAAAGTGCTCAATGGTGATTTAAGTGGGATTAAATAAGCTAACTTTTCTTCAAAAGAAGAATTGTGGTTGTCGGATAAATCATACCGGTAGCCACATATAAGCAAGCCAAAATATTGCTAGCTAAAATCCCAGTGGTTGGATCTTTTTGCATAATCTTATCAGTCATTGCGCCAGTGATTGTTCGCATTGTAAAGCAGTTATTCAAACACCCGCTATAGTTTATCAACAAAAGGGTTAGTATTGATATGACTAGGAATGCGGCCAATATTGCAGCTTGTTTATCCTTGAGGGCTTTAATTTCAAGATCGCCGCCCCGCATAGCGTTCTTGATCTTAAGCTTCGTAGAAATGTTTTGCGCAAATGATATGACGCAAACTATCAAAACCACCGCAGCAACATTGAGAACTATAAGTGTATCGGCGAGATCTGGTTGCTCATTACTATAACAGACCTCGTATGGATAATCTTCATATTTTTGTGTCATTTCCGTACACTTTTTTTGAATATATTCCTCATCAACTCTATTATGGTTAAGGTTGATGATTGCTATAGCACTAGCGAATATCGCAGTAAACACGGCAAGAACTATAGCCATCAGAGTTATGAAGCTAAGCGTAGAGTATCTTTTTGACTGCTCTTCCGTAACTTTAATTTGTGGTTCTGTTTCTTTATCCATTACGTAATCTTTAGTTTTTGTGTCTGCCTGTTTATCGTTATGCTTTTCTTGCTCCATAACAATATAATAACATCCTTTGTAAACATAAAAAATCCACCTCTCTGGTGGCTTTTATCCAATGCTCCCGGGACTGAGGCGCCCGGTCGTTATACCCAATCATGGATTAAGGGTATAATGCTCCCGGGGCTGAGGCGCCCGGTCGTTATCCGAAGAAGCAAACGCTACGCGTTTTGTGAAGCAAAGCTTCACTCACCCCATCGCGTAGCTTTCGCTATCTTCGAACAAGTTCGAGATAGACGAAAAGCCACCCGTTGGGGTGGCTTCTTCGTATAATTCGGCATCTTGCTAGTTTCCCGCAAAGCAGTATAATCGCCGCTACCAGGCTTGACTTCTGTGTTCGGGATGAGAACAGGTATTTCCCTGGCGCTATGGACACCGAGAAAAGACACTAAGGGCGTACCGAAAATCCAATGGTACTGTTTTAGTATCTTATCTCGATGTAAGATGCAATGAAATTTTAATTGACTTGGTGATTAAACACCAATTACTAGTTAAGTCTACTCTACTTATTGTATCTATGCAAGCATAAAAGCAATAAGTAGAAACATAAAAAGGCAATGCCTCTATTAGTATGCTTCGGCTCCACATGTTGCCATGCGTCCACCTTGCACCTATCAACCAGATCATCTTTCTGGGAGGTCATAGGGAATTCTTATCTTGGAGTCAGTTTCGCGCTTAATATGCTTTCAGCGCTTATCTATTCCGAACATAGCTACTCGGCAATGCAGCAGGTGGCCACAACCGATACACTAGAGATTCGTTCACCTCGGTCCTCTCGTACTAGAGGCAAATCTCCTCAAAATTCCTAACGATCATGCCGGATATAAACCGAACTGTC
>JAFXZL010000003.1:0-36831 GCA_017541245.1 Candidatus Saccharimonadota bacterium
AACAATAAGAACAGCTTCCAATATCGCGATGGCGACCATCGAATACATGATGTAGCGCGAAACAAACATCGATTTTAATGGTGGCATGGAAATCAATACTAAAACTAACAATGGCACAAATGACAGAATAAGTAACATCGAGAGCTTTTTGCGATAACGGATGGTCAACACAATAATCGTAATGATTGCAATAACGAATAATACTAGTAGCCAATTTGATATACTGCCCGGGCGATCGTATAGTAAAGTCTCGGTGAAGTAGCCAGTCAGACCCTCGGCGCTAGCGTCGCTAATCCAAAAGCCATTTTGAACGGTTTTTGTCTGAGATATAAGGCTTGGGAGCCACGGAATATATAGAACCACTGCCGAAACATAGGTTAGAATTATATGCTTTTGGAATATCTTTTTACCGTATGTTTTTACTAAGTAGACGAGGTGCGCAACCCACGCAAACGCGACAAAATAGTGTGTATACATGCCGGCCACAAGTAGTAAGGCGTAGATGACCCACCAAACTTTTCTGCCGTTATCAATGGCGAGCTGTAAGAAATATGTTGCCGCGAAAACAATCGCCATAATGAGCGTATACATGCGCATCTCCTGGCCATAACGAACAAAGATTGGCGCTATCGACATCATGAATGAACCCATGATCGCCGCGCTGGCGCCATACTTATATTTCAGCCAAAGGAAAGCAAAAAGAATAGCAATAGCACCGAAAATAGCAGACATGGCGCGCATAGCGAAATCGGTATGACCAAAGACGTGCGCCCAAGTCTTTAGCAAAATGTAGTACAAAGGCGGGTGGACATCGGCGGCAGTAAACTCGAGCATCTGGCCATAGTCGAAACGAGTAATGTATGAGCTATAGGATTCGTCGAACCAAATTGATTGATTGATATTTACAAAACATAGTACTAAGTAAATTAGGCCGATGATAGCCGGCGCAACAATACACAAGATACGCTTGCGCGATTGCAAGTATTTTTTCATGCTTTAATTCTAGCATATTTTGTGGTATAGTTATACCTAGCCGGGGTTTGGCGCAGTTGGTAGCGCGCGCGCTTTGGGAGCGCGAGGTCAGCAGTTCGAGCCTGCTAACCCCGACCATTTTTTAGTTATTAAGACCATATTTGAGGGTCTTTTTTGTTACCTTGGCTCCCTGCTAGTTTGACTTTTTTACATGTTTATGCTATAATTGATATATGTGGCAATTTCTGCCATACGGCCATTAGAAACATACACAGGAGGTGTGTAGATGGAGAACCTTATTGAAACGGAGTACGACCGTTTTGCTGCTAAGTGCCAGTGCGGCCTACGCAATGTACTTGCAAGTATTGAGAATCTTCGCCAGCAGATGTCGCTTGGCGATGATCGCAATCCTTTCAGCATTGTGACGAGCCGCATCAAGACCTTCGATTCTGCAATCGAGAAATGCGAGCGAAAGTTCGGCGACACTTCTATCAACAGGCTGAGAAGCCTGCAAGACATTGCTGGAGTGCGCATCATTACGGACTTCGAAGATGACATCTTCGTCATCCATGATATGCTCACACGAGTACCAACCTTTACGGTCATCGAGAAGAACGACTACATCGCCGAGCCGAAACCGAACGGGTATCGTAGTCTTCACTTGATTGTGACCGTGAATATCTTCTTTGAGGGAAGGTCGTGCATGGTTCCCGTAGAGATTCAAATTCGCGATAAGGCGATGGATCTCTGGGCGAGCCTCGAGCACATAATTAAGTACAAGCATCCGAATCCGAGTGCTACGGTCGTGGAACAATTCAAGCGTATCGCGGATAGCCTCGCGAAGTTCGACAAGGACGCGATGAGGATTCGCGACGAAGCAGCGACCGAATAACTCCAAAAATCCCCGCGGAAGCGGGGATTTTCTCATGCTTTTTTACATTCCTGGGATGTGAAATGCGCTTGGGTCGGCTGGATATATCTGATCCTGCATGACTGGATTTACGCCTTGTACGGCTGGACTGGCGGCCATTCCGCCATTACTTAAGGTCGGAGCCTCTTCCGGCACGGCAGGCATGATTGGCGTCACAGCTGGTTCGGAAACAACTGGAGCTGGCATCGTTGGAACTGGTGTAGCCGGAGCGGCCGGAACCGACTGAACGGCTGGATTATTTGCCTGAATTTGCTCAACAAAAGCTTGTGCGGTTGGAAGTTCGGCTGGAGCCGCAGCTTGATTGGCTTCTGGCGTAAATGGGACTGGCGGTGGCGGCAAGATACCGTTTGGATCTGGCATCGGAAGTGGATTTTCGAACTCAACAGGAGTTGCGTCTGCTGGTGGAGCGGCTGGCGCCGCAGCGGCGGCTGCTTCTGGAGCGGCAACTGGGGCAGCCATCTGTGCTGGCATCGTTGGCGCCATCATTGGCGCGGACTCAACCGGTGCTGCAACTGGGGTTGCAGCTGGGGCTGGAGCCGGAATTGGTTCGGAAAGCGCCTCATTCATCATTGCAGAATAATCTTTAGGGATTTTTGGTGGCTGCATAGCTTCACTTGGTGGAACTAGATTCTTGAAGCCATTAGCGGTCTGAGCTAATTCCTGCATGACCGGAGTGGCCGGTTGCGTGGCGGTATTTGCTGCTACCATCTGATTTAGCTGAGCAGTAGCCTGTGCTGCCTCTGCTGCGGACGCTATTTCATTTTGCCTAGCAGCTTCGGCGGCTTTTTGTAAAGCAGCGTCAATTGCGTTTTCGGCAGAATGATCTTCGGCGTTATAGTCTTCTTCGGATAGAGGTTCAGCTACATGGTTTTGCTTTTCTTGTGCGGCTGGCGATACATCTGGCTCAATAATCACAGAGCTAGCGGCTGGCATCTCTGGTGCAGCCGGTGCTTCTGGCACTGGCGGCATTACTGGAGCGACAGGTGCTTCAGGGACTGCTGGCATTACAGGTTCAGGGATTGGCTCTGGTTCTGGTTCCGGTGCTGGAGCTGGGGTTGGTTCTGGTGCTGGAGCAGGCTCCTCTGCTGGTTCTGGAACTGTTATTTTTTCTTCACCATTCTCATCTAGTTCAAAGTCTACAGCACCATGACGAATATCGAGCGCAGTAGGATCAACTGGTTTTTCTGGTTCTGGCTCTACTTCTGGAATAGGCTCCGGCTTATCATCTACTGCCGGTGCCGCCTCTTTGGCTGGCTCCTCTTTCTTCTCTTCTTCGTTCGTACCAGACTCGATGTTTTCTAGGTCTTCAAGTTCTTCTTCAATCTTTTTGTCATCAGCCGAATCTTCTTTAGCTTTCTTGTCTTCAGGCTTTTTCTCTGACTTGTTGTGCTCTATCTTCTGCTCTTGAGCTTTTTCTGATTTTGGCTCTGGCTCTTGTTCTTGTTCTGGTTCCGGCTCTTTGGCGTCTTCATTGGCGTCAACTACATCACTAGTAAGGATGTCTACAGGAATACTAGAGGAAATGAGTTGCTGATCTGCGCCAGCCATCATAAGTTTGCTTGCTGCGGCCATTGTTTCTGGCTGAGTATGCTCGTTCGAGAAGCGGTTAGTTGCAGCAACAATACCGGCCAAAAGCGCAGTGGCGATAGGTTTATCAATTAGACTCTTCTCGCCTTCTTCGCGAAGTTTGTCGGAAAGTCTATAGACCATTTCTGATACAGATGATGCATTTGGATCGCCCCATTCGAGGTCGGCGAAGTTGCCAGCAACATCAGCCTGGATGTTGATGGAACTTGCATCATGCATAATACGGCCATATTCGGTAAGTGCAGAGTCGAGATCGCCAGCATTAGCAACATTCAAAGCAACTACGAGATCAACGTTGTAATCGCCGTGGCTGAATTCCATATCGCTTTCTTCGATGGTGGTTTTGTATGGGGTGATATAAACCTTTACGTAGTCACCATCAATTTTGTAGCGGAGGTGGTCGGCCTTCTCTTTATCGAGGGCGATAATAAAATCTTGCAGGCTATTAGTATTAGTTTCAAAGGTCTTTTCTGGTTCCAAGAATTCAATGGCATTAGGAACAGCACCGGAGAAAATTGCGGTAGCGTGCTTTCCCATTTTATCTAATATGAAAGTTAAGCCTAGTGCGGCCGAGAGTTCATCGACGCTCGGATCTTTCGAAAGCGCAACCAGGACATTATCGCAACTGCGGATTCGCTCTGCGACTTGATCTAAAACACTAGTTTTAGCCTGCTTTTTATCTGCCATTTTTGTTTTTCTTGTTTATTTTTGACCTTATATAAGTTCAATTTAGCATAATCTTTTTCAAAATGCAAGGCCCTATCATATGAACACTTTACATTTTGGCGTTTTTAGAATATAATATGTACCAATTGAAAATAATAATTTAAGGAAAGATATTTAAATGCCGATTATTAAATCCGCAAAGAAGGCTGCGCGCCAAGCTGAAAAGCGCCGTAGCAACAACCAGCAAATTAAGAAGACCATCCGCAGCGTACTAAAGGATTTCCGCGCTAATCCAACTGCAGAAAAGATGGCAATCGTCCAATCCGAGTACGACAAGGCCGTAAAGAAAGGCCTCATGAAGAAGAATACCGCCAGCCGCCGCAAAGCAAAGCTCGCAGCATTCGCAAAGGCAAAGAGCGTAAAGCTCGTAGCAGCAAAGAAAGCTGCTCCAAAAGCTGCAGCAAAGGCAGAAAAACCAGCAGCAAAGAAGACCGCTACTAAGGCTAAGACAACCGCAGCAAAGAAACCAGCCGCAAAAAAGCCTGCAGCAAAGAAAACTGCCGCTAAGAAAGCAGAAAAATAAAAAATAACGCTTTTAAAAATCTCCCCTTAGCGGGGAGATTTTTTGTTAGCCTGTGATTGTGTCATGGAGTGATGAACTTAAAAGTTCGCCGTAAGTCTGATCAATAGGAGTGACACGCCTGACGCCTAGAACCTTGAAGGTTTCGATTAGGTCTTCACGTGCCGCAATGGAATCATCACCCTCGCTTAGGTCCGACTCTATCTTGGAATAATAGCCCGGCAAATTATCGATTTTATCGATATAAATCTTGATTGTATTGCCCATATCAAGCTCTTCTCTTCGGCGACTCACTTCCGCCTTCAGTTCATAGCCAAGTTGATAAACGATATGTGCGGCTTCGGTATAATCTTTAACTACTACAGAGTTGATAATATCAATCTTTTTATCTTCAAAGTGGCGACGCAAGACAAGCGCATAAGTTGCCTCTTTATTCGGATCTTTTACAATCGTGCGCAGTGACAAGCGTGGGAACGATTTATCGCGGGAATAATTCTTTGGTACAAAGATGCGATCATGTTGCCAATATGGCTCACTAAAACGAAAGTTAATCTCATCGAGAGTCTCGATAAAATCTGCACGACTATTCAATTTGACTTTTACGATAGACTTTTTCATGCCTCTCCTTCTAGTGTGGCGCCTTCGCGCGCTTTATTTGCCCATTCATCGGCAGCCTCATTACCATCTGTACCAATATGCCCACGCGTCCACTCCAGGATTACGTCAGGCTTACTGCAATAAAGGTCATATAGCTCCTGTACTAATTCTAGATTCGCTATCTGCCCCGTTTTCTTCTTCCAGCCATTCTTCTTCCAGCCTGCAGCCCATTTCGTGACTACGTTTACCCAGAATTCACTATCTGTCGAGATTTTGTCGCCCGGTTGCGCTATTTTGTATGCCGCTATTAAAGCGTGCGCTTCCATGCGGATGTTAGTGGAATTTTTTTCGCGCCCAAGGGCGACTGGCGCGCCATCAAGAATCACGGCATACCCACCTGGGCCAGGATTTGGACTTGCGCTACCATCCGTATAATAATGTGACATATCTTTATTGTATCACTCTCATCTGTTTACGTGATAAAATATAGCCATGCCCGCGTGGCGGAATTGGCAGACGCGCTAGCTTCAGGTGCTAGTGTCTTCACGGACGTGCTGGTTCAACTCCAGTCGCGGGCACCAAGAAAGAACAAAAAAACACCCCTTCGCGGGGTGTTTCTTTTTTAGTCGATGAATCCTGGGTTGCTGACCGGCTGCATGTTGTAGCAAGTCTTTATGGAACCATTATCGATATTCCAGCAGTTTCTGCTGACTTCGTAATCTTTATGAAGGACGCTGTCGTCGCCATAAAGGCCGATTGAGTACTTCGGGAATGGGAAGCCTGTATCGACGAGCTCTACGCGAGCATCAATACGGCGGAATACATCGTTTGCGCGACCAGTCGAATCAACCTTAGACTGAACACCTACGAAATCAACCGTATCGCACTTTGCGTCGTCGGCTCCGGTCCAGAACGAATTGTTGCATGAAAGCATCGTCACACTAAATGAGATATCTGGCGAAGAATATGGAGAAGATAAGGTTAAGAAGCGCGTAACATCGCTTGCGCCACCAGCCTTATATGGATCTGGGAGCCTAATGTATGCAGTACATGCATAAGTAGAGTTTTGAATATTGTCAGCGCTCATACATTTTGTGTCGATAGGGCTATTGACGACATAATTGTTGCCATAATATACGCCGTTAGCACTATTCTTAGGAAGAGTTACACCACTTACGACAGACGAAGCAAAGCCCACATCATTGCTATTACCATTTACTATGTTATTAATCTTCGTATAATTCTTAGACGGATCGGACTCGTTGCTGAGAATCGGGCGAAGCGTGAGGCGACCCCTGTCTGAACGGGCACCAGCATTTGTATACAAGTCTTCTAGGAAGAAGTTAGTGTTCGTCTGGATTAAGCCAACACTGATTACAGGAGGAACAGTCGCTTCTTTTCTAAACTGGTTATGACCATTATTGATGGTTTTAATCTTGTTTGTGGCGAATTTATTTGAATAGTTCGCAATCTGATGGAACCCCTCAAATGGGTTTGTATTATTGCCTTCCTTTAGTTTTTCAAAATCACTAGAGGAATACCATTGAAGCTTGATAGTATTGGCGCCAGAAGTCTCGATCTCGTCTTTGTTAACAACATGCGTACGGAGTGGAATAACCTTCATATCGGAATCTGGCTTGATTGTACCAAGGTAATCTTCCACATTAAGTGCAACTTTAACGCAGGTGTAGGCCATATCTAGGTTGGAGTCAGCACCATTATTAATATTGGTATTATCGGAACGAATAAGAGTTTCATTGTCGCCAGTAGCGCGATTAAGGGCTTTCCTGACTAGGTCGCAATCGTCATCAGCATCGGTGCGGTTTACTTGTTCAACAACTTTCCTACATTGGCTACTTGTAGTATCGCCACGCGCAGTACAGGTGTTATATTCAAGGAGCATGACTTTTGCGTCTTCAATGCCTGCAAGAGCGGAATCATAGGCGGACTGGGAGAGGTTGAAGTTCGTAGACTCATTAATATTCATCACCATAATGCTCACGAAGCTCAAAACTAAAATACCGGCGAGTAGCGTGAAGAATATAATCACGATCATTGAGGTTGCGCCTTTGCGCGTTTTTTGTAGTAGTTTCACTCTTTTATCCTTTCCTATTTGCATTACCACCAGTACGCATGGAGAAATTAAATTTATTTACTGCACAATAGCTGAAATCTTCACGACTAAAATCGCTTTCAGCTCCGCTATAAGCCATATCGCCCATACAATAATCGCCATTCGATAATATATTAACGCCGCCCCTTAGGGTAGCAATAATAAATGATGCCGACAAGAAAGCTTGTTTCGTAGCTATACTCTGCGTAGCTGGCGAGACGGTAAAGTGATAAATGGCTAGATCAACTTCGTCTTTTTCAATAAGTTCAACCGGGGCGGTGGTAGTGTTGATGGTTAATTCAACTCTTTGGTCGCCACCAACGTTTGCAAGGCTACCTTCAACGGTGGCATCGCATTGCGTATGCGAAGGATCTGGAATGCGCGCAAAACGATATCTCTCATATGTATTGCCGCCATCGTTACTGATCCAGACACCACTGTATGGATCCTCATCCATTTTTCCATTCACTAGATTGTATAGAGAAATTCTTGCATTCCAAATGTATGTATAATCGCTAATACAGAGAGCACCATAACGTTGCTCGTCCCCTACTTTGCTCTCATAGAAATAGGTCTTAATAGCCTCTTTATTCTCGGCGTCATCAATATAGCCATCACCATTAGCGTCTGCTTTACTCACATCGACAACATAGGAAGCACCATTTACTGCGCGCTCAACATCTTCGATGATTTGCTGACCGGTTGCATTGATTGCACGTAACGTCAGACCTTTTTGATACATGGAGGTCATATGAATGACCAAGGAGGCAATACCGATTAGGAGCACCGAAATGAAGATGATACTCATCGAAAGCTCTACGAGCGTGAAACCTTTTTTCGTCTTCATTAGTCTATTACCTCCGGATTATATAGCCTAACAATAGTATTGACCGTAGATGGAGCTTTCGCGCCGAGAGATTGCCAGCAAGTACGGATATAGAAATCGTAGTATTGAGGCTTACCAGTAATGGCGCCAGTTTTCTCGCCCTGAACGGTGAATACCCAAATTCCTTCTGCAGAGTATACCTCGCGGAATATCTTGGACTCTGCCAAAGTATCTTCGTTCGTAGTTCCACGATCCACCCCTGCCCCGTCGGTAAGATCACGACTAAACATCAATGTAGTGTAAGTCAGGCGTGGGTATAGAGTCGTAGGTCGCATTATTTTTGCTTTGTTTCCGTCTACGGAGCTCGTAGCGCTACGGTCGATAATCATCTTCCCGAGCAACTCGTTGTATTCCTGGTTGGTGCTTGCAACGCTACGTGGCTGCAAAAGGCGAGGATTAATAACGTATGGTGCTACATCATTATTGACGTGCGTAATATCGTAAACCTGCGCTTGATATGCTGCTTCACAAGTATCGTAATTATTAATGTCTCTAAATACGCTGTTATTCCTAAGCTTGCTTGGCTCAATTGCATGTTGGCCAGTTATTCTATTCCAAAGCGCGGTAAACTGTTTCTGATCCTCTTTAAACTCGCGCTCCGCCGAAAAGTTATTATGAATGAAACGAATCGCCTCTGCCTGAGCGTCAATTTCATTACGAGCCATCGTAATCTCGAGCGTACGCTGGGCCTGGTTGAGGCCGCTATTCATAATGCCAATAGAAGCAACGGAGACTGTCGCAAAAACCATGAAAGCAAATACCACCTCGATAATCGTATCACCGTGTTTTACTGACATTTGTTATCCTCCGATTCCATATCTACGAGCGAAACCGCAGAAGAATTATGCCCGTCTGCCTTAATCGTAAGCATGCGGCGGCGACCATAGGTCGAGAGCGCATCGTCGGAGCTAATACAAAGATGGAAATCTCTCTTGTTATTGAATAGCATCTCTTTTTCGTTTCCTTCTTCGTCAACCTGATTGAAGGCATCATTAATATCGATGCTGCCAACGAAAGCCGTAATGCAGCGTTCTTGGCCAAAATCGGAGTAGTCTAACACTTTTATATTTGGATTTTTAGAAAAGTTATACGTATACGTATGGACCGTGCCGTCTCGAGGAGAGCGAATGATTAAGACAATACCTTTCTTTGGAAAATGGCTGCCATCGTCCTCTTCGACATAGGTGTCTTCTAGATACGCACCCCAGTTCAAAACTTTGCGGTCGAGAATATTAACCGCTTCGCAGACATTGTTGCGCTCTACGACGTTGTTTATGCCCAATTCTTTAAATAATTGTTGATCGGTCATGCGCGAAATTTCCTCTTTTGGGTCTGGAGGAAGGACATCAGTAGCGTGTTCCTCCTGGATTTCCTTTTCCAGTGTTTTTACATCTTTGCCGACTAGGCTATTGACCTGCACTACTCTGCCTGGCCCGCGCGAAGGATCGTCCAATCCAAAAATAATCGCTATGCCGTACACGTCACAGTTGCTACGACCACGCCCAAGGTTTAACTCTTGTTCCTTGATTGAATATGTTTTATCGCCAGTAATGAGTTCACAGACACCGGTATCGGTACGCCTTTCAATCTGCACGCGGTTTACCTGATCATATTGATTACGAATCATGATAGCGATATCTTCTACAGAGTCACGATAACGGCTATGAGTTAAGTTGGTACCAATGCCAACCATTGCACCTACTAGCATTAAACCAGTGAGCGCCAAAAACAACATTGTCTCAATAATAGTGAACCCTTTAAGGGTATCAGATTCCCGCCTCATATTTATTATTATACATTAGCATTTTATTTTTAAAAACACAAAAAGAGCGACTTTTTTCGATAGTCGCTCTTTATTTCTAAGATTATTTTGCGTATTCGATTGCGCGCGTCTCGCGGATGACGTTTACCTTAATAACGCCAGGATACTGCATCGTGGCCTCAATCTTGTCGGCAATGTCGCGCGCAAGTTTGAGTGCGGTTAAATCATCTACCTGCTTTGGTTCGACAATCACGCGGATTTCACGGCCAGCGGAGATAGCGTAAGCCTTGTCGATGCCCTGGAAGCTCGTAGCGACGTTCTCAAGCGCCTTCATGCGTTCTGCGAAGTTCTCTGCAGAGATATTGCGTGCGCCTGGGCGCGCAGCGGAAATTGCATCCACAATCTTAACGATAAGAGCTTCTGGCGTAGTTGGTTCGACATCTTCGTGATGTGCGGCGATAGCGTGAACGACAGCGTCTTCCATGCCAAACTTCTTTGCGAGTTCTGCGCCGATTTCGGCGTGCTTTCCCTCGATTTTGTGAGTAACAGCCTTGCCCATATCATGAAGAAGAGTCGCGGTCTTAGCGATACGAACGTCTGCGCCAATTTCTTCTGCGATCATACCGGCAATGTGGGCCATTTCGATGGAATGCAAAAGTACATTTTGGCCATAGCTAGTGCGGAACTTCAATTCGCCAAGAAGATGGAGAATTTCAGAAGGAATGCCAATGACGCCAACCTCACGAGCAGCGTCTTCACCAGCACGTACAACTTCCTTTTCGATTTCGCGTTCTGCTTTTGCTACGGCATCTTCAATGCTGGATGGATTAATGCGACCATCTTTCATGAGGCGCTCGAGCGCATAGCGGGCAACCTGACGGCGAATTGGGTCAAAGCTACTTAAGACTACCATGCCTGGAGTATCGTCAACGAGAACATCGACGCCAGTGGCATGCTGGAGTGCCTGAATATTGCGGCCTTCCTTACCAATGATACGGCCCTTCATGTCATCGTCAGGAAGCTTGAGGCTCGTGACGGTACGGTCCGCAGTAACTTCGGAAGACATACGTTCCATGGCAGTAAGAAGCATTGCTTCTGCGGTGTCATCGATATGCTCGTTGTATGCCTTCTGCTCTTTGATAACGAGATTAGAAAGATCCTGTTTGATATCGCGCTCAGTCATGGCCATGAGCTTATCTCTGGCGTCGTTCTTGCTGAGACCAGCAATCTTCTCTAGCTTTTCTTGAGCCTTAGTGCGAATTGCACGGACTTCGTCTTTAAGCTCTTCGATTTCACCTTCTTGCTTGCGAAGATTTTCAGACTTCTTATCGATTTGATCGAGCTTTGTATCAAGTAGAGTCTCGCGCTCGGCTAAGCGATTTTCAGTACGCTTCCATTCCTTGCGGCGCTCTGCTTCTTCGCGCTGAGATTTTTCGTTGATATCTGCTGCTTCTTTTTTGGCGTTCAAGACAATTTCGGATGCCTCATGCTTTGCCTTGCGCACAAGATCATCGGCCTTGTTTTTACCGCCGTTTTCGTTGTGTTTATTGTATGCAAAAAGCCCACCAGCTCCTGCACCTGCGCCAACAACCAGCGCAATAATTACTGGGATAAAATCCATAACTCCTCTCTTTTCTATGAATGAAAAATTATAAATCGTTGATAAAAATAGGAATCCCCCTGTTATTATTCTAGCACAGAGATTATTTCTTTGGAGGAGTAATATTTGCTGGGCGGCCATATTCTGGCAAAATTAAGTCAACTTTTTCGCCACGATGATTGTAAAGTGGGATTTTGAGGTCGTCAGCGAGCGTATTGACGACTACGGCGCCAATGCGAAGTCCCGTAAAACTGCCCGGCCCAGCCATAAATTGAATCTCAGTCAAGTCTTTCCAGTCTTTATCGTTTTCTTGGAGCTTATCGTGGATAAATTTCAATAAATCGCGAGCTAAAGTGCGGCCGGATTCCCACTCGTAGGCCTTGTCGTCGAGTTTTAGGATTGTGGTTGGAGCCGAAGTATCTAGATAGAGTTTCATCGCTCGTTTAACTCCCGTGTATTTTCGTCGATATATTTGATTTCGATGATTTTATGATCTTTTGGAAGGACGTCTTGGATACTGCTTCCCCACTCTATGATTGTAATAGTGGATTCATCAGAGATGGCCTCAGCAAGGTCTTCGGACATAATGCCTGGATCGCCCAAACGATAAAAGTCGTAGTGAACTAGGCGGTATTTTTTGCCCTGATACTCTTTAGAAATCGTGAACGATGGCGAAGTAACTTCCTCGGCAATTCCAAGACCCTTAGCAATTCCGCGGACGAGCGTGGTTTTGCCTGCTCCAACATCGCCGAGCAGTTCAAGAACAGCTGGAGCTTTCAGCTTTGCTCCAAGTTTTGTTCCATACTCAAACATATCCTTTTCGGAATTGATTAACATGAATATATTTTACCATGTTTTGGAGAATTATCTAGTGCGTAGCGCGGGCGGAAATCGTATTTTGTGACCCGTTTTAATAGTAGAAAAATCACAATTACTGGCACAATCATCATCAGTACGAGTGGGTTATTTGGCGGTATATTCATGGATGACCACGGAACATCTGCAACTTTTGCGATTAAAGCCAGATGAACCCTTAATAGCGCTTCTGCGAGTGGCGCAATGGATGAAAAGATGGTGCCGGAAAGAAGTATCAGCAACATCGCAACTGCTATAGTTGGCACTATTATTATGCCGACAAAAATACCGACGGCTGAAAACATACCAAAATAGTAGATACTTAGTGGCAGACATAGGACTTGCGCCGAAATAGACGTGATTAGACTGGACGCAACAAAACCGGGCGTGCGATTGCCGTATAAAAACTTCGTTAAAACTGGCGAAATAAACATAATACCAGCAAATGCCGCAAACGATAGCTGTCAACCAACGCTCGTAACATTAGACATATCAATTAGTAATGTTATTGCCGCTACATACAAAAGCAGTCGGCCCGGATGGAATCTCCTACCAAAATACCAAGCATACATGTTTAGCATACACATTAAACCGGCACGCATCATACTCGCGCCAAAGCCCGTTATGGCCATAAAAACAAACACCATAATTGTGGCGCCAATTACGATTGCGGCTCGAGATACTTTGCTGAAAATACGTCTCACAAGCTCCACTAAAATCGACAGATGAAAACCAGACGTAACTACTACGTGCGATAGACCGACCGCGCGCAGCGAAGTCACTAGGCTTTCAGACATCAACGTTTTATCGCCGACCATATAGCCCAACGCAAGCGCCGCTTCGTCTGAGCCAAATAAGTTCTTTATGTTGCCAGAAAACCATTCACGCAGCATTAATGCGTAGTCGGGAGGGCTTGGTTTGCTATGCTCAAGTACTTTTGGTCGATACATAAAACCAGAATAATTACCAAAGCCTTCCGCTAGGACGCCACTCAGCGTTACTCGATCCGAACGCTGATATTGCGCCCCGCTTGCTGGCAGCATTACATATACTTGACTTTTTATACGTTTTGTGCTATAATTAAGGTATAGGTTGTTAATTGTTAGGCGGATTGATCCGTCTTTTTCTATGGCATTTTCTGTGAGAGTGCCGGTTAATACTACTTCGCGATTGTGATATTTTGCCAGGCGGTTTATACCGCTATTTATGGCTGCGCACACAATAATTGCAGCCGACAGTATTAGCGGAATTACAGATAGATTACAGTGATTTTTGAATCAATTCATGTGTTTTATTTTATTTGGCTGCGCCACTCCAAAAAAGCATAAGTTCAATCACCGTAGCCTCATGCTATAATTAGATAGTGAAAAAATTGAAGATTAAAGTCAGTAAGCTTAGTGAAAAGAAAGCTTACATTCTAGCATCGCTACTATTTTTGGCCGTTGCAGCTATCGTATTAACTTGGTTTTTGGAATATCGCTATTTTATAAATAGCTTCAGTCGCACTTGGAGTTTTGCGATTGGTAGCCCTGCCCCTTTCTTTTTTAACGCGCTTTTGATGTGGCTGATTTTAATTTTCATGTGGGGGATTTTCGAGAAGCCAGGCACCGCAACTGGTTTTACTTGGATTTTGATTACGCTAATGACATATGCGCATATTAATAAGTTTAATTCGCGCGGTTTTCCACTTTCTCCAGAAGATTTTCAGCTAGCAAGTGAGGCATCTTCCCTTTCGAAGTTTGTTAGCGTCGAGTCGATAATTAAGTTAGTTGTCGCAATTCTACTGATGATTGCATTGACGATACTCTTTAATCGAAAGATTGCAAAGAGACTTCATTTAACCTACCAAAATCCAAGTCCTAGCTATTTTAAGCGCCACGAATTTACGCTTCGCATAATGCTCGTAGCGATTTCGGGATTATCATTTTTCTTCGCGACGGATTTTGTAAGACACAATGATGGGAGCCGCTATGAAGACATTTTCCTTGGAACGCATTTTACGGCCTGGAACCAGAATCGCAATTATGATGACAATGGCTTCATCTTGGGCTTCTTGTATAACTTGCAGAAATTACAGTTGGCCCAGCCTGATCAATATAGCGAATCAAAAATCGCCGAGCTGAAAGCCGAGTATGATGATCGCGCAAAACATGAGAATGAATCACGCATCTCTGCGGCCGACGAAGACGTAAACATAATCGTAATATTAAACGAATCCTTCTTTGATCCAGCAGTAGAATTCCAGGGGTTAAAATTTGAAGATTATTATCCACACACTGGTGGCGATATTACGCCGAATATTCACCGCATTATGCGTGAGTATCCTAGTGGCTACATGTATTCCCTGGATTATGGTGGCGGCACCGCAAACATCGAATTTGAAACGCTTACTAGCCTAACTAATTATTGGGTTAATACAGTTCCTTATACTGCTTTAATACCAAAAGCCGGAGAGATTCCGAGTGTCGCGCAGACCTACAAAAAGCAAGGTTATAAGACCACGGCTATTCACCCATACAACGGCGGCATGTATAAGCGCAATATTGCTCTAAAAAATGAGGGCTTCGATACTTTCATCGATCAGTACGATATGAAGTTTCAAGAACATGATGGCACTTCTGAATATATTAATGATTATTCTGCCTATCACGAGACATTGAGGGTTCTAAATAGCAGCAAAAAGAATCAAGTGATTGGCCTGGTAACTATGCAGAACCATACGCCGTACAACCATGATATCTATGAAGAAACTGAATTCGCAGTTACTAACGAGGATATTGAAGAAAACCGCGCGCTAGACATTGCAACATATTATCAGATGTTGCATAACTCGGATCAATATCTCGGCGAATTCATCGAAGAGCTAGACAAATTAGACAAGAAAGTTGTAGTTCTATTCTTTGGTGATCATTCCGCTGGCCTATTCAATATCACGAACAGCAACGAGGTGAAGGAAGTGCGTGACTTGAGCCGCGTGACTCCGTACTTTGTTTATGCGAACTATGATGCCAATTTTTCGACAAAGTATTTGCCAACAACTACACCAAACTGCATGGTTAATAACATGTATAACATCCTAAATTGGAAGAAAGACGCACTCTACTACATCGTTGATGATGTGTGTCAGGCTGAGCCAATTCTAACTGCGACATACTTAGACGGTCGCGAACTAAGCCAAGCTGAAATACTACGTGATTACGAATTGCTAACCTACGATATTCTCGGTGGCAAGAAGTATTGGATGAAAGATTAAAAAGAGCCCCTGCACGGGGCTTCTTTTTTAATTTTTTGGAAATAACGGCGTTGCTGGTGGTTCGATTGCGCCAGTAAAGATATCTGCAATCTTTTCTGCCGTATCTGGCAAGAATAGTTTTAGATAGTCGTTAATCGTGAGTAGGCGAACGACCGTATCCGCGAGAACCTTCTTGGCTTTTTCTGGATCAGTTTTGGCAAGCGTCCATGGCTTTTCTGCATCGATGTGCTTGTTTAGATTACCAATCTCTTCCCAAAGGATGTCAAATGCAAAGTTGAATTCATACTTGTCCATACGAGAACGAAAATCGCGGTCGAATGCTGGCTCAGAGAACTTATAATCGACTACGACGCTGTTCTTCTTGCAAAGAGTCGCAAGGCGTTGGACCAAGTTTCCTAAATCGTTGGCCAATTCATTATAAGCGGCTTCATACTTTTCCCAGGTAAAGTCAGAATCGTCCGTAGTAGAAGCATGGCGCAAGAAGTAATAGCGGAATGGCGTAAGGCCATGTTTGGCTAGAATCTCCTGTGGGTCGACGACGTTGCCAATGGATTTCGACATCTTTTCGCCATTTACGGTAATGAAGCCGTGCGCGAGGAGATTATGTGGGAGAGGCAAGCCAAGTCCCATTAACATTGCCGGCCAAATACCGGCATGAAAACGCAAAATATCCTTACCAACAATCTGAGTATGTGCCGGCCAGCTATCGGAAATATCTTTGTCCGGATAGCCAAGAACCGTAATGTAGTTCGCAAGCGCATCGATCCAGACGTACATTACTTGAGTGTCGTCATCTGGAACAGCTACGCCCCATTCTACCTGCTCTTTTGGACGAGAGATAGAAACATCAGGCATGTCTTTGAGTAAATTGAGAAACTCTTTCTTGCGGAAAGCTGGCGTAATCTTTAGCTCATCGGACTCAATAGCCTTGCGAATATTGTCTTTAAAATCGGAGATGCGGAGATAATAATTCTCTTCACTGAGCTTCGTGTATGGTTTTTTGTGATCTGGGCAAACTCCGCCATTATCTTCGTACTCTTTGTCCGTCACGTAACCTTCACATCCTTCACAATACCAACCCTCATAACTATCTTTATAGATATGATCAGAGAGTCTTTTCCAGATTTCTTGACAACGACGTTCATGATCTGGATCCGTCGTGCGGACAAAATCCGTATATTCGGCACCTAGAGAATGAATAAAATCTTGGAACTTTTTTGCATTCTGATCGACAAAATCCTGCGTAGGAATGCCGAGCTCTGCGGCCTTCTTAAAAATCTTGCTGCCATGCTCGTCTGTGCCGGCCTGGAAGCGTACGTTATAGCCCATAGACATCATATATCTACGGAGAGTGTCCGCAAGTAAGTAGTCCATAGCATGGCCAAGGTGCGGATTACCGTTGACGTATGGAATAGCTGTTGTGATATATGATTCTTTCATGAATCATATTTTAACATCTTTTACAGATTAAGGCGAACGCAATTAGTTAAGCGCGACGATGAGGATAATGACCAAAACCAATACAATACCGCCAGCGACAAGACCAGCAATAGCAACATTGTTGTGTAGGATGGCGTCAAAATCGATGCTCTTCTTTGGAGCTTTTGGCTTCTTATCGCCTTTCTTAGCATCGGCGGCTGGAGCCTCGCCTCCTTCTGGCGTAGTAGCTGCTGGTGCCGAAGCATCCCCTTCTGCAGCTGGGGCAACTGGTGCATTTTCGTCGAAAGATTCTACTGGATCAGCCTCACGGGCAGCATAGTCTGGCGTTGGTTCTGGTTCTGGAGCTGGAGCCTCTGGATCATCCATTAGATCGCCATCAACAAAACCAGCAACAGGAGCAACAGGCTCATGTTGCGCAGCAACTTCTGGAGCAGAAAGTGGGGTTTCCGTGGCAGCGCCGCCATCAGAAGAACCGCCAGCAAGACTCATGTTTGGATCTTGGTTTAGTTGTTCCTGCAATTCCGCGTCGGTAGTTGGAGTATTCTCTAAATTAATATCATTAACGTCAAAAGAATTCTGCTGAGCTGGAGCCTTCTCGGACTCTGCAATAGCCTCATTAATAGCGTCTAAATCAATACCCTCAGGTGCGGTTACGGTTGGGGTTTCATTATCTTGAGTCTTCGGTGCTGCCGCATCGTCGGTTGGATTCATAGGCGCTTTTCTCCATTAAAAAATATAATATTGGTTATTATTATCTTAACGCTTATGGATATTTTCTGCAAGGGCGCACCAGTTTTCAATAGATAAATCCGCTGGCCGCGCGTTTTCGGAGATGCCGATTTTCCCAAAATACTCCAAGATTTCTTCCTTTGGAAGTTGTAGTCCCACTGATAAGTTAGAAAGAAGTTTTTTGCGTGGCGCAATAAAACCGAGTTTAATCAGAGCCATCACCGATTCGTCGCCACGAGGTTCATCTAGAGGTTCCAATATTACTACTTGACTATCAACCTTTGGCGGTGGCGTAAAGAATTCACGCCCAACCACTTGCCCTAATGTGACTTTTGCATAAATCTGCGCCGAAAGACCAAGAATTGAATAATCACCAACTTCCGCCGCAAGGCGTTCGGCAACTTCTTTTTGGACAAGAAGAACAATCTTTTTCGGCTTGTGTTCTGTGTGTAAAAACTTTTGAATGATTGGCGAGGTAATGTAATACGGAATATTCCCCGCTACTACGTAGTTTTCTGGCAAATTGAGAGAGTTTAAATCGAGCGATAAAACATCTTTGTTAATCACTTCAAGATTCTTGCCAGGAAAAGATTTTGGCAAGTTTGCCGCTAGGCGTTCATCTAATTCAATTGCAGTGACTTTATTGAAAAATTGGAATAGTGCTGAGGTTAGCGTGCCAAGGCCAGGACCAATCTCTAATACTTCATCTACACCGTCGCAGCTGGCAGAATCTGCGATATCGATAAGAATATCGCGATCTTTTAGCCAGTTTTGACCGAGCGATTTTTTATTTTTTAGCGCCATATTCTACCACCAGTGATGTTGAGTCCAGAATTGATATGCTTTTGCCCAGCTACCATAGCGACCAACTGCATAACCGTTACACCAGCGTAACTGTGTAATCGGGTTTGTCGCCCAGTCTGCGCCGGCGGACGCCATCTTGCTGCCTGGTAATGCCTGGCACAGACCAGTAGCGCCGCTGCTGCGGTTCTTTGATAGAGGATTCCAATGTGATTCGCGCTCGATAATGAAGTTTACATAACCGTAATCGGCTGCAGAAATGCCAGCCATAGCCATCCAGTCTTCATGTGAGCCAGATGGAAGGACTACCTTCATACCAACGGTAACTTCTTGCGTTTCTGGCGCTTGAGTAACAACTTCGGATACGAATACACGAGATACTTCTATGCCATCCTTCATGTCTACTTCATAGGTTGCAACTTTCTTGCCAAGCTTGCCCGCCTTTGTTACGACGCGAGAGCCATAATCGACAGAATAATCGTAGGTAATAGCTTCGCCAAATGGGATGTTTTCTTCGACGGTAATAGTGTGTTTGCCCTGCTGAGATACAGTAAATGAAATACCATCGTATATCTTCTGGCTTTTATCGATAGAGATCCAGTTTTTTGACGCATCAGTGCTAATGCCTTGCTCTTTGAGGAAGCCTGCAACGGTATTAGCCTGGGTACGGAATGTGGTCATTTTGCCATAGAAGTTGAGATTGACAACCTTTGCGCGTACAACCTGATAGGCAACAGCCATGCCGCTTTCAAGAATGTCATTCTGCGGGACAATTTCCACCTTATCCGCATCGAGTAACGTAATGCCGGCCACTTCGGCGATTTCGTTTGGAGCGGTCTTCGCGGTCTTAATATACTTTTTCACATATCCATCCACGACAAGCACTTCTCTTGCGCGATAAATATTGATATAAAAATCTTCTTCATTAATCTTCTCGTCCAGACCTGGCTCAACCGTATCGTATTCGCCAAGCTTTATGTTTGCACGAGTTAAGGCTTCGCTAACTGTACGAGCATCGCTGCGAGCAGTAATACTAGTATCCCCATCATAGAAGGTGATATAGTGCTCCACTGCTTCTTCTTGCTGAGTTTCTATGTCATTTGTGGCAGCGCTAGCAAAAAGAGACTGCTTTTTAGCGAAAATTCCAAAAAGTAGGCAAATGATTACCAAACCAAGGATAAGTATAGAGAGGTTTAGCCTCGTCTTACGTATTCTCATGCCCTTAAATTCTACCATAATTAGGCCTCTGTCGCAATTTTGGCCGACTCAATGCGAAAATTATATCGGCCAATTTTTATGTAATAGTCTTTGTTTAGTGGGAATTTTTTGTTTGGTGCATATTCACGAATTGCTTCTATGGCGCGTTTTAGTTGCGGACGAGTCTGGGAGATGCCGGCGCGTGCCAAAAGAAAACGCAAGATCTCTTGGGCGATATCGTTATCTAAGTCCATCATGGTCCTAGGGCAAACATTTTCCAATTGGAGTTCATTATTAATGTCGTCTACTTCGTTCGAAATTTCCCGCTGTCGCAGCGCTAGCTTTTTTAACTCTCGTTTCTGCTCCTCCGACACGTTCCTCAATCGTTCACGAATACGATTGCGTAGATATTTATCGTCGCTATTGCTTTGATCGAGTCTAAAGTGAAGATTATTATCAATGGCATACTTATAAATATCGTGCTTTGACCAGTCCAAGAGTGGGCGCTCAATCCTTTTGTTATTTAGCGCCGCCAAACCACGCCAACCGGTTCCGCGCAATAAATTGATTATTACTGATTCCACCAAATCATCAGAATGATGGGCCGTATATACCTTCCCGTTTTGCTCATGAGCCAACTCAAACAAGAAATCATAGCGAGCCCTGCGTGCTGCCTCTTCCGAAGCGTCCGACCCGAGATGTGCACCTTTTGAGAAAAATGGTTTGCCGTATTCTTTAGCGAGCTTGCCGACAAAGGCGCAGTCATCAGCGGAACTAGGCCTGATACCATGGTCAAAATGGGCAACAATCGTGTCTGGATCATTCCTGAACAGATGCAACATCACTACAGAATCGATACCGCCTGATACCGCTAAGATTTTCTTCATGTGGTATAATTTTATCAGTAATAGGAGCGGAATAAAAATGCTAGTGATTGGCTCGGGAATGATTGGTAATGCTGTATTGAGCCTACATGTCGGTGGGCCAGTAGCACAAACAACCAGCGCCATTATCGACCCAGAAGATTTAAGAATATTGGCCTATACGGTTGATGGCCCAATTATCAAGAACGACCCAGAGGTCGGCAATATCTTAGTTACGGAGGATATACGCGAATTGAGCCGTGACGGCATGATTATCGATTCGACTGATATTTTTGTAAACCGCGAAGATATAGTGCATCTAGACGAGGTAATGAATCTCAATTTCGATTTGATTGGTCTTAAGGTCGTAACACCAGACGGTAAAAAGATTGGAAAGATTGTAGATTATACCTTCGATTCGACTAGCTTTATGGTTTATCAGCTAATCGTACAAAAGCCTATCGGCTTTGCGTCATTTGGCGAGCCGCAACTAACGATTAATCGTTCGCAGATTGTCGAGATTGATGATTATAAAGTAACAATCAAGCACGGCAAGGAACAGGTCAAAGTCGAAGAAAAGCACGAAGGAGAGGAACCAGAAGAAGCGCCAAAACGCGAATATGTAAATCCGTTTAGGAAACCAGCCTACGAGCAGTCCGACTCTGACGATTCCGACAACGCATCAGAAACATCAGAATAATTAAAACCAGCGCGCAATAAGTATTGAATTAACTTTTGTTCATCATCGTACTTGGCGCGCTTTTTGGCGATAATTTTTCTCAATTCGTCCTGATCATTACGAGAAGTTTCGTCGAAGACCTTCTCGATAATCTGATGGCTAATGCCTTTTTGCTGGAGCTCTAGGCGTAATTTCTTGATACTTGTGCCCTTACTCACATTACGATTTTCAATCCATAGCTTCGCAAAGCGTTCATCGTCAATATAACCACGTTCTTCGAGGCGATTATAGACTGGCTGAACAAGGCTTACATCAAAGCCCTGCTTCTCTTTTGTTTGATATTCACCGGTTTTGCGGTTTTTGACGCGAACTTTACGCGACAATGTTTTCTTTTTTAGATAATCCCTTATTTCTTTACTCGAGCGCGGACGCATCAATGAATACTCTAGGGCGCGCTGATAAAACTTCCCGAATTCTGAGGCATGTTTAAGTTGGCTCTTTTCTTCTTCGGATAGCTCTTTACCTATTTTTAGATGCAGTTCTACGACTTGCGAGATATCTAGAGAACAAAAAAACTTATCATCGACGTAAATATTTACGCGATTCTTGTCACGTACTGCTTCTTTGATATCCGTAATACGATGAGACTGTTTTTTATTAACAGCCTCATCGTCGAAAATCGTAATAGTTTCGAGCATTATTCTTCGGTGGCCTTAGCAGCTTCGCGAACTTTACCCTCAATCTCGGCCATGAGCTCTGGCTTTTCTTTGAAGAGCCTCTTAACGGCTTCGCGACCTTGACCAATTGTCTCACCATTATATTTGAAGAATGCGCCAGCCTTATCTATGACGCCGTAGTTTACGCCAAGATCGAGCACATCTCCAGTTTTGCTGATACCTTCGTTATACATGATGTCGAACTCCGCCGTGCGGAATGGCGCAGCGATCTTATTCTTTACGACCTTGATCTTTGTACGGTTACCGGATACGTTCTCGCCATCTTTGATTTGTCCGATGCGACGAATATCGATGCGTACGGATGCATAGAACTTCAATGCGTTACCACCAGTTGTGGTCTCTGGATTGCCGAATAGGACGCCAATCTTCATACGAATCTGATTAATGAAGATAACGGTTGCCTTGGTCTTACTAATTACGCCGGTAAGTTTGCGCATAGCTTGAGACATAAGGCGAGCCTGAAGACCCATCTGGGAATCGCCCATATCGCCATCAATTTCTGCCTGTGGAACAAGTGCCGCTACGGAATCTACGACGATAAGGTCTACCGCCCCAGAGCGAACTAATGTTTCACAAATCTCGAGTGCCTGCTCGCCATTATCTGGCTGAGAGATTAATAGGTTGCCAGTGTCTACGCCGATTTTGCGTGCATATGATGGATCAAGTGCATGCTCTGCATCGATGAATGCCGCCTGGCCACCTTGCTTCTGAATCTCCGCAATAGCATGCAGAGCGAGAGTGGTTTTACCAGATGATTCTGGGCCATAAATCTCAATAATGCGGCCTTTTGGATAACCGCCACCCAATGCCAAATCTAAAGCGAGAGAACCAGACGAAAATAGCTCAACATCAATCTTGGATTGTTCGCCAAGTTTCATAATGGAACCGTCGCCAAATTGTTTTGTAATCTGAGATAGAGCTAAGTTAAGGGCCTGCTTCTTTCCATCATCCTGAGCTGCATCCTTCGACTTTGCTGCTTTATCTGCGCCCACCGCTTCCTGACTTTTCTTAGCCACTTAATACCTCCTTCTTGTTACTTATTATTTTATCTGATAAGTGTCTTAAAATCTAGTTGAAGGAAAGTGGCGTAGGCTTGCTTGAATAACGCGGGCGATTACGTTCTTCCTGATAATTAGGTATATATTCAAAGAAATAACGCATTAATGTGTCGACGCGTTCGCGAAATACATCTGGCACACCATCCTTATTTACGAAAGGATTGCGACGATTAATTAATACGGGATAAAAAATTTCCCCCGTTTCGAGATCCAGCCCCGCGCAAAGAATATCTTCCGGTTTACTACGTTTCATCAGAAGAAAGTCACGTAAATCAGCAAGATATTCGTCGCCGGCCGTAATAATTCCCCTATGAATGTCAATGGCCGTCCATAAATAGCCACCATATTCGTTTTTTAATTTGTCTAGTTCATTTTTAGAAAACTTTATCTTTCTTAGATAGAGCATTCTGCTTTTTCTCCTTATTTTATTTTTTATATACAGAAAAAAGTAACACCTTAAACAAAACAGAAAAAGCATCAGCTTGATAATTTTGCTTTATAGGGGTGAATATGTTAAAATAAAGATAATTACAGATAATAAATAATAAGGGAGTTCCAATGAGCGGACATAGTAAATGGGCAACCACCAAGCGCCAAAAGGCCGTCGTTGACGCAAAGCGCGGTGCGTTGTTTACAAAAATCGGCAACCAAATCGCAATCGCTGCGCGTAGTGGTACCGATCCCGCTATGAACCCTTCCCTTGCGATGGTTCTCGAAAAAGCACGTCTCGCAAACATGCCAAAAGCAAATATCGAGCGCGCAATCGCTCGCGTTGCAGACAAGAACGCAGCTGCCCTAATTGAAGAAACATATGAAGCATATGGTCCTGGTGGCGTCGGTATTATTATTGAGGTCGCAACAGACAACAAAAACCGCACAATGCCAGAAGTGCGCCATACCCTAGAGAAGAATGGTGGCCGCATGGCAAACCCTGGCTCTGTTATGTTCCAATTTACGCGCAAGGGCGTAATCTTCACAAAGGCGAAGGGTGACGATCTTATGATGGCAGCACTCGACGCTGGCGCAGAAGACGTAGCGGACGAAGAAGATGGTACAACAATTTATACCGCCGCAACTGATTTAATGAAGGTGCGTGGCAGTTTAATCGAAGCTGGCATCGAAGTTGATTCAGCTGAATTACAATACGTTCCAAACAGCACAGTCGCAGTTGATGACGAAACTTCAGCGAAGGTCGAAAAGATTCTTGACGCAATCGATGATCTAGACGACGTAGTTGCAGTCCACACGAATGCAGAATAAAAAATGACCCCAAACGGGGTCTTTTTTTATTTCAGCCCTGTACTGCCAAATCCGCCGGAACGTTCGGTTTCGGATAATTCTGAGACTTCTTCCCATTCTACGTGGGTATATTTTGTAACAACACCCTGTGCGATACGCATGCCTGGCTCAACAACAAAATCTACATTGCTATGATTCTTCAAAAGCACGGACATCTCGCCACGATAGTCAGAATCAATTGTGCCAATACCATTCAGCAATGAAATCTGGTGCTTATATGCCAAACCACTGCGGCTACGAATCTGAAGTTCATAACCCTTTGGTATTTCTACGCCAACGCCAGTGCCGAAAGCTTTGATTTCGCCTGGCTTTAGCGTATAAGGCTCCGAAATATGTGCACAAAAATCAAAACCAGCTGCACCGGACGTTTGATACTGAGGAATTATCGCGTCATCGTAGAATTTTATGATTTTCATCTTCATACCTAAAGATATTGTAGCATTGTATGTTATAATTTTCCCTAGTGGAAGGATGGCCGAGCGGTTTAAGGCACCGGTCTTGAAAACCGGCGTGGTTAATAGCCACCGTGAGTTCGAATCTCACTCCTTCCGCCATTTTTGTCAGTGGAAAGATTTATTTATGGGCAAAATAAAAGTAAAAAAGACCGACTACAAAATACTCGAAATTGACCCGTGGCTTAAGCCTTTTACGAACGATATCGAATTGCGCATGGATCGCTACGAAGAAGTTCGCGAAGGCTTACTCGGAAACAAAAAAGATTTGAAATCTTTTGCAGATGGTCACAAAAAATTTGGCTTCTTTAGAACTAAAACTGGGTGGCTATATCGCGAGTGGGCGCCGGGTGCAGATGCGGTCAATTTGATTGGCGATTTTAATAAGTGGAATCGCACTTCGCATCCACTCGAACTAAAACCTGGTGGTATTTGGGAGATAGAATTAAAAGGCAAAAATGCCCTAAAACACGGCCAAAAAGTTAAGGTTCAGATTATTCGCAATGGACGCACCTTTGATCGTATTCCGCTCTATATTCACCGCGTTGTTCAAGACAAAAAAGACAAGAGTTTTGTTGGTGTAATTTGGGCACCAGAAAAGCCTTTCCGTTGGACCGATTCTGGCTATAAAGACAGTAAAAATAATCAGTTATTTATCTATGAAGCGCATGTCGGTATGGCGCAAGAAAAAGGTGGGATTGGTAGCTATCGTGAATTTGCCGACAATATCTTGCCACGCATCGTCGATGATGGCTATACGGCAATTCAGCTAATGGCCATCCAAGAACACCCATACTATGCGTCTTTCGGCTATCAAGTTACGAATTTCTTTGCTTCTTCTAGCTGGTACGGAACGCCAGACGATTTGAAGTATTTAATCAATAAGGCGCACAAGCTAGGGCTTTCGGTCTTGATTGATATTGTACACTCACATGCAAGCGCCAATACGGCTGAGGGCATCAATATGTTTGACGGAACTCGCACACAATTCTTCCTTTCCGGCAATGCGGGCAACCATCCGGCATGGGGCACGAAGCTATTCAATTACGCAAAGTACGAAGTCATGTATTTTCTTCTTTCTAATCTTGCGTACTGGATGGACGAATTCCACTTTGACGGCTTCCGCTTCGATGGGGTTACGAGTATGTGCTATCACGATCATGGTCTTGGCACGGATTTTATGAGCTACGATAAATACTTTAGCCTAAATACCGACGTAGATGCGCTGACTTATTTGCAACTCGCAAATGAACTTATCCATGAAAAGAATCCAAATGCTATTACCATTGCAGAAGATATGAGCGGTATGCCTGGTATGTGTTTGCCAGTAAAATGGGGTGGGATTGGTTTTGATTATCGCTTAGCAATGGGGATTCCAGATTATTGGGCAAAGAGCGTAGTAGATGAGCGCGACGAAAAGCGCGACATGCATAAACTCTGGCACGAATTATCGACTAGGCGCCCGCAGGAAAAGAGCGTTGGATATACGGAGTCTCACGACCAGGCCCTAGTTGGCGATAAGACGCTAATCTTCCGCATGGCGGACGCCGAAATGTATACCGGCATGGATAAAGCGTATCATTCCCCTGTTATTGACCGCGCAATTGCAATGCATAAACTTATGCGACTTGCGACATTATCCCTAAGTTGCGAGGCATACTTAAACTTTATGGGTAACGAGTTTGGCCATCCAGCGTGGATTGATTTCCCGCGTGAAGGTAATGGCTGGGACTTTAAGTACGCACGTCGCCAATGGTCATTAGTAGATAATGGTTTCCTAAAATACGAATGGCTAAACAACTTTGATAAGGCAATGATAAAACTCGCAAAGAAATATCGTTTGATGAGTAAACCTGGCGCAGAAAACCTCTGGATTGACGAGAAAAATAAGGTCGTTGCATTTGCGCGTGGCGAGTTACTGTTTGTTTTCAACTTCCATCCAAGTAATTCCTTAACGAATTTCTTCTTGCATACACATCCAACTGGGCTTGGCGAATATACTGCAGTCTTCTCCTCTGACGATGCAGATTTCGGTGGCCAGGAACGTATTAGCAAAAAATACGTTTATTACGCGCATGAAGACGATAAACGTGGACAGGGTTTCGAAATTTATTTGCCTTGCCGTACAGCGGTTGTTTTCAAGAAGAAGAAATAAGATGACAAAGGCGTCATCTTATGATATACTTTTTTGAGTAAATACCTTTTCATTAGTGGCACCGTAGCTCAGCTGGTTAGAGCGTAGGACTCATAAGCCTAAGGTCACTGGTTCGATCCCAGTCGGTGCTACCATTGAAAGGGTATTTATTTTTTACGGATTTTATCGAGCGCATGGAGCGCTTTTTTGCCGGCAGGAAGAACTTTTGTATAAATCTGATACCAACCAGAAAGCGGCAGTTCGAGTGATCCAATATAATGAACTTCTTCCCCCTTGAATGCTTTTTTGTAAGTATCAACTCCGTCATTTAGCAAACCATTGAGATCGTATCTATCTATGCCATCTTTATGGAGGTCCTGCATGCATTGCCATTTTGCGCCAGCGTTTACGCGCATCTTGCGACCGCGCGCGCCAACACCAGCAAATAGCGCAAACGCAAAGCCATTCGAAATGAGCGCCCATTGGAAGGCAACAACTTCCCCATCCTCTGGATTTTTGAGCATTAGTAAGCGATTATATTTGCCAGTTTTTTGCCAAATATCATGATAGTATTCGTCGACGTGAAGATTGAATTTGTCGCGTGTTGCAATTTCTTTGTAAATATTAAGGCAGGACTCAAAATCTTCTTCTGTCTTTGCTGGTTCTAGTTGAAAACCATTGCGCAAATACTTCTTTATGTCCTGACGGCGTGTCTTCGGCATAGCGGCGAGCATCTCGTCAGGATTCTGAGTCAAATCGATTAATACTGTGCCTGGGAGCAAAATATGATTCTTTGTGGTGCGCCAGCCAAGCTTTCGGCTGCTTTCTGGCTGCTCCGTCCACTCTGGCTCACAAACAAGTTCTACGCATTTTTCGTCCTGAACTTTTGCCCATTTCGTTAATGACTCCAGGATTTGGCCACGGTATTTTTTCTCGCAAAATGGACCACGCGGAACATACATCATGCTACCAAAAGGTTTCGGTAATTTGCGGCGCAAAACTTGCGCGCCACCGATGGTTTTCTCGCCATCTTTAAAGATAATGCGAGTCGGCGTCCAGCCATACCCGGCTTTTACTTCTCCCCATCCAAAACTTTGTAGCGGATGACCAAAATGTTTGTCTACAACTGAATTCCATTCTTTCGCGTCGGTAGTAATATAGGGCTTTATCATTATCTATATTTTATCATGCTATCTTTGGCGTGATACAATGTACTTATGAATACGAAAAAAGGTTTTACAGTACTTGAGCTTATTCTTTGTATTGTATTTGTAGGGATCTTTGTAGTTCTCTTCTTCTTGCAGAAAGTTAACGTCGATGCAATGGACCGCGACGAAAAACGCAAAGTTGCGATTAATGCCATCTACTACGCATTGGAGGAAGGATATTATGCCGAGCATAAGACCTATCCGGAGACAATAGAGAGCGAGGATGTTTTGCCGTGGATTGACCCACAGTTGTTTACCGACCCACATGGCATAGCCCTATGGCAAGAAGACAGTGATTATGTCTACGAAGGTAGCAACTGCGAAAATGGCAAGTGTAAATCCTATAGTCTTCGCGCAACGATGGAAAAAGAAGACACTTACGTAAAAAATAGTCGCCACTAAAATTAGCCAACAAAAAATCCCCCTAACTGGGGGATTTTTTATTTCTCTTCTTCTGGTTTGCCGTGATGATTCTCGGCGACGAGGTGGGAAATTGTTCTAACTTCGTCTTGTGGCGTTGCGAGCCATGGGAAGGTATAGGTAGTTTCCTCACCGACCGTAGACATGCGGAGAGTGCCAATGTTTAGAATATGATCACTTAGAGATTTCTGGCGCCAAGATACGTCTTCTATGCGGCTAAGCTTTATGATATTAGTGGAATTAGCAAAGAGTGAGGTGCGCTGTTTTTGGATAGCACGAAGGTTAGTAATATACATCTGATTTTGCTCATAGATGCTTTGGCCAACAAAACCCGCAAAGAGGATGATTGCATAGAGTGCCAAGATGGCGAGACGAAGATAATGGAGAGAGCTTTCATTAATCGTGAATAGAGTGCTGCTAAAGGCGTCGCTGTTTGCAATAACAATAATTGCCAAACTTAATACAAAAATCATGATGCCTACCATGGCCCAGATTAGTGCTACGCCGATGCGAGCTCGTTTTATGTGGAGAACTACATATTCGTTCTCTTCCAAGTCAATCTCTGGAAATTCTTTCACACTACGCGAGTGCTTTAGCTGTGCTAGCTCTTTTTTCATTAACCCTTCGCTCCCTCTATATGGTTTTATATATTATAACATAACTGCCTATTTTCCGCTAGTATCATTGACATAGTTTAGCTTAAATGGTATAATTACGGAGTTAAAAGGAACCTGTAATATGTCCGAAAAACATATAATTGGCCGTGACGCAAAGATTGATTTCGTCGATTTGGCCACTGACGTACCAGCAAAGATTGATACTGGCGCAGACGGGTCTGCCGTATGGGCTAGCGACATTTTTGTCGACAAAGACGGCACGCTTCATTTTAAGTTGTTCGGAGAAGGTTCGCCGTATTATACGGGTAAGGAGATTGCGACCAAAGATTATTCTGTAGTCTTAACAAGAAGTGCTTCGGGAAATATTGTTATGAAGTATCGAACGAAGCTATCTATTAGAATAAACGGGAGACGTATCAAGGCCAATTTCGGCCTTAGTGACCGATCGACGCATAACTATCCAGTCTTAATCGGACGAAAAACAATACATGGGAAGTTCCTCGTAGACGTCACTAAGAAGACAGACGTGGCGAATAACGTCAAGAAAGTCACCCCGGAGGATTTAAATGATAAAATGCGTAAAAATCCTCATGAATTTTATAAAGAACACTACCTTAAAGAAAACGGAGCCAAATAAATGAAGATTGCTATCCTATCCAACGGGAATGGAAACTATTCCACCAAGCGCCTCAAGGAAGAGGCTGAGCTTCGTGGCCATACCGTAAAAATTATTAAATACAAGAACTGCTACGTATCAATTGAGCAAGGCAAGAACCAAATCTATTACAAGGGTAAGCCGCTTGGTAAATACGATGCAATTATTCCTCGCATCGCTTCCCATATGACAAAATATGGCACGGCGATTGTCCGCCAGCTAGAGATGCAGGGCGAGTATACTCTCTCTCGTTCCCTAGCGATTACACGCGCACGCGACAAACTACGCTCGATGCAGCTTCTTGCGAAGAACAATATCGATATTCCAAAAACAGTCGTATCTCGCAACACTGCCGATATTGATGAGCTTTTGGATCAGCTAGGCGAAATGCCAGTAATTATCAAGCTTGCATCTGGCACGCACGGTAACGGCGTAGTTCTAGCGGAATCCCGCAAGGCGGCAAAGTCTGTAATGCAAGCATTCTATCTTAATGACGACTCTGGCGTAAACATTCTTCTCCAAGAGTTCGTAAAAGAGTCTGCCGGTACCGATATTCGTGCATTCGTAGTTGGTAATAAGGTTGTTGCAAGTATGCAGCGCCAAAGCTTGGATGATGATTTCCGCTCCAACCTCCATAAGGGTGGTAGTGGCAAGCCAATCAAACTTACTGACGAAGAAGAAAAAGTCGCCATCAAGGCCGCAAAGGCTATGGGCCTTAGCGTAGCTGGTGTAGATATTATGCGTTCGAAGCGTGGTCCACTTGTACTTGAGGTTAACGCTTCCCCTGGCTTCGGTATTGAGAAAGTTACTGGTCGCAACGTCGCTGGTAAGATCATCGAATACGTTGAACAAAACGCTAAACGCACAATCCGCAAAGACCGCGTTGGCGCCTAACAAAATGCGGGCCATTTGGCCCGTATTTTGATGTATAATTTGCTTATGGTTTTAGTAGTTTTGCTAGCCGCTTTATTACTGTT
This sequence comes from Candidatus Saccharimonadota bacterium, assembly GCA_017541245.1. Classification (GTDB taxonomy): domain Bacteria; phylum Patescibacteriota; class Saccharimonadia; order Saccharimonadales; family Saccharimonadaceae; genus UBA2834. The sequence goes on from JAFXZL010000003.1 coordinate 31,069, forward strand.
ATTTTTACTAATGCGTCACCACGTCGGGGTGCCGTTTTTGGCTATGGTTGCCGGCGTTGCATTATATGATGCGTTCGGCGCAGGCTTCGCGCAAACCATTCATCAATGGATACCGGCAGCCGATGTCTGGTGGACCGAAAGAGCCCTCTATGCCCTATTTGTCGCCGTGATGCCTTTGATAATCTACTTCCGCGTAGGAAAAAGTGGGCTATTTGGCGTGCTCCGAATCGTCGAATCAATCGTTTTTGCGCTACTGCTCACAATTCTCTTAGCCAACCCATTAGCAGAAATCTTCAGCTTTGATAACACCTCTATAGAATTAGCTAATTGGATTGTCGGAATTCGCGGAATCGTAATGGTGGTTGGCGTTATTCTGGCGTACGTAGATGTATTCTTTTATCGTTCAAGCTAGCCTTGCGAATTTCCCACATCGCAATAGATCCTGCAACAGACACGTTGAAGGATTCTTTTTTGCCGCACATCGGAATCTCTAATAACTGATCACATTCGGCAAGAATATCTTCTGGGATGCCACGCACTTCTTCTCCTAGGATAAGAGCGATATCTTCATTATAGTCGCGCGGCTCAGCTAGGTTCCAGGACCCCTTCCCCTGCTCTAGAGCGACAATTTTGCAGCCGCGCTCACGACAATACGAAATAGCTTCTTTTACATCATCAATACGAACCCAGTCGAGGATGTCTTCGGCGCCGAGGGCGGTTTTGTGAATTTGTTTGCGGAGTTTTTCCTGTTCGTGAGGGAGGCCCTTATCCAGAAATGGCGTATAGCCGGTAAAAATAAGCTTGTTTACGCCAAGACCATCACAAGTACGCAAAATAGCGCCCACATTATAGGTGGAACGAATATTATATAAGATAACTATAAGCGTTTTCATGCTACAATAAAATTATGAATGAGGATGATGTTCAGCGCAAGCGTAGGCAGAACGAAGAAGACGCTACCGCGCGACGTGCCCATATCTTGGGTTTAGTTTATCTGGATACACGAGATTTCGAAAAAGAAATCCCGCTAGTACGCGACGTGCTAGAGATATCTCAGATGCATAAAGAATTTATTATTCCACTGCAACGTGGTCTTGAAGGCAAGCCGTTCCAGTTTATGGTAACGAGCCAAACTCCACGTAGCACAATCGATAAAATGTCAAAAGAGTACGATGACGCCGGTCTTCGTATTCAATTCTTCCTCATTTCTAATTCTGCCTACCAGGTATTCATGCTACGCCATGATCCTCCAAAAGAAATTCATTACGATGATATCGAGATTGCGAAGGAAGGTGATTCTGAAACAATTCAGCAGGTTTCCCAAACACTCGATAGCGTTTCTACCGAAAAGGTCTTTGATTATTTGCTAGATCAGGCAGACCGACTAGAAGCCTCGGATATCCACATTGAAAACATGCGCAATGAGATTCGTATTCGTATGCGTGTTGATGGTATTCTTCACCCAGTTGCCGAGATTAGCCGCGAGCGTTACCGCATCTTCATGGGTGAGCTTAGCTCTCGCGCAAACGTTTCTACTGCCTCTAGCCACCCACAGTCTGGTCACATGCAGAAGGATATTACGCGTGATGGCGCAACTCACTTGTTGAATATTCGTGTCGAGATGGTACCAACTATGTATGGCCAAGATGCCGTATTGCGTCTCTTTAACTTCGATGAGAGCTTATTGAACCTGGATTTGCTCGGTATCACTAAGGAAGAGCGTGCCGAGATTCAAGAGATGATTTCACATCCTCGTGGCTTATTGTTGATGGTAGGCCCTACTGGTTCTGGTAAGTCCACGACTCTATATTCGATTATTAATGCACTCAACACGACCGACCGTAAGATTATCACACTTGAGGATCCGATTGAGTATGGTCTTCCTGGTATTTCACAGATTCCGATTGCAACTGGTGAAGGTGGCTCATTTGCAGAAGGTTTGCGCTCTGTGCTTCGTCTCGACCCTGACGTAGTAATGGTCGGCGAGATTCGTGATAATGATACCGCACGCACCGCTATTCAGGCGTCCATTACCGGTCACTTGGTGCTTTCATCCTTCCACGCAAACTCTACCTCAGCAGCTTTTGCCCGTATTATTGATATGATTGGCGTCAACCCAGTCTTCTCAAGCTCTGTCCGTCTATTAATCGGCCAGCGTCTCGTGCGCCGCCTAGCAGACAACAAGGAAGCCTACAAGGCAGATGACGCCACCAAACGCTACGTCAAGAAGGTTCTTGATGGCGTGAAGCATGATTTCGATCTGAACGACCTGACGCTTTATCGCGAAAAACCATCTACCGAATATCCATTTGGCTTTAATGGCCGTACCGCAATCATGGAACAGATGGTTGTAACTGAACCAATTCAGAGATTCATCCGCGGTGAAATGGGTACGATTAACACCCAGGCCGTCGAGAAGACCGCGAAAGAAGAAGGCATGCTTACTCTTGAGCAAAAAGGCATCTTAGCGGCCCTCCGTGGTGAGACCACAATTGAAGAAGTTAACCGCGTAATCTAGGCACATTTTCCGAGTTTTCGTTCTTATCTGGTATTTTTGTGCTCTACCCCTTTTCAAATAGGCAAAAATATGCTAAAATGAAGCAAGTTTTAAATATAAAAGGTAAAAATATGTCATTTGAACTATTAAAGATGGTGGGAGATGCCCAAAAGAAGAAGGCCGTCATTGACGTCCGTTCTGGTGATACCGTCCGTGTGTCCCAAAAAATTAAGGAAGGTGACAAGTTCCGCATTCAGGTTTTCGAAGGTACTGTTATCCGTGTAGATCGCAAGAATTCTCATACTGAGCGTATCGTTGTACGCAAGGTTACCTCTGGTGTTGGCGTTGAGAAGAGCTTCTTGATGCACAGCCCACTCGTAGAGAAGGTTGAGATCGTACGCCGTGGTAAGGTTCGCCGCAACAACTTGCGCTACCTCCGCGAACGCTCTGGTAAGTCTGCACGTCTTACTCAGAAAGATTTCGATCGCCATGCAGTAAACGAACTTCCAAAAGAAGAAGTTGAAGAAGCTCCAGCTGCAAAAGCTGAAGAAGAAAAGGCAGAAGCCTAATTGGCAATCTTAGGAATAGATGAAGTAGGAAGAGGTCCCTGGGCGGGGCCTCTTGTTGTTGGCGCATGCGTTTTGGGCGATGCGCAAATTGATGGTTTAACTGACTCGAAAAAACTAACCACAAAAAAGCGCGAAGCGTTAGCGCCAGTAATCCAGGAAAAAGCCGCGGTTGGGCTCGGCTGGATTTCCGCCGAAGAATTAGACCGCATCGGTCTATCTAAAGCACTGTGCAAGGCTTGCCGCGATGCCGTAAAGCAGATTAAGGCGCCGTTTCATGAGATTATTATTGACGGTACGGTGAACTTTTTGCGCGATACGCCACTTGCTGGGCACGTACAGGTCTTGAAGAAGGCGGATTTATTAGTGCCGGAAGTTTCGGCGGCATCCATAGTAGCCAAAGTCGCGCGCGATAATTACATGTACAAGCTAGCCGAGAAATATCCAGAGTATGGATTCGAGAAGCATGTGGGCTACGGCACCGCGGCGCATAAAGCCGCGCTTGAGAAATATGGCCCCTGCCCCGAGCATAGGAAAAGCTTTCGTCCGATTGCGGAGTTGCTTGGCACAAAAGAGGCTGCGAAGCGCGCGAGAACCACAAAAGCGCGCGGCGACCGCGGCGAAACAGCGGCATGCGAATATTTAGCCGAATCCGGGCATGAGATAATTGCGCGCAACTGGAAGAATAAGTTTTGCGAGATTGATATTATTTCGAAGTTTAATGGTGTGCTTTGTTTTACGGAAGTTAAATATCGTCGTGCGGGCGGCGGACTTGACGCGATAGACAAAAAGAAGCTCGAGCAGATGCGTTTTGCGGCGGAGCTGTATATGAGCCAAAATGGTGGTGGCGCAGCAATTCTTGCCGCAGCGGAAGTGTCGGGTGATAATTATCAAGTTACAGATTTTCTAGTCCTACAGTAGGCTCGTCTGGACAGGCGGCGAGGACTAGTTGCATCTTTGATTTCTCTGCCGGCGTCACCCAGAGGTGATATTTGGCTTTAACCGAAATCTGACGTGCCACATATTGGCACTGGAATTTTTCGTTACTCGGAAGCCAGCCGGAGGCGTCCTGATCGAGCTTTTCCTGATTCGCTTCGCCTTCTACCGCAAGAAGATTAAGCGGGTCTTGGCTGATTTCATAACGAAGTTCAGGACTAAATGCATATGCACCAGTTGCCCAGGCGTTACTGAGCGCCACAACGTGGTCTATCTGAACTACGCTAGACGTATCTTGGCCACGAACAAAAGAAATAATCTTGCCAGTATATGGGTCGTTCAGCGTGCCGGTTTGCACTTTGCAGCCCTTCAGAACGACGTCCGTTAGGTCGCGTGCAAGAACCGCTTCCCTTGTATTGCAACCAGAGGCGGTGAGGCCCCAGCTGTCATAGAATAACTTACGGTAGTATTTCTCAGAGGTGTTTTTCTCATGCACAGCAAGAGACTCTAGCACGTCTTTTGCGAGCGTAGAATCTGGGGCAGTTTCGTCTTTCTCAGAGATTTCTTCCGGCTTCTCGACGTCGCCATTCAAAATACTGACGAACTGATAAGAATTCGGATTGATTATCAGATAAATGATAAAGACAGCCAGCCCAAACAATGCAAAAAGAATTCTACGTACGCGATAGGAGGTTTTCTTGGTCATCGATTAGAAATTCTCAGCGCGAATTTCGAAGTAGGACTGTGGGTGCTTGCAGACTGGGCAGAGTTCTGGAGCGGAGTCGCCAATATGAATGTAGCCACAGTTGCGGCACTTCCAGACCGTTACGCCATCACCCTTAAATACGATGCCTTTTTCGATGTTTTCTAGGACTTTTTGATAGCGCTTTTCGTGCTCGGCCTCGATTTTACCAACTTCTTCGAAGAGCTTGGCGATTTCTTCAAAGCCTTCTTCGCGGGCTTCTTTGGCGAATTTTACATACATTTCGGTCTCTTCGTAGTTTTCGCCCTTGATGGCATCCTTTAGGTTTTCTTCTGTGCTAGGAACACCACCGTCATGCAAAATCTTGTACCAAATCTTTGCATGCTCTTTTTCGTTGTCGGAGGTCTCTTCAAAGATGCTCGCGATTTGCTCGTAACCATCTTTCTTTGCCTTGCTTGCGTAGAACTGATACTTTACGCGAGCCTGAGACTCGCCAGCAAATGCGGCGTTTAGGTTCTTCTCTGTTTTCGTACCTTTGATTTCGGCCATTAAAAATCCTCCATTGTTTTACTCTATTCTATCAGTTTTATACATATCGCGAAAAGTGCAAGCGCGATATAATGAAGGCAAATGAAGAAGTTTCTTAAGTTTATTTTCATATCTTTATGCCTATGCGTATTTTGCATGGCGCCAAACGCTGCCTTCGCAGTAGAACCATACGAGGATGTCGATGAGGATATCTGTACAACGGCCGCAATCAATGATCCGCTACTCTGCGGCAACAAAAAAGCCAATGAAGAAAACACCTTGATGAATACGGTCGGTAATGTCTTGAACGCCATTTATGGCGTAATTGCGGTTGTAGCGGTCGTAATGATTGTAATTGCGGGCATTAAGTACTCTACTTCCCAGGGTGATCCAGGCAAAGTGCAATCTGCAAAGAATACAATTATGTATTCTATTATTGGCTTAGTAATTACAATTTCCGCTTTTGCGATTACGGCATTCATCCTTAATGCCCTTGGTGGCAACTCCGGCGGTGGGGGCGGCGGAGGCGGAGG
>JAFXZL010000004.1:0-48294 GCA_017541245.1 Candidatus Saccharimonadota bacterium
CGTATGGGTGATTAGCGTCAGCGACTTTTACGGTTCTATCTTTTTTAACATCGCCGCCGGCAAAGAGTTCGTCGCAAACGTCTTTAAATGGTTTAATATCGTAATTCCTATCTCCAAACATCTCGACAAATCGGGCTTTGATTAGTTCATCCAGCTGATTGAGTTGTTGCTTTTTATCGGCGATTAAAATCGATATCTTGTTAAGTTTCTCAATTCTTTCTTTTTGGATATCGAGACTAGGTATGTCGACCTCAATGTTGGATAGTGTGGCCTTATTTAGCGTTTTGCCCATGACGGCCTTATTAGAACCTTCATCCCAGTTCTTCCCAGAGAATAAGTAGAAGATATATTCTGGATCGATAGTAGTAGTTTTTTTATCGATGAATGCCATTATTGCTTCATTCGAGAATATAGGGCCGGTAGTGATAGCGGTTTTACCTATCGATAATTTAAAACTCATTATGACCGTATTAGCCGGTATGGTCTTTATTCCGCTTTCTTTAACTGCCTGCTCAGAGATATACTCTTTCGTGCCGGAGACGTACTTATCGTAGCTAGACATATCTGAAATCGAAACCCACGAATAATCATTTGAATCCCAATAATTCGGATTATTTCGCGACGGGGTTTTACCCATTTGTAGCTCGAATAAATCGCTAAGTTTGTACCGCATGGCTAAACCTACAAATTCGAATTTGTAGAGGAAGATATGCAGCAAAAAAGACTCGGAGACATAGCAAGTTATATTAACGGATTCGCATTTAAGCCTGAACAACGTGGCAAGGTTGGTTTACCGATTATTAGAATTCAAGATTTAACAGGAAACGCATATGATCTTGGTTTTTACGACGGCGATTATCCAAAGAAAGTGGAAATCGATAACGGCGACGTTTTAATATCTTGGTCTGCTAGCCTAGGCGTTTACGAATGGAATCGCGGAAAAGCTTTATTGAATCAGCATATATTCAAGGTGGTTTTTGACAAGCTAACCGTTGATAAAAAATTCTTCATGTATGCTGTTCAATATAAACTCGGAGAGATGGAGTCCAAAACGCATGGCGCCACGATGAAACACATTACTAAGAAAGATTTCGACAACACTACTATTCCATTCCCGATCATTTCTGAGCAGAAAACAATTTCCGACACATTAGGTAAGTTATACGCGATTATTGCCGACAAGAGATTGCAACTAGAAAAGCTCGACGACCTCGTCAAAGCCCGATTTGTCGAGATGTTCGGCAACGATAAATATAAAACCAGAACAATAAAGGACGTGTTGTGCGAAAGTTTCTGGTTGATGCCTGCTACGCCAAAATATATCGAGAAAGGTATACCTTATATTACATCAAAAAATATCAAAAATCGTATTCTCGATCTAAATGATACAAAATACATTTCTGAAGACGACTACTTAAGAATTTCTAAAAATAGACCTGTCAAGCCTGGAGATATTCTCGTAAGTATGATTGGTACACTAGGACAGACGGCGGTCGTTCCAAAAGATAAGCGCTTTTATGGACAAAATGTTTATTTGCTTAGACTTAATGGCGATATCGTAAACACTCCATTTTTCTGCGAATTCTTTAATTCGGATGATGTGCAATATAAATTAACTGGAAAAAGCAATCAATCTACGCAAGCATATTTAAAGGCAAATCACGTTGAGGAATTGTCGATTCCTATCCCACCAATAGCAATTCAAAATGAATTTGCTAACCTCGTCGCCCAGGTCGACAAATCAAAATTTGCGCTTCAAAAATCCATCATAAGCCTTATGAATTTATGCAGTTTATGGTATAATATGAGTAATATGTTTTCGAGCGGCTATATGGGAAGACTCGAGCTAATCCGAGCGCTTCCTACGAAGGAAGAGAAAGCTAGGGCGTCACGCCTAGTTCTTCGTGAAGTACTCGAACAAATCTTTCCAGAAAAGTCAGCTAAGAAAAAGAAAAAATACTCCCTTCTCGAGTTAATTGATTGTTCCCCAATAAGAAACTACGTAAATGACGATCAGGTTACCGAATCGCTTCATTTTATTCGCATTATAGGTATTCGCGCCGAACATAATCAGCCAGTTCGCGAAAAAGATGTAAAAATCGCAGTAGACAACCTGGAATACTTCATAAAATTCCTAGACAACAAGAATAATACTCATGAAGAGCCAACGAAGTCTCCAGAGTATTTCTCGGAAGCTGAAACTAGAGCGGCATATATCGACATGTATTTGCGCGAAGCCGGTTGGGATGTACTAACGCAAAAAGGCGTTGCCCTTCCTGGCAAGGCCGGCATCGAAATAGAAGTTGGCAATATGCCAAACAACGCAGGTGTTGGTTACTGCGATTACGTGCTTTACGACCGCGCCGGCAAGCCACTTGCTGTTGTCGAAGCAAAAAAGACTTCAAAGGATCCGCAAATTGGTCGTCATCAGGCAGACCTTTATGCAGAATCGCTGAAAGAAAAGTTTGGTTATAAACCAGTAATCTACTACACGAATGGCTACGAGACCCATGTCATCGATGGTGTTTATCCAGATCGTAAAGTTACGGCTTTCCATACACTTGAAGAGCTGGAACGCATGATTCAGCGCCGAAATCGCGGCAATATAACCGATATGGCCGCAAAAGACGAAATTGCCGGTCGTCCATACCAAAAGATGGCCCTTACGCGCATGTGTGAGCGCTTTAACGCACGTCATCGCCGCGGACTAGTAGTTATGGCTACTGGAACCGGTAAGACGCGTGTTTCGATCGCTTTGACCGACATCTTGGCCAGAAACGGCTGGATCAAGAATGTCTTATTCCTCGCCGACCGTACTTCGCTCGTAAAACAGGCTAAGCGCAACTATGCCAAATTACTGCCAGACATGACTATTTGCGAGCTTTCCGAAGGCGGCAACGCAAACAAGGATATGAATGCTCGCTTGATGTTCTGTACGTATCAGACGATGATCAACTACATCGACGCCGAAGATAAAGATTTCTCAACTGGCCGTTTCGACTTGATTATCGTGGACGAAGCTCACCGCTCAATCTTTAATCGCTACGCTTCTATTTTTGCTTACTTCGACAGCTTGCTTGTTGGCTTTACGGCAACTCCACGCGACGAAGTTGGTAGCAGTACCTATGGAATCTTTGAATGCGAATCCGGTGAGCCAACTTTTGACTATCCCCTAGAAGACGCAATCAAAGAACACTACCTTGTTGGCTACGAAGTAGTGAATCGTCATTCTCGCATTATGACGCAAGGCATCAAGCGCGAAGAATTGGACGAAGACCAACTCGAGCAATTGGATGATTTTCTTGAAGGCGATCGCGAAACGCCAGATTTAACAATTCCTGCGAACGCTATCTTCCGCTCTATCTTCAACGAAGATACTTGCCGTAGCGTCATTGAAGACTTGATGGAAAAAGGTATCCGCGTAAATGGCGGCGAAACTATCGGTAAGACGATTATTTTCGCATACAACCACAAACATGCTGAGATGATTGTAAATGAGTTTAAGAAACTCTATCCTCATCTTCCACCAAATACCTGCCAACTCGTAGATTACTCAGTAAATTATGCCGAAGATCTAGTTGTTAGATTTGATACTGACGACGAATTTAGAGTAGCGGTATCCGTTGATATGCTTGATACTGGCATCGATGTTCCGGCCGTATCGAACCTCATGTTCTTCAAACCAGTCCGTTCGAAGATTAAGTTTGTCCAGATGATTGGACGTGGCACGCGCCTTTGCCCTGATTTGTTTGGCCCAGGCAACGATAAGAAGAAATTCCTCATTTTTGATTACTGTGATAACTTCGAATACTTCCAAGTCGAACATAATGAAGTCGTAAGTAGCGGCGACAAAATCTCTCTTTCACAGAGAATCTTCGCATTGCGTTCCGAGATTGCTTATAGTCTTCAAGACTTCGAAAGCCAAGAAGACGAATTTCTAAGTAGCTACCGCAATAAGACCGTAAGGATCTTACTCGATATCGTTAAAGATCTAAAGAAAAGCACGAATCGCATAGCTGTCCGCCAAAACCTAAAGTATGTCGATAAATACAATAGCGAAAAAGCTTGGATGGCATTAACGCCAGTAAACGTTCACGAATTAAAAACCTTCGTCGCTCCGTTAATCGAAGGTGGCGCTGATTCCGATTTCAAGGCATTATCTTTCGACATTAGAATGATGAGAATCCAACGAGCTATCCTAAAGAACACTCCTGCTTACGCGACGGCCGACATTAAGAAGGTTCGCGAAGTTGCACAGTATCTTCTTCAGAACAAAATGACCATTCCTCAAGTCGAAGCAAAGAAAGAGGACCTTAAAGAACTCTATGACGAATCGAGTTGGAACGAGCCACAAGTTAAAGATTTGGAGAGATTGCGCGATTCAGTCCGTGAACTAATCAAGTACATTACTGGCGATGAGCTCAGGCTTATCGATATAGACGTAACCGATGAGCTAATTGACCCAGAATTCCAACCAGACGGAACAGTCATTGATATTCGCACTTATAAAGAACGCGTTATCGATTACCTCACTAAAAACGGCGACGATGTGACTATTGAAAAGATTCGCAACCTCGAAAAACTAGATCAAAAAGATGCCGAAAAACTCAAGCAATTGCTTTGGTTCGATTTAGGCTCAGAGGACGAGTATAACGAGAACGCAAATGGTAAAAGTCTTGCCGCATTTGTGCGTAGCTTGATAGGCATAGATCAGGATGCTGTAAATAAAAAGTTTGGTGAATACCTTAATGCTCATCAACTTAATTCGAAACAACAAGAATTCATTAATGTTATTGTCAAATATGTCCAAAAGAACGGCGATATTGAACTTGCCGATCTACTAAAGACAGATCCATTTAAATCTATCGATTGGAATGAATTGTTTGGCGGCGACGTAGAACCAATTAAATACACCGTTTCAATTCTTCATGACGCAATTGCCGCATAAAAAGACCACCCTCACCGGGTGGCTTTTTGATACGCTTCTACGGCCTCGCGAACTCCGCACTCCGGACAAATTTCCGTCTCATTATTTACACGAGATAAGGCAGGATGCTCTGTAAACTCTTTCTTGCATTTTGGGCAACGTTGGAGCTCTAGAATCTTATAAGTCAAAGTTTTAGGTAGAGACTCAAGTTCTTCCCGTAGATTATCTTCGTCATCGTAACGCTTAGCGTCAACTAAAAATGAAGAATATTGCTCGTTCGGCTTAAGAGCCATGCCATTGGCGTCGTATCTGCCGACATAGTACCAGATATCTTTATCGTGAATTACGCCGATAACGTATTCACATATACCAATATTACTCATATAAATACTCCTTAAACCCTGCAAGGTCTTTTCTAACACCGACCATTAAAGAGCAACTTTAGATTAAAGTTAATATTCAGTTGTGGGTTAGTTAAAATTGCGGCATCCCTTTGCAGGGTTGTCCAATTTAACCTTACTTTGAGATATTTTACAAGTCATCCTAACACCTTACGACCCCAAGAAGATATGGTATAATATAGATAACTAATTGGAAGTTGTAATGCCTGAAAATGTAACAAAGTTAGTAACCGACTTGATCGAACTTCACCGCGAAGGAGTCGACTTTGCTAATTTATTCCATGAAACTTCCGAACTCTCAAAATCGGGCAAAGACGACCAATCCATCTTAGAACATATCGACTATGAACTTATTTATCTCAGCGACAGGCATGAAGATATAACTAATCCCAAAGAAAAAGCCAAAAGGTATTACGACGATTGGGGTTTTAAATGCCTAGACCTGCTCTGCAATATCGTGCCACAACGATTCATCTTCAAATATATGAATTCAAAAGCCCAAATTCCGAATGACACAGATTACTACGAGAAAATCGCATTAAGCTTTGATGCTGAAGTGAGGACATTGGCCGAGATAATTCCAGAAATCGAGCGCGAATACGAAGACGGCCATAAGCAACTATTCTACGACGACGACAAAGACATTAAAGTAAGCTACGACCCAAAAACTCGCACAATCCATGTCGGCAATAAAGTCGTGCGTTTCCGCGAAGATGCGCCGTTCACTCCTGCTCTTTGTGAAATCATGTTTAGAGACCCAACAAAACTTTACGAATTACGCGATTTTCAGACCGTCTGGGATGATTTATACGACTACATAGGCAACGAACGCCCTTCAGACTGGCACCGCGTCTACGAGGTCTTAAAACGCCTTAACGAGCGCATTCGCAATATCGCCGGAATAAACGATCTATTTGAACTAAATACAAAATCGGTCAGAATCAACCCGAAATACCTAAAATAGCGCAATATTATCGCAATAATAACGCTGAACTCTCATTTTGTATCCTTGGAATATGGAATGAAGAGGTAATATAACGTATCAGAAAGATAAGAAACTAGAGCAACAAGCGCTCGTAAAGTTTCTAGAAATATTAATCGATATAGACAAGCGCGAGCATGTCGTTAATAAGGATGACGACGATGAATAGCTTTATATCGGAAATTGAAATAATGCCAGTAAAGCCGCATGGCGGACTAGTGGCCTTCGCAAGCTTCGTGCTATACGGAACGATCTACTGCAGTTCCGTTGGCATTATGACGCGATTAGATGGCTCATATAGACTCACCTTTCCAACCAAAAAGGTTGGGCTGAATAGCTTCGGAATATTCTACCCGATAGATAGATATGTCGGGCAAGAAATAGAAGAAGCAGTGATTAGTAAATATGAAGATGTAATGAGAGCTAGCGATGATCGATACTGTGATTCTCCGAGTGAACTACCCCAATTTCAGGATTAGCCCGAGCGTTTATCGTAAGTTCTCTCCTTCTGCTCATGGCATCTTTGGACCGCCATACTATTCTTTTGGATCCGGAAAAGTTATTAAATGCGTACTGCAACTAAAGGCAAAAGATAAGAAGCTAGGCATATATCAGCCACGCGTAACACTCATGAAAGCAGTACGAGCCGGCGGTGTTTCTATATTCTTACATATCGAGTTCTCAGCGCCAAAGATTCTTTATAACAACAACTTTGACGAGCTTAATGCTGGCGACTTTAAGGCCGTCTGTGCAGAACTCTATCGCAAACTATATAAGCTTGGAATTGAAATTAAAAGAAACCAGATAGAAAGGGCTGAAGTAAAGACGATCCATTTTGGCAAGAATATCGTCTTTGACGATTACCGGACTGCAGCAAGTGTAATTGGCGATATAGCAAAAGCAAATGTATCGACCAGAAAACAAGCCGATATGCGTGTTTATCGAAACGATGGCGAAGCTCTGCATTTTTACAGCGCAAGTCAGGCCATAGCGATTTATGATAAACGAAGAGAATTGGCTAAGTCTCGCGTCAGCGAGCGCGGACTACTCGAGAAAGATAACTACTGCCAGCTCACGCTATTTGATAATATCCGTAGCAAGAAGCCTTTTGAGGTGGTGCGTGTTGAAGCGAGGTATAACACTAAACGTGCTTTCAATATCGCGCTGAAACACGCTCTCGAGTACGGCCGCGCGAGCGACAGTGTCGCAAGACTAGCTACAAAGCAGAAGCTTGTATTTGTAGATATCTTTAATGAAGAACTAGCCAAGACGCTATTAGAATATGAGTTCGCGCAGATCGAGGCGAAGAATCTAGACCTTAATGAAACAATTACGAATACAGCTACCAGCTTTCTTCATGAGATAAATACATTAAATCCAAAAGCGACCTTGGCACAACGGCTAGAGACTTTGGCAATATGGAGCCTAATGCGCGAAACCGGAAGCCGAGACGTGCGGAAGATGACCGGCGCCAATTCGGCGCAGTGGTCTAGACTTACAAAGAAAATATCAAAGATCTACTTTAGAACGAGAAAGAGTAGCTCTACTAGCTACATAGAAGATAAACTGGCCGAGTTCAAGCCAGTACGTTTACTCGAACACTTCACAGAATTAAACAAGGTGCGCGCTGGGCCAAACTAGCGCAAATGTAGGGTGGTTCTTTACGGCTATTTTAGTTGCGAATAGCCCAACTCCAAAGGTCCATTTATGATATGGACTTATGAAAGGTTTAGGGTATTATGTTTGATAACATGGGAAACTCTACCCCTGTAAATACCGGCAAAACTAATGAGCCGCAACTAACCAGAAAAGCCGTTCTATTCGCTCGCGTATCAACGGCGCGACAAGAAAAAGAAGGCTTATCTCTCGATGAAATTCAGCTACCGCGCATGCGCGATTATGCGATTGAGCAAAACTTAAAGATCGTACGCGAATACGCTATTGGCGAAACTGGCGGTAGTTATAAAGAGCGCAAACGCTTCAACGAGATGATTCAGTTCTTAAAGGATAATCCAGATGTAACGGATATTATCGCCTTCCGCGTAGATCGCATTACTAGAAACTTCCGCGACGCGGTAACGATCGAAGATCTACGCATCAAATACGGCAAGCGCATCCACTGCGTTGATGAAAGGCTGATTCTCTCGGAGAATAGCCGCGCGACCGACCTCACATCTTGGAATGTGAAGGTTTTTGTGGGTCAGGAATATCTGAACCGCATCAAGGAAGACGGTCTTAATACAAAGATCAATAAACTGTCGCGCGGCGAGCTACCATGGAGCGCGCCTTATGGCTATGAATTTAGAACCATCAGCGTCAGGCCGAAGGTTAAAAACGTCGTTCCGGTAGAACCGGCCGCGTCGATCGTAAAAGAAGTATTCTTGCTCTTCTCGACCGGAACTTATTCATGTAGAACCTTAGCAAGACTAATGAACAAGAAATACGGCACTAAATTCTCGCAAGGAATCATCCATAAATTCCTAAGATGTGAGTTTTATGTCGGATTTATTATCGATAAAAAGGGCGGAAAGAAATATCCGCATAATTACGAGAAAATAATAGATCGAGAGCTATTCGATATGGTTAATCAAATACTAGATAAGAGAAACCTTAAAGGCGACGATCAAGTGCCAAAATATGGCGGCATAGAATCGGCTTATCGTGGATTAATCCGCTGTGAAGAGTGCGGGTGTACAATAACGCCAGAATTTAAGAAGCGTAAGCTACGACATGGTGGCTACAATTATCACAAATACTACCACTGCACGAATAGACGAGGAGCGCATAAGAGTATGAAAAGTTACACCGAAGAGTATCTTGATGACAAGGTAAAAGAATTCCTGCGAGGCCTAAGATTAACTGAGGCTGAATTAGACGAGATTAGAAAGGCGTTAGCCGAAGCGCATGCCGGAAAGATAGATTTCTATCGCGAGCAACGCCGAAGTTTATCTCAAAAGCGTAAGAAACTAGAAGCAAGACAGCAGGAAGCTTACGATATGCTAATGGACAAGAGTATTACTCTGGAACTTTATAACCAAAATAACGAGCGATATCGCAACGAACTGGCTGAGATCCAGGCGCAAGAAGCCGCGCTAGATCGTGCCGACGACAACTTCTATACGAACGCTGGCTACATCTTAAAAGTCTTTAAATATGCCGATAAATTATTCGACGTCGCCACAACGGCCGAAAAAAGAGACCTCATTGGTCTCGTCACGTGCTCGAACCGAACTTTAGGACCTAGCGGACTGATATTACAGGGGTCAGGACCGTTCGCTCGGAACCTTTTGGACTCAAAAACAAAAAATGGCTGGGGATGAGGGATTCGAACCCCCGAATGGTGGGACCAGAACCCACTGCCTTACCACTTGGCGAATCCCCATCGGTTGTAGAACATTCTAATACATTTGCGCCAAAAAAGCAAAGGCATGATTAAAGGCGTTCGGCGCTTCTTTGAAATATAGGGGCTCTATGCTACAATTTATTTAAATATAAGCATAAGAATATCAAAATAGGATTACTAGGGTGGAAGAACAGAATAAAGAGCCAATCGTGTATCATCCGCTAGACTCAGTTGAGGAAGTGGAAGAGTTTTATCAGTCAATAAAGCGCGAAAAACTAACACATAAATTGTCGATGAACCGTCCATACTGCTACTGGACTATTGAGACTTACGACAAGTCGAACGGAATCAGGGGCGGCGGTGGTCTAGGCGTACTTGCGGCAGACATGAGGCGCGTTGCCGAACAGCTTCAGGTGCCATTCGTATTAGTGACACCATTCTACCCGTGGGAATCGCATCAAAAGATGCAAAACATGGAGCAGATTGACTACCACGAAAAACGCAATTTCCATGATTTCGGCTTTAATTATGTAGATAAGGTCAGGATTAAGACCGCTACTAGTGCCGTTGGACTAGATGTTGTCGAGAAAAGGTTAGGCTCCTCGCGTTTTCTATGTATTACTGAACCAAACTTCGGCGAATTATACTCAGGCGAATCTGGCTCCGATCATCGTTTGTATCAGGAGGTCTCTTTGGGATTTGGTGGCTACCAGGCACTGAAGCTTGTAGGACTACGCCCTGCTGTTATTCAGCTAAACGAGGTCGCTACTTTCTTCGCAGCGGTCGCGCGTCTTGATGAGTTAGTTAGCTCTGGTATGGACTTCTATGAGGCTGTAGTTTATACGCGAAAGCACACCCTTTACACGAACCACACGCTCGTGCAAGCGGCGGAGGCAACTTTCCGCTACGAACAGTTTGAGCAATATGTCTTCCCAAACATTAAGTCCGTGGCTGTTAGGCGCTGGCTCTCAGATAAGTTCACCGATGGTATGATTAGACTTTCTACGCCAACCGTAGAGATTGCGGAGCTAAGAAGCGGCGTCTCTAAGCTGCACGCACGCGTAGCGAATTACCGAGATATTAATGGCGCAAAGATTAAGTTCAAGAGCGTTACGAATGGTATCCATATGCGCACTTGGGTATTACCAGAAATTATGGATTACTACCATAAGAATGGGATTTTGGATCGCTTTGATTTGCCAACCAGTCGCGGTTTTGACGAGGCCGTCGATGCGATTACGGCCGCAGATATCCGTAGACTAAAGCAGCTTGGGCGTCAACGCTTAAATGACATCCTTCACCACCGTACAGACCAATATGGGAGCCCCGTGCATATCCCTGAGGACGCATTTCTGTTTGATTTCAAACGTCGCTTCGTAGACTATAAACGCCCTACTCTGCCGTTTAATGATCCGGATCGTCTCGCGAAGATTTTGGAAGACAATAATGCACATTACATCTTAGCGGGTCGCGTACATATGGGCGACGCGAATATGTTTGGTAAACTGATGGATACCTTGCATTTGATTGATGGGCATCCAGTTTTGCGCGAACGCGTCCACTATCTGCCAGATTATGACGAAGAGCTAGGCCTGGGCTTGTCCTTGGGCGCGAATAGCTCAATCAATACTCCGATTGTCGGCCTCGAAGCTTGTGGTACGAGTTGGATGAAAGATATCGCCAACATGGGACTTTTGATTTCAACCCATGATGGTGGCGTAGCTGACATGCCTTCCGATAACTATCTAACTATCGATGGTAAAACCGAAGAACAAGAAACAGAGAGCCTCTACAAGCAAATGGAGGTAGCGGCGAAGACTTGGAATAATGATGCCGATCTCGAATACTGGGTACGCAAAGAGCTGAAGGCCTATTTGGATATTTGTTCTGGCTCTCGCATGATGCGCGACTATCTGAACTATTTGTTCTAAACAAATTTGAGCCGGTATTTGCAAAAATGCCGGCTTTTTGTTATACTCTTGACAAGAGTCCGAAAGGACTATTTTTAATGGGAGTAATCAATGGCAAATGTAACAAGAATTAAAGCGAAGGATGACGGCCGCAATAGCGAGTCTTCCGCATCCGATGACGCTGACATTACTCGCAAAGTTACCGTGAAGGCAAAAAAGAGCGAGAATAAAAAAGTCCGCGCCAAAGAAGCAGCGGAGGCAAAGAAAGCGGCAAAAGCCGAAAAGAAAGCTGCCAAGAAAGCTGCCCGTGAAGGCAAAAAGGTGTTTATTCTTTTCCGACCATTCGTGGCGCTAGGCCGCTATATAAGAGATTCCTTCCGAGAGCTACGCCAAGTGCGCTGGCCTGATAGAAAGTCGACCTGGAAGATGACATTTTCGGTCATTCTCTACGTAATATTGATAGCGACTTTCATCATGCTACTTGATGCACTCTTTACTTTTATATTCAATTTAATATTAAAACAGGCTTAGGAGAACAAATAAAATGGCAGTAAACCGTTATGATGGGTCGCGTGCGTGGTATGCTATTAGCACCTACTCTGGATACGAAGATAAGGTGGCTGATTCTATTAAGCAGCGTATCGGTAGCGTTGATCTTGCAAACAAGATTTTTGACGCGATTGTCCCAAAAGAGAAACAAATCGAAATTAAAAATGGCAAACGCCGCGTAGCGGATAAGAAGATTTTCCAGGGTTACGTGCTCGTAGAGATGTGCCTTTCGGATGAAACTTGGTATATCATTCGCAATACACCAGGCGTTACCGGCTTCGTAGGCACCGGCACGCAGCCAACTCCGGTTTCGAACAAGGAGATCGAGAAGATCAAGAAACGCATGGGCGTGGAAGATCCAAAGTTTACCGTTAATTACGAGATTGGCGAGGTTGTTTCCGTAACCGACGGTCCATTCAAGGGCTTTGAAGGCACAATTTCCGAGATTGACGCCAATAAAGGTAAGCTCAAGGTGCTCGTTTCAATGTTTGGTCGCGAAACGGCGGTCGAGCTTGACGCTTTGCAGGTGAAGAAAATTGACGATTAATGTTCTTGCCTGGATTTTAAAAAAGGCCTCCTTCTAGGGGGCCTTTTGGGTTGTATTTAACAACCTTGCAGCGCGTTACACGTATACGACATTCAGGATCGCCTCTACTACTTCGTTAACAATTTTTTCATAAACGCTGGTGGACATTCCCCTTTTAGATTGCTCTGAGTCGATGTAATGGATCACGGTATTGAGAAGACCCTTGCCGTCAATCTTGGATCCTACAGTAGCGTTGGGCAAGAATTGTCGCAGTAGATAGCGATTCTTTATGCGCTTATCAACTTCATAAAGCGCCTTGTCCCAGTGTTCTCTGGAGTCCACAATCCCAATCCGCGTAACCGAGTACGCGTTGTGAATTAGGCATACCAAACCTTTTTCAATCTGCTCATAGTTTCCATCTCGGAACAGTTCAGCCACAGAGACCGACAAATGGTGCCAATTGTTTGGGTTCGACGCGTTTTCCGCCACGCGATATTCTGGACTTGCAAAACTATATGCCATCTCAACCTCCTTTGAAGATGTGCAGTGTTTACGCTATTTATATATTATAACATATTCAGACCGTAATTCAATCCAGGTTGCTTTTTGAAGCATTTTGAGGTATAATTTGTCGCGTTACGCACGTTATATAACGTAATTTCCGGCGAAACGCTTCAAAGCCGGAGAAGGAAATATTAACATGGCAAAGAAATGTATCGGCAACCTGAAGTTGCGCATTCCTGGCGGCAAAGCGACGGCTGGACCTCCAGTAGGTAGCACGCTCGGTCAGTGGGGCTTAAATATGATGGATTTCATCAATCCATTCAATGAAGCTACCAAAGAGTTCATGGGCAAGAACGTTATTGTTCATATTAAGGTCTATGACGATCGTAGCTTTGATTGGACCTGCCTCGGCCAACCGGTCGATGACCTCATTCGCGAGAAGATTAAGCTCGAGAAAGGTAGCGGCAAACCGAATACTGAGAAGGTTGGCAAGATTACCATGGCTCAGATTAAAGAGATTGCCGAAGTCAAGAAAGACCAACTCAACGCGATTGACGAAGCAGGCGCATGCAAGATTATTGCAGGCACCGCGCGCTCAATGGGCGTAGAAGTTGTCGACTAATTATTACTGAAAAACTCCTTAGCTGGTTGGCTTGGGAGTTTTTTGTTGCATGGGTAATTCGCGCAAATTTAAGCGGCGCCTAATAATATTTCTTCGTTTTTACGAGTCTGATTAAAATGTCAAATGATCTTTTACTTCAACATTTAACACCTCATTGATATTACGCCTACCGCGGCGGCGATAGAGTTCTCGAAAGAAGTCTCGGGCATTATATGATATGACGTTCTTTTCGCCTATAAACCAGTAATTAATTGCAGCTCAGATTACATCTTGAAAAGCGCGTGCCTCTGGCGTGTCAACCCTAGACGCAATCAAAAAGACACTACTCAAACTATAGGACTTAACCTTCTTGTAACAACCATTAATGTGGCGCGGCCTACGTGGGGAGAAAGGGCATTCTTGACGCAGATACCCCTGCTCACGGAGTCTCTTAATGTGATAACTAAGAAGCTGACGAGAGATGCCTAGTAGCTCGCAAGCAGTATGCCCTGTAATGAATAACTGTCCATTCATGCCCATAATATACCCGCAAGTGCAACATCGTAAAAACATGAGCAAAATACTGCACAAAAACGTAAAGGATTCTTTGACTTTTTAATCAGACTCTAAGATACAAGTTAATATCTTTCGAGCAATAGCCAATCCGTGTGAGTTCCTTGCGTAAGCATAGATAATATGATATTATTAAGGTTACTACAATTTAATGGTCGGGAGGACGAATCGTCCGTTTGAACCGCGAAAGGATTTTAATGGCAAAAGAAGAAGCCAAAGAAGTACTTGAGACTGCGCCAGAGACACCAGAGGTGGTCGAGGCGGTCGAAACGCCAGCAGAAGACGAAAAAGCCGAAGAGCATTACGCAAAGGCTGGCAAAAAATCTAAGAAACATCAGGATGAAGTTAAGGCCGAGGAAGAGCGCCAGGCGCGTAAGGCCGAGAAGGCTGCCGAACCAGAGAAGAAAGTCGGTCCAAAACCGGTTACTCGTAGTCGCCTAGAGCGTCGTGGCAAGAATTATCGCAAGGCTAACGAGAAGGTTGAGAAAGGCAAGGTTTATAGCCTCGAGGACGCCGTCAAACTAGCTATCGAAACAAGCCCGGTCAAGTTTGATGCTACGCTCGAAATGCACTTCCGCTTAGGCGTTGACCCACGCCAGGCCGATCAGAACATCCGCGCAACCGTCACTCTGCCAGCTGGTACTGGTAAAGATATTAGAGTGGCCGTATTTGCTCCGCTCGATATCGCCAAGGCCGCCAAGGCTGCTGGGGCGGATATCGCCGAAGATGAAGAGTTCACTAAGCGTCTCGACAAGGAACAGCTCGACTTTGATGTACTCATCTCTACGCCACAATACATGCCAAAGCTCGGTAAATATGCCCGTCTACTTGGTCCGAAAGGCTTAATGCCGAATCCAAAGGCCGGCACGGTTACGGTGGATATCGAGAAGGCCGTCAAAGAAGCAAAAGCTGGCAAGATTGAGTATCGTGTAGATAAGCAGGCGATCGTCCATGTTGGTCTCGGAAAGCTCAGCTTCGGCGCCGACAAGCTTATGGAGAATGTCAATGCATTTATCGAGAGCCTCAAGAGCCAGAAACCTGCCTCAGTCAAGGGGCAATATGTGAAATCTGTCTATATCTCCACTACGATGGGTCCAAGCATCCAGGTCGAAAATATTTACAATTAATTGATAGGCAACAAAAAATCTCCCCTTGATTGGGGAGATTTTTGATTTATTCTTTGCTATAGTTGTGTACCGTACCGTCGCTGTCAGAGCATTGGCAGTAGTTCACAACTTCTTTGCCGTATTGTTTCATAAACGATAATACGTCATCGTCAAAGTCCGTACAGGAAGAAACGGCGTGACCTCCGTTCATATATTTCCAAGTGCCGCCTTGCGCTGCGCGATAATAAACCATTGAATCATTAGTACCACCGGTATGATTGATAGTAAAGAAGGCATAATAGTACTTCTGATCTTTCGTGAGACCGAATTTGTTAATTTTATAGGTATAAGAGCTGCCGCCCTCATTGTTCTTTATGAGCGTATCGAGTTCGCCTTTAACAGTATCTTCCTTGTCGATAGTAGTTCCGTCGCTTGGGGTAGCTTCTTTGTCGGCATCCGTATCTCCGTCGGTCGGCTTAGAAAGTGATTCAATTTTCTTTTCCAGTTCAGCAATTTTATCGTCTTTCTCTTTGAGCTGCTGTTCAACTTCGGAAAGTCTATTGGTATCCCTATTACCTTTCACAATAATCATGCCGGCAAAAACGCCACCGCCGATTAAAATAACGAGTAAGATAATCGAGCAAATCATCCAGCCTTTGCTGGTTTTGTTCTTATCAGTTGTAGTCTCGATAGATTCTTGCATTTTTCCTCCTTTTTTAATAATAGCATAATTACTTTCGCTGACTCATCATAAAAAAATATGCCCCTCTCGAGTTGGGGCATATTATTTAGCGCTTCTTTTCCTTTACTTCGTTGCGTCCAAGATTCTTCTTCGTTTCAGTAAAGACCACGTGTTTGCGCAAAACCGGATCATACTTACGAAGGCTGAGCTTGTCTGGAGTATTCATGGTGTTCTTCTTGGTATAGTAAAGGCGAATACCAGATTCTTCAGAAACCAAACCGACAAGCTTGCGCTTGGTGTTATTCTTCTTTGCCATATTGAGAATATTCTAGCATATCTGTTGAAGTTTGTAAAATGAAAAAGCCCCCGCCGAAGCGGAGGCGCGTCTTATGAGGTTAATGGTAACGGCGAAAATAATCAGGGCCATACTTTTCGCCTTCGAGCCCTTGGGGGTAGCATTCTTCAAATCCATCTCCAAACCTCCGCACAGTCGTGATGTCTCCGTCTCTAACAATCTCGTACCCGGACTCTCGTCCGTCCGAGCCTTTTCTGCGGAAAAGTGTTCTGGAGTGTTTTACTACCCCTCCCTCTGAGGTAGAGCTATGCTCATACGAGGAGCTTCCGTCGTCGCTCCACCCCGAGTCGAAGAACTTTTCTATGTCCGGAAATGGAGTAGACAAAAGCTCGGAATGACTGTTCCAGGTGCCGTCCATCGTACTACCGACTTTTGTAGCCCATGAGATGGCGATCGATACAGCCAAGCCGGGAAGAATTCCCAATACTAAAGCTGTAACCCAGCTGCTTACCCAGAACCCCTCAATGACCAAACTGGAGGTCATGAAGGCCAGAGCCCATAAGGCAATCTGCCCTATGGGCGACAGGATAATCCGCGATGTTGCAGTCTTCGGGCCGTCAAGAATACCGACCAAAAAGCCCAGGATGACCGCCCCGATAGCGGAAAACAGTGCATAAAACACCCACGTCATAATAGACGCGCTGAAGCCGATGCCCTTCACTACTACATGACCGAACGACAGTAGCTTGGCTAAAGCCAAATAAATCATAATCATACTTTTTTCCCTCCCAAAAAAAATATATTCATAAGACAAGATGCCCGAACTGGCCATCTCTTCGTATATGATACCATATTTCTCTAATATATTCAAGCATATGCTTATGTCCGAGGTGTCTTTTCTTGCGTTATAGGGTATTATTGTCTTAAGGGAGATTACATGAAGATAATTGAAGGTACAGCTAATAATTTCGAAAAAGAGGTGCTCAAAAGTGACAAGCCAGTCTTGGTTGATTTTAGCGCGACTTGGTGCCCGCCATGTCAAGCACTACATCCCATACTCGAAGAACTCGCTGACGAGCAGGATGAATTCAAAATTGTCACAGTAGACATTGACGACTGCGCCGAATTGGCGGGAGAGTATGGTGTTTCTTCGATACCCTGCATCGTCGTTTTTAATAACGGAAAAGAGATTGAGCGCCGCGTAGGAATGCAGCCAAAGAAACGCCTCCTTAAAATGATGAGGGCTTGATTATGTATGACATTATAATAATTGGCGGTGGTCCAGCGGGATTAACGGCGGCCATTTATGCCGCACGTGCAAACAAGAAAGTCCTGGTCCTTGAGGCGACCATATGTGGCGGCCAAATTGTGAATTCCTCAAAAATAGAGAATTATCCCGTGGCACCAGGTATTACTGGTCCAGAATTCGGCAGAATCCTACAAAAACAGGCCGAAAATCTGGGCGCAGAAATAGAGTTCGAGCGCGCGCTGAAGATTACCGAAAAAGATGGGCATAAAATCGTATCGACAGAAGACGATGAATATGAGACGAAAGCTGTTATTCTGGCTAGTGGCACCGAACCGCGACGACTAGAGCTCGAGAATGAGGAGAAATTAATCGGTCACGGCGTTTCCTACTGTGCAACTTGTGACGGCAACTTCTTTAAAGGCAAGACTGTGGCCGTTAATGGTGGTGGCAACTCCGCTTTGCATGAGGCGATTTATTTATCTGGACTTGCAAAGAAAGTTTGCCTCATTCATCGACGAGACGAATTCCGTGGCGGTATTGACCTGGTCGAAAAAGCAAAAGCGCGCAAAAATATCGAGATTGTTCTTAACGCCACTATCGAGTCACTGCATGGCGATAATAAGCTCGAAAGCATCACTATAAAACAAGGTAGCACAGAAAAAACGATTAAACTGGACGGTCTATTCGTCTCCATTGGTCGTGAGCCGAAGGCGAAGAATTTGATGCCGGAGTTAGATTTAGATGATGGAGGTTTTATTGAGGCCGGTGAAAGTTGCACCACTAACGTGGATGGCATTTTTGTAGCGGGCGACGTACGCAGTAAGGATGTCCGACAGCTAGTCACGGCAACTGGCGATGGGGCCATTGCGGCGACGGCAGCTTTGCATTATTTAGAGAAAGCTTAAACGAAAGGATAATTTACATGTTTAATTTTAAAGACCAGGTGGCTGTAGTAACTGGAGCCTCAAGTGGCCTCGGTAAGCAGATGGCATTAGCTTTGGCACGCCGAGGTGCCGATTTGGTAATTTTAGCTCGCAGAATCGAGCGACTCGAAGAGTTCAAGCCCGAGCTAGAGAAGGCCGGTGCCGGTAAGGTATTAGCTATCAAGTGCGACGTAACGAGCACTGAAGACATAGAAAACGCCGCCAAGCTGACGAAAAAGGAATTTGGTAAAGTTGATATTTTACTAAACTGCGCTGGGGCTGCGAAGAACAATGGCGTCGTAAATATGACTGATGAGGAGTGGGATTTCACGATTGCGACCGACGAGACATCCGTATTCAAGATGACGCGCGCATTTGCGAAGATTATGCAAAAGAAGAAATATGGGCGAATTATCAATATTGCTTCGATGTATGGCTTGGTTGGTAATACAGAGATTCATACCGTCGCCTACCACGCTTCAAAGGGTGCGGTGGTCAATTTTACGCGCGCAGTGGCCGCCGAGCTAGCAACGGACGGTATTACCTGTAACGCAATCTGTCCTGGATATTTCTATACAGAACTAACATCAGAAACGCTCGACACAAAACAATTCCAAGATTTCGCCAAAAGCCACGTACCAATGCAGCGCTACGGCAAAGAGGGCGAACTCGATGCCGCCCTGCTCTTTCTAGCCTCTCGCGAAGCTAGCTATGTGACGGGCGTAATTTTACCTGTCGACGGCGGGTATACGGCAATATAGTTGGGGCTCTGGAAAATTTGCTCATAGAAAATGCCCCGGGCGTATCCGGGGCTTGGAGTTATTGGTATAAATAGTGGCTTCAGATTTCTTTGAAGCCACCCTGCAAAAGGCTGAGAAATCGGAACGAATAGCCGGTAGCTCTCAATACGAACTCGCTCTGATTATTTACGGTGACGACCCTGTCGTAAGCGGCACATATATAGTCTGTATGTCCGCCAGACTCGACGCAGAATTCCGCAAGACTGCCCAACGGCACTTCGACGATTCTGACCTCATAGTGGTCGCCTCCCTCGTCTACGCCGGAGGCGGACGCGAGGATCGTAAAACACGTTTCGTTGCCTGGGGCGAGGATACGCCCCTTTTCGCCTTGTCTCGCTCCATCCGCGCGTCGCGTTGAGAGAATGAGTTGGAAAGGATACCGATCGCCGGAGGCGACAAATCCGAAGCAATGGTCTTTGATTTTTCTCAAAGCACATTGCGTATAATTTACGCCTGCCTCGAGCTTCAGCCCAGGCGAAACCGACAGCTCGATTCCCCCATGGTCTTTTTCTCCGGCAAGCCAAAAACTAGTATAAGACTTCGACGGAACATGAATTACTGTAGTGTTTGAATAAACCAAATCTTTCAGCACCTCCTTCTATGTATGTGAAACTGCTACAAAACTCCAATGAAATAATACCATATTTATTATTATTCGTCAAATACAGCCGTTTCGACTGTTCGAAAAGGGCATACTCTTGTCGTGTTGTAAAATATACAACAATAAATGGGCCTGAACAATATTTTTAACCATTAGCATAGTACTATAATATATTACGCTTATTCTTGCAAATAATGGACATTTACGATATTTTGTCGTTAACTGCCCTTTTTATATGGGGCAAAGGATAAAATAACAAGGAGTAAAGAAGTGAGTCTTAAGAGTAGATTCCGCAACATAGCTGCCGCTTTCTTGATGATCGTCAGCACTGTTGCACCGATGGGAAACGGTCTTCTATTGAACGCCTATGCCGAAGGCGAACCGGATGACGCCCCAAAAAGAAGTAAAACACTAACAGATAATGGCGATGGCACATACACATTGACGCTAAGTGTGACTGGCCGATCATCGCAATCGGACGATAGTACTAAAGCTAATGTCGTAGTTATTTACGATACGTCCGGTAGTATGAAATATCCAGAGCCATCCACGCAGTATGGTCGATACGGCTATTCAATTCCGAATGGTACCACAGTCAACACAAATAATTACATGCAGTTATATTACCGTAGTGGCTATAATTATATTGTCGTCGGCAATAGTGATAATCACAACACCGTTTATTATTGTTCCAATACTAACTTGTTTGGCAACTGTACTGATTATGACGAGTATGATGGTCCACGCTATAGCGTAAACACAAGCACTAAGACACGTTACTCAGTGGCAGACAGCGCGCTTAAATCACTCGGCAATAAACTTCTCGATTTTAACGGCAAGAACGGCGCGGCAAACGACATGGTAGAAATTGCCTTCATCGACTTCGCTACGACCGTCAATACAAATACTACTCACACTACTCCTACTACATCAAAAACTACTTTCTCAAACTGGGTAGATGCCGCAAAACCAAAAGATGGCATTAATGGTGGCACCAACTGGGAAGCCGCATTAAATGCAGCTAATAACGTAAACTTCCAAGATAATGACACTACTTACGTTATCTTCGTATCGGATGGTAACCCAACTTTCCGTACGACTAAGCACTGTACTGGCAGAAACTGTAGCGATGATGACGACAATAACAACGCGCCAAACGGTGTTCATGGTAGCGGCAATAGCGACCCTCACGGATGGAACTTATCCGACGCTCAGGCCGTAGCCTCCACAATCGTTAACGCAGGCAAGAAACTATACTCTGTCGGCGTATTTGGCGACGCTTCCAACATGCAGAACTTGAATAGTCAAGCTATCTACAAAGACGCAACTGATCAAGCAGCACTCGAGGCCGCTTTCGACGATATTGCACAGGCTATTACTAATAGTCTTTCCCTTACCGGTTTAAGCTTCGATGACGGTATTACCGCCATGACTTCTGTCGATATCGAAGGTACGGCCGATGGCTTTACTTACACAAAGAATGGCGATACCTGGACGAATGCACCAGAAGCAAAATATCAAGACGGCAAGGTCACTTGGGATCTCGGTGATACTTTGCTTGGCGATGGTGAAACCGCAACGGTCAGCTTCGTAGTCTATCCAAGTCAGGAAGCACTCGACTTAGTCGCAGATCTTAATAACGGCATCGAGCGCGAATATGACGAGTCTCAGATTATTAAGACTCCTAGCGGCAAATACACCCTAAAAACTAATACTGATAACCCTACTCTAACTTATCGAACCGTTACTACAACTACAGTAAATGGCGTTCCTACAACTACTACTTCCGATCCGAAGACAGTCGATATTGCAAACCCAGACCCAGTCGGTCTATACACGAAAGATATTGAGCTTCAAAAACTTTGGAAAGATTCACTAGATCCAAAACAGCGCGCCAAAGAAGTTGGCGATATCTACCTCCAGCTCTACGTTGATGGCGAAGAATATTCCGAGCTTCCAAACTATACTGCCGACGGTATTAAGATCAATAACCAAGAAGGCGACGTTTGGACTTCCGGCAAGATTTTCATTGCTCCAGGCTTAATGGTCAGCGAAGGCCATCCAGCCTACAATGAGCACGCTCATAATGGCGTAATTACCATGAATGGTAAGAAGTATGCCATTCTCAACACTGGACACGAATATAAGTTCGGTGAGAAAGACATCAACGGCCACTTCGAGCTCACGAATTACATTTATCACCCAATGCTAGTCGATGGCGTTTTGATGAATGTTAAATTTACAATGGATGGCGACAAAATTACCGGAGTCGAATCCGCTAAAGAAATGTCAACCATTTCCGCTACGAACACCCTAAAAGGTGGCGTTAATATCGAGAAGAAGGTTGTCGACGAGAACAACAATCCTGTTACCGACTTGACTGACCAGTTCAATATCAAAGCCTACCTTAAGAATCCAGACGGCACTGATTATAACTATGATTACCGCATCTATTACGGCAATAATAATCCAGAAAAGGGTGTCGAGCGCACCTGCACCGATTCGGAAGGAAAAACAAGTACCGAGACTACCCGCTCTTGCCATATTTATGGCAGCGGAACCATCGATACAAAGATTTACGTCGGCGACCAGATCCGTATCGTTAATATGAACGCCGGAACCTTGTTCTATGTAGAGGAGTACGATCTCTCGCAAGGGTACGTACTTGATGGAATTACCTATCAAATATCCGAGGGCTCTGACAATAATTACAAGGATTACACCAAGAGCACAACACTTGATGGCAAGACTTACTACGCAGTAGTTGGCAACGCTGCCGCAGCTGCGACTATTACCAACAAATATACCTCTGGTAAGTTGAAGATTTCTAAGACCGTCAATGTTACTAGCGGTGATGAGAAAAACGCGAAGAGCAACGAATTCAACTTCACCGTTAAGCTCTATAGCGATGCAAATAAAACCAAAGAATTGACTGGCAGCTATAAATATAGCGGCTCTAAGTCTGGCACGATCAAGTCAGGTGACACCATTAAGCTGAAAGATGGCGAATCGATCGAAATCGACAAACTCCCAGAGGGTGCATACTATGAAGTCACCGAAGCTAGCGTTGCTGGTTTTAAGACCACTAAGTCTGGCGATACCGGTACGATCGTAAAGAACGAGACCGCTGAAGCTAAGTTTACAAACACCTATAGCGTAAGTGGCAAAGTTACCATCAAAGCCAAGAAGGATCTCCAGGGACGCGACTGGCTCAAAGACGAAAAGTTCACCTTTACTCTTACCGGTAACGGCGAAAATCAAAGTAAAGAGATTGGCAAGGGCGAAGTTGCCGAGTTTGAAGTTGAAATCAAAGATGATGGTTCATTCACTTACACTATTTCTGAAGATACTTCGGGCCTCGGGAAGCGTGGCATTACTAAGACTACCGAAGATATCGACGTAATCGTTACCGCATCCGACAACGGTGACGGCACGCTAAAGTTTACCATGACCTATCCGGACGAAAAGGATGAAGCGATTATCGTCAATACCTACAAGTCTTCTGGCACCGCACAGCTCGAAGCCGGCAAAATTCTAACTGGCCGCGACTGGATGAATGGCGAACAATACACCTTCTCGATGCTCGACGAGAAAGGCACTGTGCTCGACGAGCAAATTGTCGATGCAGACGAAACCGTCACCTTCGACAAGATCACCTACACGAATGAAGATGCCGGTAAAACCTTCGTTTATATCATCCGTGAAACCTCTACCCTTCCAGATGGCATGACTAAATCTGGCGACATTAAAGCAACCGTTGAAGTAACCGATAACAATGACGGTACGATTTCAACCAAGATTACCTACGAAAACGGCAATACTATCACTAACACCTACACGGCTAGTGGTGAGATCACTCTCGAAGCCGCCAAGGAGCTAGTTGGCCGCAACTGGCTCGAAGGCGAAAGCTACGACTTCGAACTCAAAGATTCTGAAGGCAAGACGATCGATACGCAAACTGTTGATGAAAATGAAACCGTCACCTTCAAGACGATTGAGTTCACCGAAGCAGACGCTGGCAAGACCTATACTTACACCATCACAGAAACCGGCGAGCTCAAACAGGGTCTCACAAAGTCTCAAGATATTACCGCCACCGTCAAGGTTACCGACAACAAGAACGGTAAGCTAAATATCTCCGTCGAATATACCAATAATGACAAGATTACAAACACCTACAAGGCTACCGGTAGCACCAGCCTTAAAGCCAAGAAAGTACTTGATGGTCGCGATTGGCAAGAAGATGAATCTTACGTCTTTGCCCTCATCGATTCCGAAGGCAACGTCGTAGAACGTCAAACTGTCGATGCAAACGAGACCGTTAGCTTCGCCGCATTGAACTACACCGAAGCAGACGCTGGCAAGACCTATACTTACACCATCTCAGAAGTTTCCGATCTCCCTGGCGGCCTCGCGAAGTCTGATGATATCCAAGTTACGATTGAAGTAGTCGACAATGGCGACGGCAGCGTAACAGCGAACGTTACCTACACCCAAAATGACACCATTACGAACACTTACTCCGCCAACGGTAGCATCGTCCTCGAAGCCACTAAGGAATTGACCGGCCGCGACTGGATGGAGAACGAACAATACACCTTCACGCTTAAGAATTCCGACGGCGAAGTTATTGATGAAGAAATCGTTGATGAGAACGAAACCGTCAGCTTTGACGAGATTAATTACACTAAGGCTGGCACTTATCATTACACTATCGAGGAGACTTCCAAACTTCCAGATGGTGTCGAAAGCTCTGGTCCAATTAATGTAACCGTAGAAGTTACCGATAACTTCGATGGCACCTTGACTGCGGTTGCCACCTATGGCGAGAATAACGAAAACACGATCACTAATAGTTACACTGCCAAGGGCGACATCGAACTTAAAGCAACCAAGAAACTCGAAGGTCGCGCATGGCTCGAGAATGAGAGCTTCGATTTCGAGCTCTTTGATGAGACCGGCAAGTCTCTCGACAAGCAAACCGTCACCGAAAACAACCCAATTGCCACCTTTAAGAAACTCAACTTTACTGAAGCTGATGCTGGTAAAACCTACACTTATACTATTAAGGAAACTAGCGAACTTCCTGGTGGCTTGAAGAAGTCTGACGACATTACTGTTACTGTTACGATTGAAGACAACAAGAACGGTAGCCTCGCCGTTACCGCCGACTATACCAATGACGGTATAATCACGAACACCTACAAGGCTACTGGCAGCATTGATCTAAAGGCAGAAAAGGAGCTAGTCGGACGTGATTGGCTCGATGGAGAAAGCTATAACTTTGTACTCAAAGACTCTACCGGCAAGACCATAAGCACAAAGACAGTTGACGACAACAAAACCGTTACCTTCGATACGCTTAGCTACACCGAAGCCGACGCGGGCAAAACCTATACTTACACCATATCCGAAGAAGGCGCCCTCAAGGCTGGCGTGACTAAATCTGGCGATATTACAGTTACCGTTGTCGTCAAAGACAATGGCGACGGCACACTGGATGTGAGCGCTCAATATACTAACAACGGTAAGATTATCAATACCTACACCGCAAAGCCAACAAGCACAACACTGCACATTGATAAGGAGATTATCGACCAGACGAATAGCCAAAAGGACGGGAGCTTTACCTTCGAGCTGAAAGATAGCGAAGGAAAAGTCATTGACGTCAAGACCGTAACGACAAATGACCTACATGGCGGCGTCGACTTCGACGTGTTGGAGTTTACGGAAGCTGGCGAATATAACTATACAGTTACCGAAGTCAATGGGGGCCAGGCTGGCTTTACCTACGACACGGAAGCGCACGCTATCGTCATTACGGTAACCGATAATTACGAAACCGCACAGCTCGAGGCTAAGGTCGAGATTGGCGGCAAAGAAACTACAACTTTGACCATTACGAATATTTACTCCGCCAAGCCAACAGAATACATGCCTCAAGCTACAAAGGTTCTGCTTGGTCGCGAATTGAAGGATAAAGAATTTGCTTTCGTGGTACTGTTAAACGGCGAGCAAGTCGCAACTGGCCACAATGACGCTAAGGGCATCATCACGTTTGATAATGCGATTGCCTTCACTAAGGCTGGCACCTACACGGTTACGATTAGGGAGCTCAAAGGAAACTTGAAGAATGTCACTTATGACGAAACAGAGTTCGAGTTTACGATTACCGTAACAGACAATAATCAGGGCGAACTGGTCGCTGAAGCCGACGACGCGGCGGACGATATTGTATTCGTAAATAAGTATTACGATGGTCGCGGAAGCACACCTCCATCCACTCCAAATACCTACGATGGCGGAATCTCTTCTCACATTGCACTATTCCTCATGTCTCTTGCAGGATTAGTCGGCAGTATCTTCATCGCTAAGCGCAAGTCCAACGAAGAAGAATAATAATACGATTAGCTAAGGCGGGGTGGGACACCTTAGCTTTTTGTATGGGATGTTTTATAATTAAGATAGGCGTAGATCTTTGAAGGAGGTAAAGCATTTATGAATTATAAAAGACGCCTAGTTTTTAGGTGGGTATTAGTCTTTGGCTGGCTAGTCTTGACTGTCTATTTGTCGCAGCAACCGAGCGCCGAGAGTTCCGCCACCTCGGGTTGGCTAGCACGCATATTATTTAAGGTGGTTAGACATTTCCGCCCTAGTGCTTCTTATGCAATTTTTCATCATCTCGTGCGAAAAGCGGCACACTTTATCGCCCATTTTGTGCTAGCTTGGTTGGGGTATCGTGCGTTTATGCTATGTTTCAACAAACAGTTGTACGCTGTTGTATCGGCATTGTCGATCTTTGGGCTGATAGCTGTGTATGATGAGCTCATACAGAGCGTTGCGCCCGGACGCGCCATGATGATTGGTGATGCAATGATTAATATTGCCGGCATCTTTAGTGGAGTGCTTTTTGGCATATTTGCGACTATGGTATATGATGCGCTTAAGCAATAGCTACAACACGATAATCTCGTGTACGTCAAACCGCCCTATAAGTGTCGTTTTAACCAATTTGACCAACCGTAGGAGTGCCATCTATATTGACCTTTAGTGTCATTAGTGGCATAATTATATTATTGGCAAATTGATAGCCTGAGGCGATAAATGCCTGCAAAATCTAAGAAAGGGGGTGTACCTTACAATGAAAACGACAAAAAAATTCAACTTTCTGCGCGACGCGGTTCAGAAAAAGTACGTCCTCTTACTGGACGACTACAGAATCATCAATGGGCACAAGGTATTTCGCGTCATGTATCTGATGGACATCCCTCGATACGGCGTTACGAAGTATATGCTTGGTGGCTACATTGAGAATTATGAGAACCTGTCCCAGTATTGGGACTGCTGCGTCCTCGATGAGGCCGCAGTATATGGCGGCACTCACATCGCCGGAAATGCTTGTATTTCGGACCATGCCGAGATATCCGGCGGAACAATAAATATCCCCGGGGGCGAAGTCGGCGGGAAACTGCTGCCTGACGAGATAAAGTATGGCATTGAAATTTCCGGTGGCGTAACCGTCTCCGGAAATGCTACGGTTACTGGATTCTGTACCTTGTCCGGATACGGACTCCACGTCAGAGGAAACTCCAGAATTGCTGGATTAAAGGAATATACGCACCCTATCCAGTATAGCTATGACGCAATAGGGGAGTCGAAGATTAGACCGTGGAACAAGCCTGGCTTCCAAGCAAAAAGGCTCGAGTATTGCGAGAAATACTATGGCGTCCTGATCTTCGGCGGAGACGAGAAGTCGCCAATCATCATCAGCGACTACGCTGGGGTTTTCGACGGAGCCTACATTCGCGGACGCAACATCACGATATGCGATGATGGGAATATCACCGAGTATGGCAGAATTGAGGGAGCAGATATTGTCATCTGCGACCGTGGCGAACTCGCCAATCGGGGTAAACTCGAAGGCACCAACGTCACGATAAGTGGCAGAGGAAAAGTCAGCGAGTACACCGTGCTACAAGACAACTGCATCGTAACCAATGGAGCTATCGTTGCAGTTGACGCCAGCCATGCGCCATTTCGCAATAAGACCTTCACGGGTCGTGGTATTGTCGATTTGTAAACTAAGCCGCCCGTTATAAATGGCGGCTTTTTCATGTCAAGAAAAAAGCCGGGCAAATGTATTGCCCGGCCGAGCGTGCTGCGTTTTTCTGTAAATCGCCCGATGGAGACTCCTAAAAGAAGCTGCTCTTCGCGCGGATAGCGTCGACACACTTCATGGCGTCCTCAAGATCGCCATCATATGTTGCCGCGGCAACGAGTCCGCCCTCCTGAGTAGCCTCAAGCTTATGGTGGAGGAGCTTCATGCATCGGGTATTGCATTTCTCGTAAAGCTCCCTGAGCTCTTCTGCCGAAAGCCCTGCAAGCTTAGCCTCAACTTCGTGAGGCCTACACTTGAGTTCGTCAGCGAGAAATTTCATAATCCCACCCCCTTTTCTTAAACTACTAGGACTCCGCTTCTGGAGTCCCGCCAACACACTTACTCGATTATATCACAAGTTACCAAAATAGTCAAGTGTGCTATACTTGACCCATATGGAAGGCTTGAGAAAAAAGCTCGGCGAACTGATTGCCCCGGCGATTTCTGTGGTCATTTTTTGCGTGATTGCGTGCATGAATTTAGGGCAACCTATTTGGTATGACGAGGCCTATTCGGCGTACATTATCCGCGGTAGTTTCTCGGACATTTGGCAAATGACTGCGCTGGATGTTCATCCGCCTTTTTACTATTTCTGCTTGAAGATATGGGCTGGGCTATTTGGTCGTTCCGAATTCGCCTTGCGCTCAATGAGCGTCTTCTTTGCTGCAGTCGGTCTCGTGCTGGCTTATGTGCTTTTTAGGCGCTGGTTCGGAAAACGCACGGCAAATTTAGCGAGTTTCTTTATAGCTTTGTCGCCTTTTCTGGTTCGCTACGCACAAGAAGCGCGAATGTATGGATTAGTTTTTGCAATCGTAATCGGCGCATCGCTAGCACTAGATGTTGCCTTGAAAGAAAAAAAGAAGTTAGCGTGGTTCTGTTATGCTATTCTAATTGCCCTAGGCATGTGGACGCACTATTTCGCGGCCCTAGCATGGATAGCGCATTTGCTATATATCGCTTATTACCTACATGAGCACGGATTGCGCAAGGAAGTTTTTTGGATGTATCCGTTGGCAGTATTTTGTTTTCTACCATGGTTGCCTACGGCGATTAAGCAGTTTCTCGACGTGCAAAACGGTTTTTGGATTCCGGAGGTTAGTATCAATACGCCAGTCGGCATATTTACGCAGGGACTAATGCTAGAAAAACCCGAAAATGTAACCGATTGGCGCGCGTTTTTATTGATTGCCACTTTTTGCGCAGTGATAGCTTTGGCTATTATGAAGTGTTCCTCGATCAAAGCCAAAGATCGAAAAAATGTTGGCTTTCTTAGCGTAATGGTAGCCATTCCACCGCTAGCCTTAATTATTCTTTCCCTGCCGCCATTTAAACCAACCTTTGTCGCGAGATATGTAACTTATTCGATTGCGCTAATGATGGGACTAATAGCATACATAGTTGCTTTGCCAAGTAAGAAGAAGGGCCGTGTCTATAATATCATCACAACCATGCTGATTCTCACCTGCGTCGGTTTCGGAATAGCACAGACACTCTCGCGCAGCAGCAATAGTGCCACTAAAGATATTATCACGCGTACGGAGCAAGCCTCGGCGACCACAATATTGTTCGACGGAGACGAAATGGACGACCTCGACGCATTCTTCTATGAAACTAATGCAAGCCCCGTCTACGAAGTGGATATAGATTTTAAATGGGGAGCGTTGGAGCCAATTCGGCGCTATGGCCAAAATTACACCGAAGACATCGACGGCCTGCTCGCCAATAGGAACGGTTTCTGGTACATCGTTGATAAGAGCTTTGAGAAAAGTATAGAATTCCCCGGCTTTTCACCCGAGACTACGCTTGAAAACGACCAATATCTGGCGACTTATTTCAAGAAAACTAATTAATTAACTTCCCTTTTTCGGCAATAAGATAATCGTCGCCAATGATTTTCGGCGCCTCATCCCCGTCGATTACTAGAGCGGCCTGGTCTGACAGCGCATAAACCGGCAAATCAGTACAGGCTGAAGCTTTAATCACCTCGCTCTCGCCATACTTAAACCAACCATGCAAGTGCGGCATGAATACGAGCGGAATTATGTCCATATAACAATCCGTCTCGTGCTGTTCTTGATAAACGCTCTCGTGTGTTTCCTCGTCCTCTCTATGACATAGTACGCAGGAGCCGGCCGAGCTGCCCACCCAGACCTTATTCGCAAGCACTTCTGGCAAGATTTTAGCAAAGCCGGTTTGAATAAAAACATTTGATAGGTAGTCCGTATTGCCGCCGAAGCAATATATCATGTCCGACTCGGCGATGCGTTCTTGGACATAATCGAGCGATTGAGACTGCAAGTCGATAAACTCAAGATTACCACCGATGGCGTCGCGGAGATGTTGGAGCTCGTCGGCAAACCAACGATGGTCGCCCGGCACGCCCTTAATTGCCTCGTTAATAATTGCAACGTTAATAGAGCCACGAGGCTTGCCGACCTGTCCTTCGCAAGCTCGAATAATCGATTCCGTAGATAGCCCCCATGAGCACAAGATTACTTTCATAATTAGTGAAATTATACCATGGGGCTGAAAATACGATACGATGCAAGTATGCTACAATTGGTTCAATATATTATGAGGTAAGAAAATGCTCAACGCTGAAGCCTATAGTCAAAACAACACGCGGGAGGATGAGGATCCTCATCTGCTGGAGGAACCGCCGGCACTAATGCCGATACTGGATTTGCCGGAAGACGACTCTACCAATAAGATATCGGAGAATGACCCTAGCGAGCAGGAGCACAGCCTTCAGGATTCGGCGGAGCATGAGCGCCATAGCGTCGCATTCGGCGAGATAAGAACGCAACTAAATCAGGCGAGAGACACTTTTCAGGCACGTTACGTAACCCTTCAGGAAGCGACGAGAAACTATCTACAAATACTGCAGAGCGGAACTATCGATTCCGCAGAACGCACCAATGCATTGAGTCGCATCGCGGAGATGGTGGAAACACTAGAAGATGGAATTGATAGCTTTGAGGTAGCCAATAATGATTTCCAAGAAGCAATACCGTACGCCCTTAACGAAGGTCTCATTAATGAAGAAGAGTCGATGAATATGCATAATGAGGTAAGTAGAATTCGCACAGAAATAGACAATGGAAAAAAGGCGACTGATGCGGCTCGGCAATTAGTTTCGGGGCAGAAAACATACATAACAAAACTAGCAGATATTGGCCAGAGTAGGCCGAGCAGGCGAACGGACAGCCGGGAGACCAACGCTGCTTACAATGATGTTGGAGGCAACAGAATTGACACTAACACCCCCACTAATGACAGCGCTGGCGACAAACTTATGCCGATTTTGTAATAAAGTACGGGTTATACAAAAACTCCCCGATAAAACCGGAATTATTCCAAATTCTATCGGGGAGCTTTATTGTTCTATCTGGAGCCGCCTTCGAGACTTGAACTCGAGACCCCTTCCTTACCATGGAAGTGCTCTACCGCTGAGCTAAGGCGGCATTAGGTATATTTTACCACAGATAAGCGGAAGCTTCAAGTGGTGACGCCTCCGCCTCCGCGATCGTATTAATGCTATTTTATCTCGGTGCCACCCCACTCTACGACTACAAATCCTTCTCGAGTGGATTTTTGTAATTGTTGCTCCTCAACCTTTACTCTCTGATTAAGCGGCTTGTATTCCATCATAATACGAATCGTCGTGTCTAGCCGAGGCGTTACTTCTAACCCCATGTTTCGGTCAATTTCCGCGCGAGTCTGAAAACGAATAAACGCATAAGGTTTTTCTTCCAGCGAATTAGCCCAATAGGTAATAAACTCTTCGCGCTCCTTATAGTTTAGGCCAAGAGTAGAAAGCTTTTCGTCCAGAAACTCTTCGACGTCATCTCTAGCTACGACAAAGCCTTCTTTTAGACTTTCGTCGTTATATTTTTTAATATTCTTCGACTCATAGTAGAGAGCATAGAGCTTCTTGCCAGACGAAGTCTTGAGCATACCATTCGGATACGCGGTAACGTTCCAGCCATTATTATAGTCGGGATAGTCTACTATAATGCGCTCAGGGTTGCTTAGTTTGACTCTCACATTAGTAATCTCGGTCGGATACAGGTAAATGATGGGCTTTTTCCCGACGGCACTATCTGGATAAGCCGCAGTTTCGTTTTCGCCCCATTTGACCGCGACGGATTCCGGTTGGATGTTTTGGATTTTCAGAATGGCAAACTCGCCGCCATAGCCAAGAGTATCGTTTTCGGCGCTATACGTGGCGTCGATTGTAATATTGTAGTTTTCGTCTCGATGAACACTATTGATACATATCTCCGACAGAGCAATCTCTTCTTTAGCGATTACAATGAGTGAGCTTGATTTAAAGAAATCTTCGCCAACTTCATAAGTAAATTTCTTATCGCTAAACTCATTGAAAGAATTAACAGTCGTTATAAACTTGCCTAGATCTTCAGTGTTGCTAATAACCATATATTCCACATCGTCAACGCCGACGCTATGCAATAGAGCATTCTTGTATGTAGCGCCATTTTCACGATCAGCTGGAACATATGCGCTCGTAGTTTTTTCATATTCAATCTCAATACTCTCAGCTGGCGACTGATTGTTTCGGCTAACCGGTTGGTCTGTCGACCGACTCCGCCCATCGTCGACGAGGCGCATACCAAATAAAACTAGACCAATTACGAACACGATGCCTACGACAACCGCAATCGCTACTGTAGTGATTATTTTTGAGTTGATATAATTTGCCGAAATGTCTTTGTGATTTTCTCCAGATTCGCCACCCTTTTCGTCCATTTTTTCCCTTCCTTTAAATTTTCATAATGTCCGCTTCTTTTTCGGCGAACAATTTATCGATTTCAGCATTGAATTCTTTAATGATATCGTCAACTTCTTTTTCGGCACGTTTTTTGGCATCTTCGGCCAGCTCGGCGTTCTTAATATCCTTGCGCGCATCGTCGCGGCTTTTACGCAGTGCAATCTTAGCCTCTTCGACCTTAGCGCTAGCAGTTTTGACAATCTCTTTGCGACGCTCTTCGGTCAATGGCGGGATTGGCACGCGGATTACACGGCCGTCGTCGGCTGGATTGAGACCGAGAGATTGGTCGGCGCGAATTGCGGCAGAAATCTTAGCGATATTTGCCGTATCATACGGCGTAATCAGAAGCATATTCGCCCCCTGAACGGTAACATTAGAAATCTGATTGAGAGGCGACATCTGGCCATAAACCTCCACTCTAACGTTGGCAAGCATGTCTGGATGGGCGCGACCAGTGCGAACTTTCTTCATCTCTTCTTTGAAATGGTCGACTACGGCGGTCATTTTAGTTTTTACGCTGTTAGTATTGAACATAGTTTCTCGAACTCCTTTTCGTTCTTAAACTTTAATACAATATCGCCGGAACCGCGTGCACTAGTACGGACTTTTACGCTAACGCCTAGCTTTTTGCTGAGACTTGCCGCACGAGACTCGCTTTCGCTGCTCGCTAGGCTTTCCTTGGCGTCTTTAGCCGCCCTGTCGCGGGTTTTTAATTCCACCATATACTGCTCGACTTTACGAGCACTCCAGCTTTCATTAATAATTCGCGGTAGAACTGCCTTGATTTGTTCTGGCGTAGCGGTAATGAGCGGACGCATCTGCCCTTCCGATAACCCATGCTCTACCATGGCATGCTTTGCGTCTTCCGGAAGACTCAGTAAGCGCATCGTATTAATAACGGCGGTCTCGCTCTTGCCCACGCGATGAGCAACTTCTTCAGCGGTCATATTGAACTGGTTTTTGAGCTTGGCATAGGCCGTTGCGGTTTCGATGGCATTGAGATCTTCGCGTTGTACATTTTCGATCAGCGATAGTTCTAGGCGATTCTGAGCATCAAGCGTGCGCACGATAGCAGGAATTTTCTCAATTTCGGCAATTTTCGATGCGCGCCAACGACGCTCACCGGCAACAATGCGATACTTGTCGCCATCTTTCGTGACAACAATCGGCTGCAGGACACCGTGAACCTTAATAGAGTTGGCTAAGGTTTTGAGCTGTTCTGGTTTAAACTCCCGGCGAGGCTGATTTGGGTCTGGTTCTATATCTGAAACTTTTATCTCGCGCAGCTTGCTGTCTTTTGCGTCTTCGACAGCCGTCGGATCAAAAGTAGAGTCGATATTGTCGGTCGGAATTAACGCCTCGAAGCCTCTGCCTAATCCGCGCGCGCTCATTTCGTGCGCTCCAGCACTTCATCGGCGAGAGATTTATAAGCCTTGGCGCCCTTGCTAAAGCGATCGTACTGCCCAATCGCAACACCATGGCTCGGGGCTTCGCCGAGGCGAACATTGCGCGGAATAACTGTTTCAAATACTTTGTCTTTGAAGTAGCGTTTAATCTCTGCCAGAACCTGTGAGCTCAATACCGTGCGGCGGTCGTACATTGTCGCTAATACGCCGAGCAACTTCAAGTTTGGATTCATGGCTTTTTTAACAAGGTTCATGCTTTCGAGGAGCTGAGCCACGCCTTCTAGGGCATAAAACTCGGTCTGAACTGGCAGAAGGAGATAGTCGGCAGCAATCATGCCATTAACGGTTAAGAGCGAGAGACTAGGCGGACTATCGATAATAATATAGTCATAGGTATCGGCGACCGTTGCGAGGGCTCTTTTAAGGATGCGAAACTTGTCCTCCATATCGGCCATCTGAACCTCAACATTGGCTAGCTCCGGAATAGTAGGGGCGATGAATAGATGTTTGACCTTATCGTTGGCTTTGAGAATGATGTCTTTAATATCGGCTTCGCCAAGCATCACATCACACATAGTTTGCCTAAGCTCTCGCTTATCTACGCCTAGACCGGACGATGCATTGCCCTGTGGATCAAAGTCGACCAACAGCACGTCTTTATTCTTTTTAGCGAGGTAAAAAGCAAGGTTAATTGACGTCGTCGTCTTGCCGACTCCGCCTTTCTGATTAGTAATCGTAATCACCTTTGCCATAATCTTATTTTACAACACACTCCACTTCTTTAAAAGAAACGCTACCAGATGTAGGATTCAATTATTTCCGGTAACGGTATCTCTAGTAGTATTAGACCGCCCTCTTCTGCTCTTTCGCCCACATAATGAATCAATTCAACTTCATCGGCGAAGTAATGGATTTTCTTATTATTTGGGTCGTCGCCAGAAGTGTCGCCAAGAACACAAATATCAGTAAGAAGTTGCGTATCAAT
The DNA here is from genome assembly GCA_017541245.1 of Candidatus Saccharimonadota bacterium. Classification (GTDB taxonomy): domain Bacteria; phylum Patescibacteriota; class Saccharimonadia; order Saccharimonadales; family Saccharimonadaceae; genus UBA2834. The sequence goes on from JAFXZL010000004.1 coordinate 35,314, forward strand.
CCCCTCAAGCTTGCGTACGTCGTCGATTATTAAAGTCTTAGCTGGGGATTCAAGCGCAAAAATCGTTGCGCAACCTAAGCGCACATCTTCGGCGGCAATATATGCCGAGTCGTCGATTACGATAGTGCCACCAATCCCTTTTGCCGGAGACATTCGACCATGCACTGGTACGATCGCATCAGTGCCAGCTAGGAGCTTCTCTTTTGGGATCTTGAATAGCTTACCCACCGCACAAGCCATAATAATTGGACGAATATTATGCTCACCAAGAATCTTGATTTTGACATGTAGACGATCGCGTTCCTCGTCAATGAAATCACCTTCGTATCCATCGAGCGTGAAGTCACTGTTTTCAAAATAGAAATCAGCAGGAAGTTCATCGCCGTACGTGTAAATGTTTGGGTTCTTAAGGTATTTCGAATATTCTTGCGGAACGTCATTATAGTTAATCATGACGTATTTGGCAACATTAGCTATCGAGAAGAAGCGCTGCGCTTCCTCGTCGGTGCGACAGCTCGTAATTACAACAATGTCCGGCTCAATGTTTGGAAAATCTGCGGAAGACTTATAGTCCAAGATGACTACATCTTCATCGACTTTCTTGTTTACCCCCATCGTGACCACGAATTGCTGGCCGATAATCATACCGAGAGCACGAATAGCCGACTTGCGACCATAAGAACCGACGACCACAATAGTCTTGACCTGAGGGTTCTTCCTAAAATATCTTTCTAGACGTGCTTTGGCACCAAAAATCATTATTTTTTAGCTCCTTTTCGTTGCTCGCGCTTGAGCGCACGCGCCTCGCGCAATTCCATATATTTATCTCTGGCATGCACGCCGTAGAATAGATCAGTCAAACCGTTAACTAGAAGATAAGTGCCAAATAGCATAATGTGCGCAACGTCGCTTAAGTTGCCAGAAGCAAAGAGAACAAAACCAAGCACACAGCCGATCATGCCATTGACGACCCACATGAAGCGATCGGTGAGATTGTCGAAGCTACTAAAGCCCATAATAATTGTGATGACCGAAGCTGCTAAGACATAGGCAGCAAGCATGCTGAGGCGAATTGGAAGTAATTGCGACAAAGTAGCATTTTTATTGACAGTAAACAGTAGAGCAACCGACATAGCCATTTCAACTATACCGAGTGCGAGCGGAAAACCCCAATTGTATTGGCGCCGAGTGCGGTAAACGACATTGACTATCTCAATAATAGCCAAGACGAGCATTGTCCAGCCGACGACCTGAATTAAATAATCTACATCCTGATGTTTTGTAAACATCATATAAAATCCAGCAAACAAGGACGCGATGCCTTTCAAGAAGAATACGCCCCAATGGCTTTCAATATATTTTCGTTTTACGCTCACTACAAAAACTCCTATTTCTTTGTTTTAAGTATATTTTAAACACTAGGGTTTTGCAAGTGAGCAAACGGGTTAGACGTGACGGATTTTGGCGCGAACCTTCTCGATAAGGTGGCTTATTCTATATTTGCCCGGCTCGATGACCAGGTCGTGCGCATGCAGATATTTCAGCTCATAGACGCCAAAACTACGTTTGAAGCAGCTTACCCCGTAGAAACGATGCTTCTTGTCGTCTACGTCGGTAATGCCCCAGAGATTATAGCGTTCGATGCCGCGTGCACGCGCGTCGTCCATGGCCATTTCGTGAAGTAGCAATCCGCCTCGATGCTTCATCCCCAAGGCCGTTGAAGCAGCGTAATGGTAGGATGCTTCATTTCCATAGAAGATGATGTAATTTTGAGCGAGAATTTTGCCCTCATATCGGGCCGTATATAGCTTTACTTCATCATATTTAGCGAAAGCCTCGAATTGTTTCTGTAGGAAATCCTCGGAGAAAGCAACGAACTTGTGACGGTTTGCAGTTTCCATCTGCGTCTTATAGAATTCGGCAATGCATTTCGGGTCGGTACTAACTTCAGTAGTGATACCCTCATCCTTATGTGCCTTGCGAAAACCATGACGAAGACTCTGCGAGAAGCCGGCAAACACTTCGTCCTTGCTTTTGCTAATATCTACGACGCCAGCATACTCCACGGAGAGATACATTGGAGCCGGCTTGAGCCCAAGGTTAGAAAACAGCTTCCGGTTTGCCTCACATTCCGTAATCTGCGGACGCACGCGCACAAAAACACAATGATTCTTTTTGCCCTCTTCCTTGATATCTTTAAAAACGGCCTTGACGAGCTTCTCGTTGTCCCAGTCCATAATTGGACCGCCGGCGATCGCCATGTAGGTGCCGCGCTTGGCGGTTTCCACCTGCCCAACATAGGCGGCAACTATCTTATTTTTCTCATCGACCGCAATGCGACGCACGACAGTTTTGCCACGAGATTCGTGAAATTCGCCCCAGGCCCAGCTGTGTAGAAAGTTTGCCTCGTTATGGCTAGTGACAAATTTGTCCCATTTTTTCTGATCGGTTGCGTCAATAATCTTCATGCTATTTATTTTAACACAATTAAAGATGACGACGTTTTTTGCGAATTTCTTCTAGCGTATGAACTGCTTTGTAGTGAAGCTTTTTCACCGGCAAATCTTGAGCGGGCATAAAAGTAATTACCTCTCCGCCAAAGCCGCACTTAAAGGTAGTAACGCCCGCGTAACGATGGTGCGGAGAATTGGGTGGTGCGATTCCGAATAGATTGTAGCGTTTTAACCCCATTGCTTTAGCGTCTTGGATTATTTGCCATTGCAAAGCGTGTGCGCCGGGGAGCTTGCGACCCTCATCTGTAGAAGCGGCCTCATGGTAAATTGCCTCCGGTTTCTGCAACAAAATGAGCCCTTTGGCCAAAACTGTGCCATCGAGCGATGCGGTATATATGCGCGCATTGTCACCGAAAGCCTCACGTTGCGCCTGGATAAACTTACGCGTCGATGGAATGAAACCTTGGCGCTCGGCAGTTTTGAGTTGAATATCATAGAAATCATCGAAAGCCTCTGCGGAATTATCGTAGTCGACCTTAATACCCAGCTTTGCGCTGCGACGCACATCATAACGCGTTTGGCGACGCATATCGGCGAGGAGCTCATCCTCAGTCTTTGTCAGATCGAGCATGACGGTATGCTCGGCATGAAGGTGCATTGGGGATTTAATGAGACCGAGTTCTTTTGCTAGTTTTTCGCGCTGAGGGGTGGCATAGATATTCGGACGCATCCTGACAAATACGCAGTTATGCTCATCGGCGAGCTTGCGTACCTCATCAAGGAAGAACTTTAAAATCTTTTTGTCCTTATCCCAATCAAGTAGTGGACCGCCAGGAATCTCCAAATAGCGACCGCGCTTTGCGGGCTTAAGGATTATCAACGCCGATGCAACGAGTTTTCCGTCTTTCTCTATGCCTCGATAAAAGGTCTGTTTACCGTCAATCTCGTATACCTTGCCCCAAGCAGAAGTTTGTAAAAAATTCGCTTCTGGGTGCTCTTTGAAAACATATTTATCAAGCTGCTTCGGCTCTAATTCCACGAATTTCAACATTTATTTCAACTCCTCGTATTGTTTAGCAATTTCATCCGCCGTTTCTTTTGTGCTTTTCAGATAATGCGAATGGCGCCAGCCTTCTTTAACGGTTAACTTTGAATTTTTGAGTAATTCATGCATTTTTTTACCTTGGCGAAGCGGAGTCATATGGTCATCTGAACCCCAAACGAGCATAGTCTTAGTAGTAATACCGGAAATATCGAGGTTTTTATCTGAATCAAGCATGTTGGTGAGGGTTTTCTTCATATTCTCTGGCGCATCATTATAGTCATGAACGCCGAGTACCTTATGTACAGCCTTTCGCGCGAGCTTACTTTTCTTGAGTGGCGAAAAAACTTTGGACATTTTGCGCATAATATCGTTTTTGAGCGACGGCTCGTAGATACCGGCGGCATCAAATAGAATCAGGCCGCCCAGATAATCTGAGCCCTTTTTTTGAAGGAGGTTCAACAAAATGCGCCCGCCATTGCTATGCCCCAATGCGATTGAGCCTTTTGGGATATGCGCGGCCGCCCATTTTACATAGTCATCCATCGAAAAGACGTCGTCAGACTGCGTACCGAGACCTGGAACCCGTAAAAGTTCGGCATCAATCTTTGCCTTCTTCAATTCGTCAATAACTTCCTCCCACGGCTCCGGCTTATAGGTCCAGCCATGGACGATGTATAGTTTCCGCATTAGTTTAACCCCCACTTGGCGCGACGTTTTCTATACAATTCAGTTTGACGCGGAAGTTTGGCGGCATCTTCGGGGTTCTTAAGCAACTTCTCAATAACCCACTCGAGATATTGACTACCCTTAAAGAGGATCGTTTCGCCGCCTTTTAGATTGGATTCCAGATACTCCAAAGCTTTGTCCGGCTTGTCGAAAGCTACAGAGTGGACGCCTTTTTTCTTCTGTAGAATTGGATAAGTATACTTTGTGGTTCGACGCCCAACGAGCACAATTTGGTCGGCTTTCACGCTAGCGAGCATGTCCGCTAGGCGCTCGTGCTCCTCTTTCTCGACGCTGCCCTGGTCGATAATATCGCCAATCACGAGCCATTTATGGGGGACGTCCATTTCTTTAAAAGTGTCGAGCATAGTCTGCATGCTAATAATGTGAGCGTTATAGCTGCTATCGATGAGTTTGAGATTGTTTTTGCCGTCATAATAATTATTGCGACCAGGCGGCGTGACATAATTGCTAAGGTCATAATTAATCTTTACGCCTAGATATTCCATTAGTTTTTCGAGCATTAAAAGCTGAATAGTAACATCGCGTGGCATCGGATCATGAAAGGTGAACTTGCGCTTCGAGAAGGCGAAGACTGCACGATCGGGTTGGACCTTGTAGGATTTCAGCTCTTTTTTGCTAAGTTTCACAACCTCGGCGCGAATACCTTCGGTCTTTTTAACCATAGTTTCGTTGTCGCCATCAATAATTGCCAGCTTTCTAGTATTCTTCGGGATATTTGCAAATTCATGCGCAATTGCGTCGTCAAGTGAAGCAAACTTGCCCTGTTTGACAACATCATCAAAGCACATCGCGTGCGACCGACCGAGGCTCACCCATAGCGACACTTCTGGCTTTAGCCACTTAGAGACAAGCTCCGCGCGGCCAGGAAAATCTCCGTCCGTCTCAACAATGTAATACTTCTCCGTGTGACGAAAAGTAAAAGCGCGGATTGGACATTTGAGGATAAGTTTGAGCCACTGCAACTTGGAGCCGGTGACGCCATGCTCGCCGAGGATATCAAAGGCAATGCCATAAATCGAATTCGCATTATGCGAATAGTGTGCCTGATCGCCAAGTTGCGTTTCGACAAGATTAAGCATGGTGGTTTTGCCCGCAGAGCCAGTAATCATGATAATGCGCGGATGCCAGCGTTTAAGTGAAATATTGGCCCAAAACTTAAAGTATCTGGCCACAATAAAATACAATCTATTAGTCAATCTAGCCTTAAAACCCATATTGGTATTATACATCAAAAAGCGCCCCGCCCGACTACGGGGCGCACTATATATCTTGGCGTCTTTTTAGCTCTAGGAGTACTGTTGGCACGGCCGGAGGTGGCGTAAAATAATGCGGCTTCAATGGCAAACGTATGCGTGGCGCATAGTGGACGAACAGTTGTTTGCCGAGTTGCGACGTGTAGTGCCGGTCATTATTCAAAAGCTTGAGCGCGAACTGTTTTTGAAGGATTAAATAAATGGCTTCTGGCGGATTTGGTGCCTCGTCGAGCTTATGTAAAATGGCGGAACTAAGATGAAAAGGCGGATTAGCGAAGATTTTATATGGTCCGTTTGGGAGTTCCATTTCGAGAAAGTCCCACTGAATGATTTCAACATTCTCAAATTGCTCCACGTTGTTGCGTAATAGTGCGGCCGTCTCAGCGTCCGGTTCTACAGCAATAACTCGACTACAACGTTTGGCGAGCGCTGTCGTGATTACTCCTGAACCAGCGCCAATATCAATAACAATGTCGCGCTTTTTAATATTGCTATGACCAATCAAAAAACCAGCCAGTTTGGGGCTACGGAGAAAGTGCTGAGAAAGTTGATACTTACGCATCTTTCGGAAGCAGACCTAACTGCCGGACAGCTTCATACATAGCAATTGCCGAAGCGCAACCAACATTAATCGAACGAGTCGAGCCTAATTGCTCGATATAAAATACCTGGTCAGACTTATCGAGTAGCTCTTGCGAAATACCATCAGATTCAGAGCCAAAAACAAGAACAGAATCTCTACTAATCGTAGTTTTAGCTAGTGCCTTTGCCTCGGGGCGATTATTATCCACGGCAACGATTTTGATACCGCGCGCATGCGCGTCGGCTACGAATTCATCCACCGTAGCAAAATGGTCGATATGCAGATACTTATCCGTAACCATTGCGCCGCGGCGATTGTATTTACGCTTACCAATAATATGTACACGCGCAACATTAAAAGCGTTCGCATTACGCACGATGGTGCCAATATTAAAATCATGTGCCAGATTCTCGATGGCGATCTCAAGCGGGATGCGCGTTTTATCCAAATCAGCAACAATTTCCTCATTGCTGAGGCCTTTGTATTTGTCTACGAGATTACGCGTATCTTCGCTGGGGTTCATTATCTCTTAGTGGTTTTGTTGCTTTGTTTTTCGTTGCGAACTTTTGATTTCTCGTTCTGTTCGTGTGTCTCAATTATAAAACGAATTAGGGCCCAAACGACCACATTTGCAATCATTGCGACAACAGAGATGAGTGGCACCACTAAAAGCGAGACGCCAGTCGGTTGATTAACTAAAGCAATCAGACCAGCTACGATTAAAACAACTACCGCAACAGATGCGTAAGCCCAAGTCAGAAGGCTAATTTCCCTCTTTTCGCGGTACATTCCAGTAATTTTGTCCCAAATATTATTCATAGTTCCATTATAGCACAAAAATGCTTATTTGTCAATGTAGAGGCCGCTAGGCAGCACTCGTCAAACAACCATGCTAAAATGACATAGATGAAAGATGGTTTAATTGCCGAGCTCGAAAAAGGTATCGACGCCGAACGTTCCGAACGTACACAGCATTATTTTGGCATATTTCCGGGCGGTTATGGCGAGGGCGATATTTTACTTGGCATTCCCTGCCCCTACATTCGCAGATGTGCTAAATCCTTCAATAAAATGCCGCTCGCGGAAGTCAAGTCATTATTGCAGTCTACCGTACATGAATATCGATTTGCAGCCCTTGCTATTATGAAAGACCAATACCGCAAAAATAGCGAAGCTATTATTAGGCTCTATCTCGACAATCTCGACCATATTAATAACTGGGACTTAGTTGATTGTTTCGCCTCTCACCTGATTGGGCGATGGTGTTTAGAGACGCACGACGAGGGTATTTTGCGCGACTTGAATCGTGCGAAAGATTTATGGCGGCGACGCATTTCCCTTGTTGCGTATCTAGCTTTTTATCGCAAAGGCGTGCTGGGCAATAGTCTAGAAAATATCGATAATCGCATAGAGGATTCTGAAGACCTGATGCATAAAGCTTGCGGCTGGATGTTGCGCGAAATATATAGCAAGGTAGATAAACGCATTGTCGAATCATACCTATTCGACAATTACTCGCGCATGTCGCGCACGACTATACGCTATGCGATAGAGCATATGCCGGAAGATCAACGACTCCGATATCTGCATGGAGACTTTTAATGTCACGCGCGCAGAATAATCGTCCAGCTCCTTATAATCCTCCCCGTTGTTGGGTTGGCAACAAAAATAAAGTCTGCTACCCAGATCAGGAAACGGCCGAGATGAGCGCACGCCTAGTAGAAGCCGAGCATAGCCTACCCGCCAACTCGCTAACTTGCTATCATTGCGAGTATGGCGACCATTGGCATCTCGCCAACAAAAAGACCGCCAATTAACTTCGACGGTCTTTTGAATAGTTGTTATTTTTTGGCTTTTTTGTCAGCTTTCTTGGCTGGCTTCTTGGCATGAGGCTTATTAATTTCGACGAGCTTGTTCATAGTCTTATCCACGCGCATGCGGTTGCGGATGCTAGTGGCGACCTCTGGCTTCTCTAGCTGCTTGAGCGCATCTTTGTCATTCTTATAGACGGCGCGCATTTCTACGACCTGCTGAGCGGCCTCCTCCTCGGAAACTTCGATTCCGAGCACATCGGCTAACTTCTGAACCACAATGCTACCAATGACGCGCTTGCGAGCGGCTTCGCGTAAGTTATTTTCCCAGTCTTCGGCTTTTTGCTTTGTCTGCTCGAGATATTGCTCCATCTCCAAACCGTGCGAACGTAGGTTACGAAAAGCATCTTCCTTCATGCTCTCGAATTGCTCCTGGACGAGCGTCTCAGGGGCTTCGGTTTTGGAATTAGAAATAATCTCGTTTAATAGCGTGTCCTTAAACTTTTCGTCGGCCTCGTAGGCGGCGCGAGATTTAAGGTTCTTCATAATGTCCTCGCGTAACTCTTTGAGTGTCTCAAAGGCGCCAGATTTCTTGGCTAGTTCGTCGTCAATCGCGGGCGTTTTAACCTCCGAAACTTGCTTCACGAGAATTTCGAAAACCGTATCGGCGCCAGCTAACTCTGCGCTGGCATAATCCTTAGGGAAAGTAATATCGAGATCAAACTTGTCGCCAACTTCGTGCCCAATAATACCATCTTCAAAACCCGGAATAAATTGGCCCGAACCAAGACGTAGATGATAATCCTTGGCGGCACCGCCATCAAAGGCTTTGCCATCTTTCTTGCCCTTGAAGTCGATAATAACCTCGTCACCTTTCTTGGCGGCGCGCTTGACGACTACTGGCTCAGCGTAGCTATCCGCGATGCGTTGAAGCACATCTTCGACGTCTTTGTCGGTAACTTCCGGCTCGTCGTAAACGACTTTAACATTCTCATAGTCACCAAGCTTAACCTCCGGCATAATATCGGAAGTGATAGTTATCTCGGCCATCTCGCCCGGGACATATTTTAGGACGTCGACGTGCGGAATCGAAATAGGCGCTAAACCTTCCTCATCATAAATCTTTGGAATGGCTTGGCGCACCATAATATCGATCGTCTGCGAGGCGAGATCGTTCGGGTCGACATGTTGCTCGATGACGTTTGCCGGGGCTTTGCCGTTGCGGAAGCCTGGAACCTTGATATTGCGAGCTAGGCGCTCAAGTGCCTTGAGGCGGGCTGGCTCAAAGTCGTTTTTATCAAATTCAACAGTAAAAACAACTGACGTGCTAAGTTTCTTACAAGTAGATTTCATAAGAGAAATTATACCACGAACAGATATGGACGATAAAGCGTAAGCTTAGCTAATTTGCGGCGTTGATGCCGCCATTGTAGTCGGTGCGGAAGTGGCGCAAAACATTGCGTGGTTCGACCTCCTGTTTGAGGCCTGGGTTGAGAATATCTTGCGGATCGAAGATTTCTTTGATTTTGCCATAAATCGCCAGCGTTTCGGCGTCTTCACATGGACGCGTAAACATCGCCAAGAACCGCCCTTCCGGAGCGTCGCCGCAAGGATAACCATCGCAGCGCTCGACAAGTTTAAGATAGGCACGCAGAAAAACAATCAGCTCTTTGCGCCCTTCCGACGTAGCGGGCGAGAAATTTGGGCGAACCGTGAAAGTATTAAAGTCTACCGAGCCATAAATAGCCAATTTAAGCTTGAACTTTTCTATCATAAGCTTAAGACCGCGCAAGAATTCTGCCTGTTTCTCCTCGGGAATATAAGCACCGTCGACTAACGGCAAATAATAGTTTGCGCCAGAATCGTTCAGGTAGGCGAGCAAGTTCTCGTTAACTGCGACGAAATCGTGTGCGTTCTTAACATCCTCAACGATTAATCGGTCAGTGCCAGTAAGGGCTTTTTTGAGCTTGGCAAATTTACGACGACGGTCGCGTCGCGCATCGTCTTTAGTATTTGCAATCACCAAGTAGCCACCGTCGGGTGCTTTGCGGTAAAAACCACAAGTTTTGCCGGTAGTGTCAGCCTGATTAAACAATGTCGCATCGTAAACCTCAATGTCCGTGAATTTGAGCTTCTTGAGCAATTGACTAATGCGCGCAAAGTCTTTTTCGTCAGAACATGGGATCGCGAACCAGTCCGGTTTCTCAAATACTGGCTCCACGCGTAAAATGACCTCAGTAATAACACCAAGCGTCCCCTCAGATCCGCAGATAAGTGGCAGCAAATTAAAGTTACGCTTGTCTTGTACGGCTTTGATGCCAGAATAGCCCGAGCGATTTTGGTTCGTGAGGGCGATTTTCGTGACCGTATCGGACTGTTTATCTAGAATGCCTTTGACCTTGCGATATATTTCGCCTTCGAGATTCTTCTGGTCGAGTTTTTTCTTTAACCCGCGAAGACCACAATTACCTACCTGGACTAAACTGCCATCACTTAAGACAATCTCCGCCTCCTCGATGAATTCGACGATTGTTTGTGGCTCGGTATTAACGCTTGCGGAAGCATTCTTGGCAATCAAGCCACCGATAGTTTCGTGTGGGTCGCCACTGACGGGCAAATCTAAGCCGTGCACGCATAAAGATTTTTTTAGCTCACCTAGCGTTACGCCAGCCTGAACACGAATTAAGCGCTGCCGCACGTCGATTTCCTGAATACGGTCGAGCTTTTCGGTCGAAATTATTAAACCGTTGCCAATACTTGAACCAGTTTTGCTATAGCCAGCTCCACGCACTGTAATTGGTAGCGAAATCTTCTTCGTGGCAAGTTGGTTGGAGAATTTTACCAAGCGCTGAATGTCCCTAGTGCTGGCTGGAATTGCAACAATGCGCGGATGAAACCTGAGAAGCGAGCGATCTGTAGAATAATGCTCCAAAACATTTGGCGCACTATAAACAACGCCGTCAATGTGCTGATTTAAATAAATCGCAATTCGATTCATATTCCGCCCTTAATCATTGCATTTTATTTTATCACAGAAAAGCGTGAGCGTGATGTTTTTCGTAGGATTACTCGCGCTATACGTCTGGTTGAAATTCGAGGTAATTTCTGCTAAAATATTTATGTATCATTTACATTTTTGCGCGAGTGGTGAAATTGGTATACACGTATGCCTTAGGAGCATATGCCTTTCGGCGTGCTGGTTCAAGTCCAGTCTCGCGCACCAAAGAAAACCCCCGATTTCTCGGAGGTTTTCTTTATGCCTGCACCAATTTTGATTTTGAGAGACTAGTTCGAGCGCTGATTTTCTGAGATTTTTTGGGTCTGCCGTAGCGGACTCATTTTTTGACGCACCAATTTTACCCGACGAACGGTCAGGCGACCGGACATTAAAAACGCGAAAAAAAGAACCTCTTTCGAAGTTCCTTAACGGGAAGAAAGGCAGTTGATTCAATTCAGTATCTTATACTTTTCTTCCTATGTTTCTATTATACGCTTATTGCTATTTTATGTCAATGATAGCGCCGTCTTTCTTCAATACTTTAAGACGCTTAATACGCGACCTTTCGTTCGAGATAAATTCTTTCGCCCTGGATATGCCCTGAGTATCTGTCATTTTAGAGCGAGCTAAATCTAGAATTATGTTCTCGGATTGTTTACTTGCTTCGCGTAAATTATTTTGTATCGTATGTTTCCCGCCTCCAGTCGGAGACTTCAGTTCCCAGCGAATATTGGTCTTTAATACATATAGGTCTGGCGTTTTACTAGAAGATCGACGCATAAAGATAAGGTTGCTTTGAAAATGCTGTGCTAAAAGTTCAGCCGTTTCACGTTCATGTGGGCGCGGCTTCGAATCTCCACTCTCTTCATATGCTACCTTAAATTTTGCCATGACGACATTATACTATCTAAAATTAACAGGAGTAAAGGTCGCACGGCTTGATACTTTTTGGAAACGATTGACACACTTAGGCGTGTGCGATTTGTCTGCGACTCCACGCAGACGTCGAGAGACAAGATGAAATTAAGTCCTCTTTGAGGTCTTTTTTCATCTGTTGAGAAGCGGTTCGAGCCGCCTCTTTTTTAGCTTTTAAACATTCTTGACTCTCAGCTATCGGAATTAGGTATTTAACAGGGGTAAATTCAATGGTTCGACCCGATAGTTTCAAATCGGCGCCAAGCTGTTTGATTACTAGCCTTTTGCGTTCCCAGTCGTCGGAGTCAAAGTCTTCTTTTGCATAACGGGCAAACATAAAAACATCCAATGCGACTTCGCGCCAATTGCTGGCCACGGTTTTGACCTCGTTTAACTTCGATTCGAGATGAGATATGTCCTTCTCTAGCGACTCCTGTTCAGATAAGATAAATGCTTCGTCGGTGATTAAACCCCTGTAGGCAGAACGCCTAAGCGAATCTAGTTGTTTCTTCTTATCGGCGATTTGCTTATTAATTTGGCCAATTTTCTCATTCTGTCGAGAAACTTCAATCTCATCTTCCTCCGCCAGTGCTTCTAGGGCAATCTTGTAAAAGTCTTCATCAATCGTATACTTACCGAGCTCGTTCTTTATCTGCTCAATCAGTTCGCCTTCGGGTACGTAGACGGAATGATATTTACACTTTTTGTCCAGATTTTTACCGCAGCAATGGCAGTATCGAAACTCTTTCTTGGTGCCGTCTTTTAGTTTTTTAGTGTGTTTCTCGGTAATAATTGCGTGGCCACATTCCTTGCAGGTAATCATGCCCCTCAGAATAAATTGATAAGGGTCTTTTTGGGGTCGCGTTGCATGTTTTGGGTCAAAGATTTCCTGCACGCGTTCGAACTGCTCGTACGAAATCATGGCAGGGTGATTCCCATTATATATTTTTCCCGCCCATACAAATTTCCCGGCATAAAATGGGTTCTTCAGAAGGTTACGGATTGCGTTGTGACACAAAGGATTGCCGCCTTGACGGGATATATTCTTGATAGGCTATCTGGTCGGTCATGGAAATTCCCCTTTCTGAATAATAGTGCGGGGCGGTGGCACTTCTTGCTGTCGCCCCTTGATTGCCTACCAGCAAAGGCGGGCGGGGCTGTCAACGGCTGCGCATA
>JAFXZL010000005.1:0-143325 GCA_017541245.1 Candidatus Saccharimonadota bacterium
GAGGCGGCGGCTCCATCGTTGCAGAGGTCACCTTCCTCGAAGTAACATCCGCAAAGAAAGCTTATGAAGGCGAAAAAGTTCAAATTAAGATTAGAATTTCACCAGATTATGCAGTAGATAAAACTCTAACATTCACTTCTTCCGATCAGAGTGTAGCAACGATCTCCAGTACCGGCGAAATCACTGCCATTAAGGCTGGCACGACCAAGATTACTGCGACGGCGGGAAATGGCGTAAGTACAGAATTTACGTTTACTGTCGAAAAGTTGATTGAAGTAGAGACCGTAAAGATTGATCCTGCGACCGCCACAATTAAGATTAGTAAGACTACAACCCTCAAAGCGACCGTCTCACCAGATAACGCCGCAGATAAGAGTCTAACTTGGACAAGTAGCGACACCAAGATTGCAAGCGTCACTAATGCAGGCGTAGTAAAAGGTATCAAAGAAGGTACGGTTACTATCACCGCAACTTCCAAGAATGGCAAGAAAGGTACCGCAACGGTCACCGTTGAGCCAAATCAAGTAAAGATTCCTTCCGTATTTGATATTTATAACTACAAGCACAGCAATGGCCACAACCTAGATTACGTACTAAGTGTGCCGGAAGGCGCTCACACCGGAATGCCGCTTGTTGTCTTCTTGCATGGCGATGGTGAGGTTAATAACCCAAACGCCGTAAAGAACCTGAAACCGGTCCAGCATATGCATGCGTCAAATAAATATATTACGCTTGCGCCGGTCACAAAGACGACTGACTGGAGCAGTGGCTATATTCAGGCCGCGCTCAAAGGCTTGATTGATAAATACATCAGCGAATACAAGATTGATACAAAGCGCATTTATATCATGGGCTTTAGTCGTGGCGCGATTGGCACCTGGACGTTCGTAAACAGCAATCCTTCCCTATTTGCAGCAGCAATTCCTGTAAGCTGCTGTGGTGGCATTTCTGGGTCCAACTTTAAGACAACAAAAGTTTATGCCCTCGCTGGTGGTTACGAGAGCAACTACATCGGTTGCATGCAGTCAAACGTGAATGCCATCAATGCAGCAGGCGGTTCGGCAATCTTCGAGACGGTGCCTGGTCAGACGCACAGCACAATCACTGGCGCCTTCCCATATAGCAAAGTTCTTGATGACTGGATGCTAAAGCAATCCAAATAATAATTATTAATCTATTTATCGCGATTGAGAATCGATACTTGGTCTGGCTCGACTAATACATAGTAGCCGTAGTCTACATCATATGCAGCAACGAAGATGTTGTTATTCTCGCGATCCTCTAGTGCGACTAGTTCAGAGCGCTCGGAAAGCATGAACTTTTGCGTGTTTTTCTTTACGGATTCTATAAAGCTATCGTCGTTATTGATATCGTCTTTCTTAATATAGCTGTAATACAGGAAGGCATTTGCGCTATCTTCGTAGTCGATATAGGCCAATATGAAATTATCTTCCTGCTCGAGGATAATGTAATCTTCGAGCGCCTGGCAATCGAATTCTACGGATTTATTAGTCTTTTCATTAACGAAGGCGAGTTTATTCTCTTCCTTTTTGTAGAGTTTGAACTTGTATTCGCCCGCTTCTTGCTTTGCTCTAGTGTCGTTTTTATCTTTATCAACATTATTGAACAGGTCGAATGGAAGTAGACTTTTTTCGTCGTCAGTTTGTTCCTGCGCCGGTTGCTCTTCTTCTGCCTTAGCGGGCACTAGCTCAGCGCCATCTTCCTCAGTTTTTGGTACGGAATATTTAATGTAGTAAGTTTCATAATTGTCGCGCGTAACGGCGTAGTTTTCTAGCGCGAGATTGCCGTAAGTATAAACTTTCGACTCGGCAACAGCACCAAAATCGACACTAGATAATGCGGTTGCGATCATAAATATGCCATAAAGAACTACGGCGCCAATCGAACATAGGATAACGCTGACTTTCTTTGGCTCCGCATTAATATCTTTGAAATGTGGCGCAATGCTGAGTAGCTGAGAACCGACCATCAACAAACTAAAGACGAGGCCGATGATTGAGAATGTCGTTACAACTGGAGTCTCCGACATGACTGGCGCAACATCTGAAAGCATAAGGCAGAAATCCCACAGCGCGTGAAGGATAATGACTGACCAGATGTTTTTGGTTTTGTAGTAAATCGTGCCAAATACGATACCGATACCGGCCGCATTGATGACCTGGGTAATAGTGGTCGGAATAGATTGACCGGCGTTAGCAATGTTGCCTAAGTGGATCAAGCCAAAGATGACGCCACTGGCAATAATCGAGAACCAGACGCCCTTCTTTGTTTCGCCGAAGCGCTCTAGAAATTCATTCAAAAGCCAACCGCGACATAAGAATTCCTCTGCTACGCCAACTAGGAAACAACCGATCAATAGGTTTACGACTGGTTTTCCGGCAAATATTGCGCCGCCACCAAGGCCGAATATCAGGAATGTGAACGAAGATGCGATAATGAAGAACATGCCATAATATAGGCCCTTGGTGATTTTTTCGTGTTTTTGCGTGAAGACGTATGAGTTTTTGAAGAGGAGCATCACGATAAGAACTAGTGATGCGAGGACGGCTTCCGAAATTACAAGATTACCCTGTGGGTAGTTTTTAATTGCATCAACAAGGAATTTACCGCCGGAGCCCCAAATTACGAGCTCGGTGATAGCAAGAAATACGACAGTCATGATAATCGTGAAGAGCCATTTGCTCATTTTCTTTTTCGGCTTCTTCTCGGTTGTAGCCGGAGCGGGCTGTACTGGGGCCTGTGGCTCTTGGGCTGGTTGAGCTGGAGATGGAGCTGGTGCCGGTTCTGGAGTTGGTTCTGATTCCGGCTCTTTCGCAGGCTCTTCGGCTGGAGCTTCTGGCTCGGCCTGAACTGGTTCTTCCGGCTTTTCTTCTTCTGGTTTTTCGGCCGGTTCGTCAACTGGTTTGACGGTAGCCTCCTCGGAAGATTCTACGGCTAAATCTGTAGCAAAATCATCTATGGGAAGATCCGCCTGTGGCTCTTCTAGTGGTTTATCGTTGTCCATATTTCCCTTTGTTGATGCTTATGGTTATATGGACTAATTATATCAGAGTTATAGATACTTCTTGAATACGTAGTGGTTATCGCAGTTACTATTATTCGACGTTTACGCCTTTGGCGAAGAGTTTCTTGCCACCAAAGTACAAGCCAGTGCAAAGCGTGAGATATAGTACATTAGTAATCAACATGAGCGTACGATAAGTCGAAAAGCCAATGCTTGTATTGGATGCATCGCCAAACATTGCCTGGATACTATCGTCGAAAATACCAGCAATTGCAATGCCGGCAAGCAGAACACACTGAAGGCCATAATACAGGGCGAATCCTAGAATTATGGAAATTAGTACACGACTATTATTGGCGCGGTGGCCAACTACGATACTAAATATTCCAACGTTAATGGCGTATATTACTTCGAGAATCACCGTCGCAAATAGACTAACTACAATAAATGACATATCGCCATCTTTGAAGACGTTGCGAAGGTATTCGTAAATGTCATTGTTCCAAAATGCGATAAAGAACGAAGCGATAACTACAGCTACGGACAATAAAACCGTGCAAATTGACGAGATGATTTTGCCATCATAAAGCGCACTTTTGCTAACTGGCAAAGTGTGCGTAAGGTAGGCTTCGTCTTTATAGAAGTTTTGACGAAAACGCACCCAAATACGAATTGCGCAGTTTACGATTGTATTAACGAGCGCCGCAATCGTACAGCCACGCATGATATTGTAAATGATTCCGCCCATTACGGAATCGGTAAGGCCATCAGTAATGCGCGTTAGGGCCGCAAAGATTACCGTGATAGCAAAGAATATTAACATTTGACGATTTACCCAAAGAAAATCGTACTTAACGAGCTTTTTTAGCATAGAACATCCTCCTAAATAATTCATCAATTGATGATTTTTCTTTTGCGCGCAACTTGTCCGCACTTCCCGTTAATGCGATTTTGCCTTTGTCGATAAATATCACATCATCCAAAATGCGTTCAACGTCGGAAATTAAATGCGTAGAAATGATAACACTTGAGCCTTCTTTGAAGTTGGATAGAATCGTATCCAAAATGTGATCGCGAGTGGCGGGATCGACACCGCCAAGTGGTTCATCCAAAATGTATAAATCTGCATCGCGTGACATAACGAGAATGAGCTGCAATTTTTCCTGCATGCCTTTGCTCATTTTGGAGATTTTCATATCTTCGGCCAAATCGAGATCTTCAAGCAAAGTACGCGCACGTTCAAGGTCGAAATCCGCATAGAACTCGCCGAACAATTTGAATGCCTGTTTGATAGTCATGTTTTTGTCGAGATATGTGCGTTCTGGTAAATAAGAAATATGCGCTTTGGAATTCACGCCAATCGGTTTGCCTTTAAAGAGAATTTGGCCGGAATCTATCGTCAATAAATCATTTATGAGTTTGATTAATGTCGACTTTCCTGCGCCGTTTTTCCCAAGCAGTCCAATAATTTTTCCTTTGTCGATTTTGAGACTAATATCGTCTAGCACGACCTTGTGGTCGAAACTTTTGCATAGATGTTTACATTCAAGCAATGCCGCCATCTACTGCCCTCCTAGTTGTTTTAGATATTTGATAGAATCCGCGTAAGTAATGCCAATTTTGGCCATGTCGCTGGTATATTTTTGCACCAGGTCGGACGCGAGCTCGGTTTTGATTTTATCGAGCAAGCGCTGGTCTTTCGTAACATATTTACCATTCGTGCGCTCGGTAAATATCAGCTGGTCGGATTCGAGCTCTGTTAGAGCTTTTTGCATTGTATTTGGGTTCACTTTTGCCATCACGGCAAGCTCGCGTACGGACGGGAGTCGACTGCCCGCCGCGTACGCACCCGATACAATAGCAACCCGAAGCTGTTCGACCAACTGCAAATAGATTGGCCGTTCGTTATCGAATTTAAATTGTATTACTTGCATAACACAATGATACAACTAGGAATATGAGTTTGTCAAAAATTATTTAATTTTTTTAATAGCCTCGGCTATTGTATTTACGATTTCTTGGCGAGACATATCTTCTGGCTTGCGTAAACGTGCAAGTGGAATTTTAGCAGTAGCGAATATGCGCTCTACCTCCATATCGCGCTCAATGCGGTCGTCGCGATAATGGGACGAGTCGTCCAATTCAATGGCACAGACTGGCTTCATAGTTTCTTTACTAAGTAAAACATAATCAACAGACTTGCCATTAATATGTTTAAATGCGGCGTTCCAGTTTTGCCCTTTTACTTTATGATTCAGTAACGCCGATAGATGAACTTGTGGAACAATATACCATTTACTGCCAAGCATTTCGTTGAGCTGTTTGAAGAACTCAGATTCGCGCTGAGTCATAATATAGTTTTTCGCAAAATAGTGGTAGGTTGATTTTTTAATATCGGCCGTTCCGGCTTGGTTATTCTTAGAGTTTTTAATGCGCAGAGCTGAATCTACAAATACGAGAATTATCAAAACTGCTACTAAAAAGATAATTAAACTTGGATCCATGTTATCAATTATTTATCACTTTTCCTGCGATTACAATCACGGCAAAGCATTTGGCAGTTCTCTGGAGTGGTGGTACCGCCCTGACTCCACGGCGTGATATGGTCTGCTTCCATTTCGTTAATCTCAAAATGCTGACCGCAATTTGGGCAGACACCTTGTTGACGTTCATAAGCTTCGCGTTTCATATTATCAGTAAAGGCACGGATACTTAGATAACGCTCATCGCCGCAAAGTAGATATTCGTAGATACCTCTTTTGTTTGTAATGTCTTCATCTTGCATGAGCTCTACGATTTGCTCTTCCATTTTTTGAGCATCATAGGAATTTTCATGATATTTGTTATAGAATTCACCCCACTCAAGACCTTTCATTTCTTTGCGATAATTCGGGAATAACATTTGCACCCATGCAATTACGGTTTGGAAGTATTGCCAAAGTTCGGAAGCATTTTCATTGAATTGATGCTTCGACATATATTCTTCGATACTACTGCCGGAAATCCATTTAAGTGCCGACTGCAGGTAGTCTTGCCGAATAGGAGAACCGTTCATGTACTTTTCTGCTAGACCATAAGCCGCGCAGTTGCTCTTGCTGAAATGGCGCTTAGCATCAGTGAGCCACGGGCCTGCATAAACGGCATTACGAAGCTCTTGATCGGTGAGTTTTTCACCGGCGATATTAATAGTCTTAAACCATTCGAGTTTTTCACTATCCGTACCATCACAAATATAAATATATAAATCGTAATTTTCGATTTGAGTACGTTCGTCATTTGTAAGGCTATGGAAATATTTATTATCGATGGAGAAATCGCCCTGCATATACTGGCAGAATGAAATCGTGCGTTGTTGGCCGTCGAGAATTTCGTAACCTTTGAGCGACCCATCGTCGTTTTTTACGACCGACCAATACATGACGTTGAGTGGGAATTCTTTGCGAATTGTATCAATCACGGCATTGCGTTGAGCGTCTTTATATACGAATTCGCGTTGAAACTTTGGGCGGATATCTAGCTTGCCACCATAACCAACGACACCCTCCTCGTTGCTATCTTTGTAGCCATCAAAAACGTCTTTGATTTTAATCTTTTGAAGCTCAATCTTCATGCTTTCTCCTTATAATGATTCTCGAATATGGGCACCCCGGTTTGCCATCTTTTATGTAATATATGTCGGTTCTTCCTCGATAATTTTTAGTCACTCCAATTTCCTTTGCTAAATCACCCGCACCCAAACCAATAAGTTCAAATTGATCTGGGTTGTAGTATTCGAGAAAACTATCAGGGACCCCCATTAAGCCGTCATAATCCTCTGGGATCTCTGACACTTTGCCAACATCAATGGCGTCTAAATTCTCATAGTGCAGATATCCTTCTGGCGAATATTTTTTGTATAGAATCATTTTCTCGTGACGTTTGTCGATATCAAGATTTGTTAACCATATAGCAGGAGCACGCCCCTTGAACTTACCGCCAACAATTCTCCAGCCACTACCTTCTTTCTTCGTCTTTCTCAAGATAGCTTCAAATTCTTTGCTAACATCAAATAGCATATCTTTGCTCATAGATTTATAACCAAGCCACACTTTATTATCTCTTATGTAAGGAAAGATTTCTTTATAATGTAAGTTATTGGGCGCAGAGATAATGACGAATTTTTTGCCGTATTCCATTAGTTGCGCAAAATATTCTTTCAATAATGAGAATGGAGGATTTGTGACGACTATATCTGCTTCCTTGAGAAATTCGATAGATTCCTCGCTTCTAAAATCACCATCCCCATCAAGGATAGTAAGACTATTATTATTGCTTTTTAGCAATAATTCTATATCTGACAGGTCAGTAGCGCCATCGCCGTTTAAATCTGGTACTTCTGTTATTTCGATTTTATACGGCAACTTCTCTTCTTTACGGAAGAGCGGTAGATCATTGAATTCGGAGTAGCTAACCGGCGAACCGGCATAGCAAGTACATATAAGCTTCTTTAGATTCAAATGATTAAAATTAATAGCGAAATACTTGAAAAAATTACTCTCAAAGGGATCGTCGCAATTACAAAAGACGATTTTGTTTTCGAAGTGATGCTTATAGTGTCTTAATTCATCTTCGATGTCAGACAATTGAGTATAATATTCATCTTGTTTTGCCTGTTTGGCTCTACGAAAATTTTTATTGTCGGCTATGGCGCCTCCTGACTCTTAGCGCCACAACTTACAAAAAGAAAATAAGACATCTTGCGATGTCTTTGCTTTGATCAAATGTTGGTTACATCATGAATCCGGAAGCTAAACACCGCATGATGTCTTAAATCAATTTCTGCACTTAAGCTGAATACAGCCTAACCGGAGCGATGAATAACTCCCGGATTTATGGGCTCTATTCAAAACGCTGCCACAAGTGCAGAATTGTAGCCTAAGTGCAAATTATTAAATTGATTTAAGACAATTTAATTATAACACCTTAGGCTAGGTGTGTAGTAAAAATTTTGAGCTTATGCTTTCTGTTATTTTTGTTTCATTTTATATTCAAGAGGCACCGCAAGGTGTCTTAAATCATGGTTTGGACTGTCGTTGAAGTTATTGCTGAGCTCGCAGGGCTTCAATGAACAGGATTCTAGATAACTAGACGCCCTGAGGAAGATTTTTATGACTATCACGATTCGAATCTGGGTTGTGGAGTTTGGAATAAGAATCAGGTTTGTTTAGAACAGTAAAATAGCTCCCTGAGGAGCTGTTTTACCCAAACCATAGATGTAGTTTCTAGAGCTGCATCTATAAGAGAATTATACCATAGGTGCTATAATACAGATATGGCAATTGAGAGGGTGATTGACACTAGTCTACACGAAGACGACAACGAAGAACGTGCCGTTGAGTTTTCTTTGCGCCCGACTAACTTTGATGAATATATTGGACAGCGCCGTCTCAAAACAAATCTGAAACTCGCAATCGATGCTGCTAAAAAGCGCGGTGATGTAATGGATCACGTATTATTGTATGGTCCGCCAGGACTGGGCAAGACGACAATGGCTGGCGTGATTGCGCACGAAATGAATGCGAATTTCCGCGCTACTTCTGCCCCTTCGATCGAGAAAGCTGGCGATCTCGCAAGCATTCTAACAAACCTAACCGATGGCGATATTCTATTTATCGACGAGATTCATCGCTTGCGTCGCGCCGTAGAGGAAATTCTCTACTCTGCGATGGAAGACTATAAGCTTGATATCGTAATTGGCAAGGGCCCAGCCGCTCGTAGCGTAAAGCTGGATTTGCCGCGTTTTACTTTAATAGGCGCGACCACGCAGGCTGGTAATTTGGCTGGACCGCTACGTGACCGTTTCGGCCATTCTTATCGCCTAGAATATTACGCAAATAATGATATTCAGCAGATTATTGAACGCTCCGCAAAGTTGCTAAATGCGGACATAAAACCAGATGCCGCAAAATTGCTTGCAGAGCGTTCCCGCCTAACACCACGCATCGCAAACAGACTTTTGAAACGTGTGCGTGATTACGCGGACGTGAATGGTGACGGTGTTATTGACGTTCCGACTGCGCAAGGTGCTTTGAAAATGCTAGAAATCGACGAACTCGGCCTTGATCCTGCGGATCGCAATATGCTGACTTTGATGTACGAAAAATACGGCGACAAACCAGTAGGCCTGAACACAATTGCGGCGCTTACTGGTGATGAAGCTTCGACAATTGAAGATTACCTAGAACCATTCTTGATGCAGCTTGGCATGATCCAACGCACGCCGCGCGGTCGCGTTATTACCGAGCTCGCGAAGAAGCATTTAAATCTTTAGTATCGCGTTCTTTTAACCATTCGCGAAGTCTGATGAATTCTTCGTAGTGGTTGTCCATAAATCTGCAACATCTAAACAAGTTGCGGATTTCCCATGGTTGCATCCAGCAAACAAAACTTACTTCTTCTTTTTGCGGTTTGATGTTGAATAGGCGCGGGCTCAGTTCGAGGAAATAATCGTCATAAAAAACTTGATCTTCTTCGGAACGGCCAGAATAATACAATTGAAAATTGGACGGCTCGACGTCGAGGCCGAGTTCTTCTTTTACCTCCGAGCAAATTGCCTGGAGACTTGTTTCGCCGGATTTAGCATGTCCGCCAGTAGTAGCATAAAGGCCGTTTTTGGCTTTGCTGCGTTTTTGAATTAAATAATGCCCTGTTGAATTCCGAATAAAAACCATGACGACATTTACGTATTTTCCTTTTGGGATTGGGTCGCCTTTTTTGATTTTCTTGCCAGTTAGTTTGCGATTTTTGTCGTAGAGATCGCGGTATTCCGTCATAACCCGTTATTAGCTACCTGGTGTATTAGTAGGCAGAATAGAATAGCTAGGACAAGGAATACGACCGCTGCAAAATAGCCATTATAGTAGAACTGTGTAACGCAATCGGTTGGATCGTCGACGTTGTAGCAAATTGGAACGCGTGTATTTTTGCGATCCGATGTAGGCATGCCGTTTTTGCTGACGTAGCGGTATTTTTTGCCCTGCTCGTCTTCGAATTCTATGATTGCATAATAGAGCGTAATGGTCGTGCCGCGGCGTCTGTTTTTCGTTTCTTCCATTTTGAAATCCACAATGTCACCAACTGTGCGCTTGTACTTTGGGTTGCGAAGTTTACTACTGTGTTTATACTGATCCAAAAGCGAGGCGATGATGCCGATACCAAAAATGATTACCGTGCCTATGTAGCCAATTATTTCGCCGTGGTCTAGAAGAAAATCTTGCATTATTTTTTCTTGTCCTTTATTGAATCTATAATTGTTCGAATTATCCCAACGACAATCGTCATTCCGCCATATACCGCAAGTATAAAGCCGAGACGAGCCATAAAAGGATATACCAACCCCTCTGTAGAAAAGACAGCGTTAAACCCTTCTTGTCTTATTCTGTCGTAGCTTGTTAGGCCAAAATAGCTCAGGCCGGAGCCAAGAATGATACAGACTATGCCCATGATAAATGTTGGCATATGGCCGCGTTTCTTTTCGATCGGCGCTTCTTCGTGTAGTGTTGCGGTGGCTTCTGGTTGTTTGTTCTCCGGTTTTTCGGCAACCGGAACTATATCCTCGCTACCGCAAGCGGGACATTTTAGGTCGTTTGCCTTGAATTCGAAATGGCAATTATTGCAGTACATTTACTACATTATAGCATTAGCCAAATATAGAGCGCTTTGCCTTCGCAAACTCTTGGATGAGTTCTTTCTGTTTTTTGTTGATGTTCTTTGGAATTTCAACATTAATCGTGACAATATGCGGACCACGTTCGGTTGAGCCGACTTGAATTGGCGCACCATGACCAGAAAGTTTGAAGTTTGTGCCAGGCTGAGTGCCGGCTGGAACTTTCATTGTAATCTTTCCATCAACGGTATCGACATCGACTTCTGTGCCGAGGACGGCGTCGACCATAGAAATTGTAGATTCGGAAAGAATAAGATTGCCTTCACGCGTGAGTGTTTTGTGGGCGCGAACGCGAATTTCGACAAGCAAGTCACCGCGCTGACCACCTTCAACTGGCGATGGGCCGCCCTTACCGCCGAGGCGGATCTGTTGGCCATCGTGAATACCAGCTGGAATCTTGAGCTTGATTTGCTCGCCATCAACAGAAACGTTTTTGGTTGTGCCGAAAATAGCTTCTTCGAAATCAATCGTAGTAGACGTGCGATAATCGCGACCACGACGTGCGCCACGGAAACCGCCGCCAAAACCGAACATTGCACCAAGAATATCATCGAGACCACCACCGCCGCCGAAGTCGAAATTAAAAGTCTGACCGTTAAAGTCAAAGCCGCCGCCAGCAAATGGATTGCCACCTGCGCCGCCACCAGCTCCGCCAACACCGGCATGACCGAATTGATCGTAGCGTTGACGCTTGGTTTTATCGCTTAAGACAGAATAAGCTTCGTTGACTTCCTTAAACTTTTCCTCTGCTTCTTTGTTACCCGGGTTTTTGTCTGGATGGTATTTGATAGCAAGCTTGCGGAAAGCCTTTTTGATTTCATCGTCAGATGCACCCTTCTGGATGCCGAGAACTTCGTAATAGTCTCTTTTACTCATGTATTATAGTATAGCTATTAGCAGTCACTGGGTCAAGAGTGCTAATTCATCAAAATGATGCCGCAGACGATAAGAGCACCGGCAATCATATACTGCGCAATGATGCTCTTTGTGATGCGTTTGCTGCGGATGAACTTCGGGAAGATCTTGCCGAGGAAGATTGTTATGAAGAACGACGTAAAGAGACCAGCGACTTTGCCGATTGGTGAAACAAGCGAAACTACCGGCGCAACAATGAGACCAAACTTGTAGAGGATTTCTGCAATGCTGAGCGCAGTGTTGTCTAGAATGAGGAGGCCCATATTGACGTTGTGCTTGCGACCCTGGAAGAAAGTGCGCACGAGGGCTTTGCGCCAAGAGTCAAAGAAGATAATTGCCAAAATGACCGCGAGAAGCGAGCCAAGCTCGAAGAAGAAGAATGATTGTGCGAATAACACATAGTTTGCAGTGGCATCACCGAGGAACTTAGCAAATACGATGTCCGACAAGACCGAGAAGAAACTGCTAATTACCGTAAGGAGCGCGACTTTGAGGTTTGGGGTCTGCTTTTTGCTTCCCTTCATGCCGCCGACAATTACAACAGCCGTGGCCGCCATAATGAAAAGAAAACCAATACCTTGGTTGATAGTGATCATTTCGCCGAGCAATGCAACACCGAGGCCGAGAGAAATAAGCGGACCAACCTGGCCAAAAATCGTAATATCAGTGTTATCACCCTCTTGGAGAGCCTTGTAATAATAGACTGCACCAATGATATTAATAGCGCCCGCCAGAACGAGGCCAAAAGCATTACTGACCGGCATCATAAAGGTGGCGCGGCCGAAAATAGCTAGGAGCAATACTAGCATCAAGAGGAAGCTGGGAATATGAGCAACAACTAAAGCGCCGGCGCGCTTTTTTGGCAAAGCAACATCTGTGAGGTAATTCTGAACAAAACCGCCAAAGCAGTAAAAAACGGACGCCAAAATAGGAAAGATGATCCAATACATACCTTTATTTTAGCACAAGCGGATTACTTTTCGGTGCGACGCGCAACCGAAAACGGAGAGTCGTCGGAGTTGAAAGAATCTTTGACGCGACGGCCAAATAGCATTGCCATTAATGTATCGAGCGTAACGCTACCGATGACATGCGCATCACGATCTACGATGACGACATAGTCTGAGTTTGTGCGGATGATTGCGGCAAGGAGCATTTTGAGCGAATAATCGCCACGCGCAAAGGAAACCTTTTTGTCGATAAATTGGTCGATTGGCTGGTCTTCAGTGATTGTGAGCGGGTCTATATTATCCGTATGGACGATTCCGCAAACTTGCCCCTCCTTGTCTAGTACCGGAAAATGCGAGGCACCAGTCTTATACATCTTGTCTAGCAGAAGCGGCCCAAGAAAATCTGCCTCGGACAAAAACATCATATCTTTGCGCTCGGTCATAATGAGCGAAACTGGCATCTGGTCAAAGGTCATAACGCCCGCAATAAGATTGCGCTGGTCGTTGGATAGTATTTCTTCCGGGGTGCGTTTTAGGACGCCAATGAACTCTTTTTCGGTCTTAGGGACATAGGGTTGTTTCTTTTCGGGCGTACGGTATTTTGCAAGTTTCGGATCGAGCCAGGCGGTCACTTTTTTCATCATTTTGTCTTTGAATGACTCTTCCATCTTTTCTCCTCCGTATATGATACAATTTTAACATGAATAAGTTTACAGTTGTGGCCATCTTGGTGATTTTGGCCCTATTCGGAGGTCTGATTGTTTGGACTACCGCTCATAAAGAAGAAAAGCCTACTAGTGTAAAGGATTACGACTCGACGAAGATTATTGCCGCCGACGACAATAATGGCAACATCGGGGACCACGTTCGTGGCAACGCCGACGCAAAGGTAATTGTAGTGGAATATGCAGACCTTCAGTGCCCTGGCTGTGCAGCAGCAATGCCAAACATCCACAAACTATACGAACAATACGGAGACCGTGTAGCATTCCTATATCGTAACTTCCCTATTTCCGGCCATCAGAACGCCCGTGCAGCCGCAGCGGCAGCCGAGAGTGCGGGCTTCCAGAATCATTATTGGGATATGGTAGAGACTATTTACGCCAACCGCGCAGATTGGATTTCCGAATCTGGCTCTAACCGCACCGCTGTATTCGTAAGTTTGTTTAAAGATATTGCCCCAGATGGCGACGTCGCAAAATTCGAGAAAGACATGGGCGATGCCAAAATCGAAACCAAGATTAACTTTGATTATTCTATGGGACGCGAAGTCGACAAAGTTACTGCAACCCCAGCTTTCTATGTTAATGGCCGCGCGATTGATGTAGCCAGTGCTGATACTCAAGAAGACTTAAAGAAGCTCATCGAAACTACGATTAACGAAGAGCTCAAAAAGGCTGGCGAAAAAACTGGCGTAAAAGAATAGGTATTCTAGCAAACATCAAAAAATGCCCGATTGGGCATTTTTTGTTACATTTCGATGTATTCATTCCATCGAAGTGTATCCACTCGGAGCGTCCCCTTGCGAGTACGCTTTTTCATGGTGTTCTCCTGCTTAGTAATGACATGCTCTCTTACGACATTTTCCCCAAAATCCGATATGTGGATCCGAGAGCAATGTCTAAGATTTTAGCAAAAAAAATTCACTAAGACAAGCATAAACTTTTTCTACCCCTTAACGATTCTTGAGTGCTAACCTGATACGCTCTTCTACGGAAAGCCCAGAATCGATGCCTTCTAGGGCCTTTGTGGCGTCTGCAAGCGTGAAGCCAAGTGCCATTAATGCATCAAGTGCTTCATCATTTACTTGAAGAGCTTGCTGCTCTGGTTCAGACTTGCGGCCATAATAAGTTGGGAGACCAACTTTGTCCCGGAGATCAACGATAACGCGTTCGGCGGATTTCTTTCCGACGCCGCTAGCTTTGGAAATATAGCCTGCATCGGCATTGGCGATTGCGTTACGGACTTCCTCTGGAGTAGCAAGGCTTAAAATCGCCATTGCGGCCTTTGGTCCGATGCCCTGAACAGTGATTAATAATTCGAATAATTTCTTTGCAGCAAGACTAGTAAAGCCGAATAGTTCCTCGGATTGCTCGCGAATGTGATGATAGGTATAAAGTTTTACATCGTCATTGAGGTTGAGACTCTCGAAATCTATTGCCGTCAGGCTAACCTCATAACCTACGCCTTGTACATCAATTATTACTGAGCTAGCGAATTTTTCGGCCACTTGGCCACGGACGTGTGCAATCATATCTATTATTATACAAGAAAAAGGCCGCTAGTGCGGCCATGGTTATGCAGGATATCCGTAGAAGACGTTGCCGCCGTGCCATTCGTAATCATTTGAATCTGCTCCGAAGTTATTGAAGTACAGGTAATAACTTGGCAGAATTGGCTCGTAATCGGCTGATAAAACTTTCTCTACGACCTCCTCGCATAGCGCATAGGAATCCGGCTCCTTAATTGGATAAGTGTATAACCCCTTAGCTGGCTCGAATTGGTTCTTTTGATAGACAACCCCTTCAACTGTATCCGGAAATTCATCGTCCAGCATACGGTTTAGCACTGTCTCCATAACAGCTTCGCCGCCGATTCCTCTACTCTCGTGATATACCAGGCGCACCAAGATGTCTCTGTCTGATTCTGAGATACTCGGTACGATTCCAGCATAACGATTGTGATAGTCCGGCTCTTTGACCGGCTGAGTTGGCACTTCCGTCTCCGTCTCCTCTGTAGCTTCGGGCTCCGCCTGATTGATCGCACTGGCGGTTTCCGTTGGTACTTCGACCTCTTTCGTCTGCTTATTGGCGACCGAGTCTACCACCTTCACGGATAAGGCGATGGCTTCGTAAGTGACTTCTGTGCCGTCGGCATTCTTTGCATTGGTGCTGGCGGCGCTATTATTAGGCGCAAAACACAGGATTAATATCCCCGCAATCAGCGCCGCGATAGCACAGTACTTGTAAATGTCGTAGATGTGGTTTGATATGGTTTTTCCCATAAAATAAACTCCTTCCCCACATAAGAGTGTTTCATCTCTACGTGAACTGCAAAAATTCTCGGGATTAATTCAGCCCGTGTTTATATATTAGCATAGATTTGCTATTTTGTCAAGCATATGCTCTTTGCGAGGAGGCTCAGCGGTAGGCAATTCTAGTCATTAAGGCGTGCGTAATAGCGGCAGCTAACGCGTCCGCAGCGTCATCTGGTTTTACGATCTGCTCCATCTTGAGGTAGACGCGCACGGCCTCCTGCATGTCTTTCTTTTTGGCACGACCATAGCCAGTCAGAGTCTGTTTGATCTGAAGTGGCGTATATTCAGCAATCGGGATATTATGCTGTTTTGCAACAAGAATACAGACGCCACGCGCCTCGGCAACGGTTATACCCGTGGTGATATTTTGATTGAAATAAAGCTTCTCGATAGAGACCTCGTCTGGATGAGTCTCGTCGATAATTTGGTTTAGCGAGTCGTAGATATCTAACAAACGGTCCTCGAGTGGCGTATGCGCAGGTGTCGTAATGACGCCCGCAGTAATCATGCGTGGTTGCTTACGGGCCTCATACTGGATAACGCCGAAGCCGCAAATACCTGTACCTGGATCGATTCCTAAGACACGTTTCGCCGACATATCTTTAGTATAACCTGTTTTATCTCTTTACGGTATTGATAAACTACATATACTATTCCGGCAAGGATCAACACTACTACCACACCTGTTGCAATAAATATCTTCGGATTATCATAAGAGTCCTCTTTGATTTCCTCGACGGGGTATTCTGTACCGGTATTCTCGCGGATTTTTCGACAGCGGTTCGTATCTGGGTTTAACTCGTAGCCCTCGGCGCACTCTTTTGCTGATGCAGCTGTTGGGTTCTTTTTGCAGCGACCGGTTTCTGGGTTAAGATAATATCCTTCTTTGCACGTGGTGGTCTTTGTGGCGGGCAAATTTTTGCATCTGCCCGTAAGCGGGTTCAGATATTTTCCTTCCGGACAAGTTAGCTCCTCTTCTACCACTTCTTTGATACAATTGCCGGTTTCCGGGTTGATTACCTTGCCATCATCGCAGGTCTGAAATTCCTGAAAGACATTCTCTGCGCCAGGGGTAACTTGGTAGGTTTGGAGCCACTTTTCCGACTCCGTGCCGATATTAAAGAGCGCGTAAGACGTATTCTTCTTTTGGCCGTGCGGAAGTAAAGTATCGATGCCTGATAGTGAATACGTATTAAAAACTGTCGGGTTTTTCGTATAGGTTAGCTCCGGATTTTTGTAAACATAATATGCATGCGGTGAGATAATGCCAGTTATTTGGTATATCTTGTTTTTATAGGAATATTCACACAGTGATATATCTTGATCGATTTCGGTAGGATTATAGAACTCAACAAACTGCTCCGTTGGCGAATCGGTGTAGTAAGTAAAAATCTCCGTAATCATAATGCCACAAG
Source organism: Candidatus Saccharimonadota bacterium (assembly GCA_017541245.1). GTDB lineage: Bacteria > Patescibacteriota > Saccharimonadia > Saccharimonadales > Saccharimonadaceae > UBA2834. The sequence continues at coordinate 17,048 of JAFXZL010000005.1, forward strand.
ATTCTGGCAGCTCTTCCTGAACAACGGGATCAGCAATAGCTTCTTTGATGTCCGGATAGTATTTCTCCTCCGTAAAACCGTCCGCCGTACGAACGAGCGAATAGTTATCGGACTCTTTGGTTGAGAAGCTGCGATTCTGGTTCTCGCAAATAAGTTTACCCCAGCAAACCTCATCAATCGGACTGTCGTTATGGAAAAGTTGAAGCTTCCCCGCAGTGGAGGCTAGACCAGAGCTGCCAAAATTATAGACATAAGTCGTGCCTTGATAATCCAAATACTGGGGACTTTTTGCAAAACCCAGAACCAGCCGCTCGGACGTTAGAGTTTGGCCGGGCTGAAAAGTGATTTTGCCAGACTCGTTGCCGGAACTATTGAAATAAACCAGAGAATACCCATCCAACAGAAACTCCTCCTCGCCACTGCGCGAGAGTTCGATGAAATCATAGTTTTGTGACGAGGCGTCATTCTTGTAGCCGGCATTCACAGCGGAGATTCAGAATGGGGTCGCCTCCGCATAAGAGTAGTTACCCGCCCAAATAGCGATAGTAATTATGATAGAAATGATTGCTATTATTTTCCTCATGCGGGCATCTTACAAATTCTTTATAAAAGCCACAAGCATAAGTGCAATATTTCCATAAGCGTGGTACACTTAAAACATGAGCGATTTACTCTGTATCGCTACGATTATCCTTGTGGGTATTGTTCAGGCTTCCCTGCAACTTAGCTTGGGCGGCTTAATTTTGCTATACCACGCTAGCATGGGTCACCATCGTCGCCGTAAGACTCGTTTCTTGGCGCGCCATTATATCATTGGTGCGGCCGTAATCAGTTTCTTGATGGTCTGCGCGATTGGTTTCTTGATTTCTACGGTATTCAATGGGGCGCTAAGGACGGAATATCTTGTAATTTGCGTTGGCATATTCCTTGCAAGCGCACTAATTATGTGGCTATTCTATTATCGTCGCGGCAAGAGCACAGAATTGTGGCTTCCACGATCTTTTACTCGCTTCATTCAGAGGCGCGCAAAGGCTACGAATGACAATGTCGAAGCCTTCTCCTTGGGCCTCCTCAGTAGCTTCGCCGAGATGCCGCTTAGTATAGCGCTATACTTTGTGGTCGCGAACTGTATCCTGAATTTAAGTGCACAATATCAGATAATCGCCGTACTAGGATACACACTACTTAGCGTATTACCATTATTGGTTCTAAAGCTACGCGTAAAGAGTGGTCGCAACGTCATCGAAGTCCAACAATGGCGCCTACACAACAAAGCCTTTGCTAGAATTATTTCTGGTAGCGGCTTCTTGGTACTTGCAGCATTCGTAACAGTTTATTGGATTTTCTAATGAAGAAAAAAATCACTTACGAATATTCATCTCGTGGTATACAACAGAACGTGTTGCGCTACGCACGGAGTCAAAATGTACCCGAAAACTGGGCGAAGCAAATTGCCGAGCGAGTATCCAAAGCGACCGATGCTTGGATTGCCGATAAGGATACGGTTACAGAAGAAGATTTACGCAAAATCATCTATAACGAAATCAAAATTCTTGACCCCGATCTCGCTTTTGCTTACAAGAATCATGATAAAATAATATAAGATGAAGAACCGTTTTGATTACGATCTGGCAGTACTCGGGAGCGGGGACGCTGGAGGCGAAGCGGCATTAATTGCCGCTAAATCAGGGCTCAAAGTCGCCTTAATTGAATCCGGAAAATGGGGTGGCTCGAGCTTAAACTACTCAAATGTGCCTTTTGGTGCGCTTTTTTATGCTACCCAGCAGTTTAAAAACGCATTGAACGGTGCAAAATTCGGCCTTTCTAGCACTGGCCTACGTTACAATTATCCAACTGTTAACAACTGGAAAAATGTAGCACTAAAGCGTGCTAAAGCAAACAGCAAGAAGGACTTTGAGGAAGCCGGTATTTCCTGCCTTCATGGTAGAGGTCATTTACTCTCCTCCACCGAGATTAGCGTCAACGAGCAAACCATCCGTGCGAAAAAGATTATCATCGCGACGGGTGCATCGATGCTTGATACGGGCATTAAGATTCCAACAGATATTGAGTACTGGTTGCCAGAAAATGTACTCGAAATGATTCGCCCACCAAAGAGCATTTTTATTGTAGGTGCCGGTTCTACGGGCTGTGAGCTTGCACAATTCTTCGCGACACTTGGCACGGAAGTAATTATTGCGGATATTGCAGGACGTTTACTCCCGCGCGAAGATGAAGAAGTTGGCCAAGTTTTGGATGAAATCTTCAACAAGGAAAAAATCAAGGTTCTTACTCAATCTCGCGTAATCGCATTAGAAAAAGACACTACAAGCAAGAAGGTAATTTTCCTCCGTGGCGGTCAAGAAAAATCCATTCGCGTAGATCAGGTTTTGATGTGTACTGGCAATCAGCCAAATATCGACATCGGGCTAGAGAACGCCGGAGTGAAATTCACGCAGCGTGGCATTGAAGTTAACGAGCGTTGCCGCACAAACGTAAAAAACATCTATGCTGCCGGTGACGTACTTGGCGGACATAGTTCTACCGAAAAAGCTCTCATTGAAGCACGCGCAGCCGCTGCAGACATTCTTGGTCGTGGCAAGAAGGCTGCAGTAGACTATCGCGGAATTATCCGCGTCACAAATATCTCCCCTGCCATTGCTGAGGTTGGTATTACAGAAGATGACTGCATTCGCCACGATTCGAAATATAACAAAGTCATTATCGCCCTCGATTCTGTCCAGAAAGCCAATACATCCGATAATATGATGGGCTTTGTAAAATTGATTCTAGCAAAGAAAAGTAACAAGATTCTTGGCGGTACAATTATGGCGCCACACGCCGGCCTAATCGCACAAGAGCTTGCTATGGCAATCCGCTACGATATGACGACTTACGAACTCGCTAGCGTTCCTCATCTAGCAAATGACTGGAGCGAATTAATCCGCGTCGCATGTGAACAGGCATAAATAAAGAAAGGGATTTATGGATAACCAAAATATCAATCCGGTTCCGCCAGTACAGCCTACGCCGATGGCCGGCCCTGCGCCAGAACCAACAGTGCCAGCAGCACCAGCTCCGGCGCCAGTAACCCCAACAGACGCTCCGGCTGCAGCAGCGTCTATGGGCGCAGCAGCTCCAGAAAAGAAAAAGAGTAAAGTTGGCCTAATTATCGGCATTATTCTTGGCGTATTAGTGCTAGGGGGCGCAATCTTTGGTATCATTGCTCTTCTCGGCAATGGCGGCGATGAAGAAGACGAAAGCATTTATGATTCTAATGCATTCTTCCTTCGCGACGACAATGATCATTATGCATTATTTAATGACGAGGGCGAGCGTATTACAGAATTTGATTTCTCCTACGCAGGCAATATCATTGGTGGCACTGCCTTGGTACGTAGCGCCGAAAATGATAAGTCCGCAATCATTAATAGTGAAGGTAAAATCCTAGTTGGCTACGACAAGTATCGCTATATTGAACGCCGCGGCGCTTTATATGTCGGTACGGACGATAACCTCGACGATCACTTGCTTAACAGCAACGGTAAAGAGCTCTATGTTCTCAAAGATAACAAGTTGCTGACCTACGATGATAGCTTTGCGGTTGTTGCAGATTCTAAGGGTTTCCAGATTCTTAACTATCGCGGCAAGAACGTTTTGTCCATTACCGAGAATCTTGACAAGGATATTCATCTCAGCGATGAATACGACAATACCTTCGTTATTGTTTCTCATGGCACAACCAACTACGTCATTAATTCTTTGACCGCAGAAGTAACTGCACAGTTCGAATCCAAGTCCAACTTCGAAGTCTACGGCTACGACAAAGACGATAATATCCTTCTTCTCCGCAGTGAAGATGGTGCAGGCGATAAGCGCACTTACAAATTTATCGTAAAGGGCGAGGCCAAAGATCTTCCTGGTGGCTGTGAATCCGTTGAGTATTACAGCGTAAGTAAAGTTCTATCTTGTACTAAAGACGATAAGCGCTTCGTATTGGATAGCGACCTAAAGATTGGTATTGAGTATAGTGGCGGCCAGTTCATCGACGGTGGCACCTATGCGCGTAACAAAGACGACAAGAACTACGGTATCACCTTCTATAAAGATGGCGCCAAGGTTGCCGAAGTTAGCTGCCGCTCATTCTTGACTTCCGGCAAAGCTAACGGCGGTGTTTATTTGGCCTATACACGCTACTCTTCCGACTGCCGCAAAGACGGTATTGAATACAGCAAATATGAATACTATTCCGCTGAAGGTAAGAGACTATTTGGTAGATACTTTGATTCCGCCTCTTCGTTCTCCGTTGATGGCATTGCTCGCGTAAGAGAAAAAGATGCAGACGAATACAGCCTCATCAACACGAGTGGCGAAAAAGTAGGAGTTAACCATAAATATCTCTACGATACCAATATTGGCGAATACACAGTCTATTACGGCTACGACAAGATTGGCGATCCATATAGCATCTACAGCAATAAAGGCAAACAAATTGCTAAAACAGCCACGGATAGCCGCTCTTATCCTTATGGTAATGTTTTCAAAGATAAACTATACATCTATGTGAGTACCGGCAAGGATGAATACAGTATTTTCCGTGCAGAAGATGGCCAAAAACTTGCAACTTCGGAAGAATACCCAACCATGCGCGATCATTACTTCATTACAGAGAATGATAGTAAGGCTCAGTACTATACCTACGACGGCAAGAAAATACACGAAAACAAAGGCGAATAGCTAAACTAAAAGCCTCCACAATGTGGGGGCTTTTTGGTGGACTTGTTACTTACAATAAAAAAATAGCCTTTCGGCTTTTATAAATCTTGGTGGCGGGGGTTGGATTTGAACCAACGACCTTCTGGTTATGGGCCAGACGAGCTACCAGGCTGCTCTACCCCGCGACGATAAAGTATATATTACACTTATCCGAATAAAAAGTCAAGCCACTCAGAAAAATTGCTTCTGTAGCTTGGAATATCCTCTGTTGGCTTGATGTATTTCGTTTTTGCATGTTCGGAGTTTTGCGGAAGAATTACCATGGTTTCGCCAGGTTGCATTTTGCCCGATCGAATACGGGCCATGAGTTCCTTGTATTCATAAGTCTTGTAATATTCTTGTTCGAGCTTTAGGGTTTCTACCTCTAGCTGCAATTTGGCTTCTTCAAGCTTTCTCGCCTTGAGCTTCTCTTCTAGCGCCCAGTTACGAGACATGGAGTTGATAGCGCCCCAAGTCCAGAAAAGACATAAGATTAAAGCCACAAAAAGAACGATATTATTGAGCGTCAAAATATCTTTCTTCGTATAGTAACGAAGCCTGCGTAGCTGAGTCTTCACCTTCTCTAGCATAAGCTTATTATATCATTAAAACTCACTCGTTTTTTAGGTGTCATCTATCAGGGGTGTGGTATACTTAAGTGCATGGGGGCATAGCTCAGTGGTTAGAGCAGTCGGCTCATAACCGATTGGTCCCTGGTTCAAGCCCAGGTGCCCCCACCATTTCAAGATTGCCCGCAAGGGCTATTTTTTATTTTTACGGCAGAAATATGCCAAAACCATAATCTAGCTCTATAATTTTGGCTATTAATAGTCTTACAATTTGGTTTTTGTCATCTTTTAACAAATGGCGTATTAAATGGATGTCCTACGACTTGCCCGGCGTATGGAAAATATAAATCTATTTTTTGTTCTTCGCACTTTTTAATAAATGCTCTATAAATCTCCATCAACTCTTTAGTTGTGTATTTTTTGTCATCGATAGTTTTTAATAGCCCCCAAACGCTTATTTCCGTCCGGTCAGGTAATTCCTTTAATGTGGCTATTAAATTATCAACGATGTTTTCTAGTTCCATAGTCTGTATTGGCCTTTCTGCACTTATCATACCATAAGATGCGAGCCAATAGGCTGAGGCAAAAATATATGATATAGTTTCTACAGAAGCATAAGTATTTTGAAATATGAAAACAAAAAAGAAAAAAATAGAAGCAAAAGATGTAGCGATCCAGGCTGGGTTGGCGCTGTATTTTACGGCTTACGCCATCGCGCATCATTTTCTAGGTGTATATAATACGCGATGGATTTTCTATTCAGGAATTGCCGCGTTAATAGCATATATCATATATAGCAAGAAACAAGCCAAAAGGAGAAAGAAAGAAGTCTTTGCTGAAGGGTTTTGTTTCTATAAGGTATTTCTGCTTTATATCATAGGATGCATGATTGGCGTGTATTATGAAGAAATCCTGACTGTCTGCCGCACGGGAGAATGGCTATCGAGACAAGGAATTATTTATGGACCATTTAACCCAGTTTATGGTCTAGGCTTCTTAGCATTTACTGTGCTACTCTGCCGCAACTTGGAGCGCAAATGGTGGCTGACTTATATCTATTCTTGTTTTATTGGTGGCGCCGCCGAAGTGATTACGAGCCTGATTAGCGAATACGTCTTCAAGGTTAATGCCTGGGATTATTCAGACAAGTTTTTGAATATTATGGGCAGGACTACAATTCCATTCATGCTTTTCTGGGGATTGGGTGGCTTAGCATTCGTAAAGCTTGTTTATCCTGCACTTTCTAAGTTGATTGAACTAATTCCGAAGCGTATTGGTAATGCTATTATGCCGACTTTCTTAATATTCGTGCTGCTTAGCCACGTCGTTTCGTATTCTGCCCTATTCCGCTATGGAACCAGAGCCGAAGGACAGCCAGCTTCTAATGCGATAGAAGTAGTATTAGATAAATATTATGATGACGATTTGATGAAGCAATACTACGAGAACTCCGCTCACGAGAAGATTGGAGAGTAAGATTACTTTTTGCTTTTCTTGTCGTTTTTGATTACGTCTAGCGTCAAGATTGTTTCGTCGTCTTTCTTAATGCGAATAATGTCACCAACTTTTATTTCATCAGTACTGCTTTTGACTTTTTTGTTCTTTGCGATCACCTGAATGTCCACATTGGAACTAGCCAGGTTCCCCACATATAGTTCGTCGGATAATTTATCGATTTTGATACTAAATTTGCCGAAGCGTTTTTCGACTAACCAGTAATACGCATAAATTAGCACTGGATAAACTAGTATGTGCCCAAAGCGGCCATAAAATGCAAGGAAAGATATTGTCGCAGGAAGCGGAATCAAAACGATTAAGTAAAAGAAGAGCTTTACGCCTTTGCGATTATGATAATCGTAATACTTTGAAATGATTTTTAGAAGGCCAAAGAATATCGCCATATTGACTACAAAGATGGCAATGCCAATAAAGAAGAAGCGCGGATCTTCTTCTAGCGGCTTAATTGAAAACACCGTAGTAAAAAAGAAACTCGGGATAAATAGCGCCGTTAATAATATTAATAGTAACTTTTCCCACCATCTAAAAGGTTTCATATTTGTCTCCTTTTTAATGTATTAATAATAACGAAACCATGAGTGGCATTGTAACAATCGATAGAACAGTGGAAATAGTAACGAGCTCCGAGGCCTCAGTTTCGTCGCCGCCGTATTTAGATGCGAACAAACCGAGGCTGGTTGCAGTCGGGAGTGCCTGAATTAGGGTGCAAACTACGATAACTTCTTGTGGAAAGTTTAATAGCGTTAGAAGACCCCAGGTCGCGAGCGGGCCAACAACTAACTGAATTAGGGCCGTAAGCATGAGCTTCCATTTTTTTATGAGCTTCAAGAACTTTGCATTACTCAACATATAACCTACGCAGATAATAGAAAGCGCCGTCGTAGCATTACTCGTAAATTGAACAGAGTCTTTTACAAAACTTGGTAGCTTGAAACTTGTTAGAAATACTATTACGCCAAGAATGACAGCAATAATGTTTGGATTCGTGATGACGCTGAGAACTAGCTTGCCATCAATCTTGTGCTTGAACAAATAGACACCATAGGAGAATAACGCAATGTTGAATGCGATAATAAAACCGCAGTACGGAATAATGCCCTGCTCGCCAAAAGTACTGGCAATGATTGGATAGCCTAAAAATGTGGCATTATTAAACACTAGAGCGAATTGTGCTGCGCTGCGCTGTTTTTCGTTTTTAAAGAATTTTCTATTGAAGATTAGTTTTGAAATAAGGATTACGGCCGTCATTACAATGAAGCCGCCAGCGAGGCCAGACAAAAACATGCCAGACGTTTCATCATTATAGCTCGCCGGGAATGCCACGAATAGCGAAGCCGGCATAAAGACCGTAAGTAACAAGTTTACTAGATCCTTATTCGTTTTTGGCGAGATGAGTTTGAGCTTGCCAAGCAAAAAACCTAGTGCGAGAATTATACCAATCGTACCGAGTCTAGAATAAAAATCAGTTAGCTCAATTTCCATTCTTCTCTACCTTTTTGACATCCTTACGGCCGCCAACTTTTTTGTAGATTTCTTCCTCGAGACTTAAGATTTTGTCCAACTTGCGACGAATACCTTCATCGGTTTTGTAATCTTCCTGGGTTTTCTTTTCGATTGCGTTTACCTCATGGACGAGCTTCTCGATGTGACGTTGCTCCTTGTCGGCAGCAAGCTGAGAGAAGATTGCAATCGCAATCGATGCCGCAGAAATCAACAAGATAATGCAATCAAAGAATGAATCTGCTAATTCCTTTGAAGATACGAGTAACATTACGAGACCAAAAAAGGTCAAAACCGCGAAGACGATTGTTAAGATGAACATGAATTTACGAAATTTACGCATTTGCCTCCCTTTTTTAGTAATAACCTTCCGCTTGAAGTTCGAACATTTCCTTGTATAAACCGTTCTTTGCAATCAGGTCATTGTGCGTGCCACTTTCTACAATTTTACCATGGTCTAGCACAATAATCTTCTCCGCCTTTCTAACTGTCGAGAAACGGTGCGAAATAATAAGCGTAGTCTTGTTCTTCTGTCTTTCGAGAATGTTTTTGAAAATCATATACTCGGACTTCGCATCGACAGCAGAGGTAGGCTCATCCAAAATCAAGACATTTGGTTGGCGGAAGAATGCGCGCGCGATACTAAGACGTTGCCATTGGCCGCCAGAAAGATCGGTTGCATTCTGCGCATCAAAGTCCTTGGACATCACCTGGTTGAGGCCATTCGGATATTTTTCTTCTAGACTTCCGAGACCAGCAAGGTCGAGTGCTTCCCTAATTGTTCGTGGACTATATGGACGCGTAACGTCACCAAACCAGACGTTCTCGCCGAGCGTTGCGAATTCGTAGCGAGAATAATCCTGGAATAAAGCGCCGATTTGCTCGAGATAAGATACGCGTTCGATTTGTTCGAACGGGATATCATTGATAAGGATCTCTCCATCGGTTGGTTTATATGCGCCGATCATGAGTTTAATAATTGTAGTCTTGCCGGCACCGTTTTCGCCGACGATAGCAAGGCTGTCGCCAGGTTCTAATACAAAGCTGACATTGTCTACGGCTTTTACGCGCGAACGTGGATAAGTGAACGAGACGTGGCGGAATTCTATCTTTGGAATGTCATTTATTATTACAGCACCGGTTGGGCGAGCTGGAGTATTCATGAATTCCATGAAGTCCGTAGCGTTAACGACGCTCTCGCTTGCACTTGCGATATTTGCAAACAAGGAAGTAATGTTCGCATTTAAGTTGCTAAGGAGCGTGCGGACGGTCATGAAGGCACCAAACTCGAACTTGCCAATCATAATTTCAAACGAAATGAATAGCAATACAGAGTAAGTTACAATATCTTCGACGGCGCGCGAGCTAATGTTTGGCCAGAAGAATGATTTTACGTCGGCGATATCTTGTTCCTGACTGCGGCGACGCGCTTTGACCATCTGGGAAATAAGCTGTTTTGAGAGACTGTTTAATTCAATTTCGAGCGCAGAGTTTGAATTGGTAATTTTTTGCTGAATTGCAAATGCGACACGACGATCTTTTGTGAATTCGCGCCAGTTGCGGCGTTGCTTTGCGGCAAGACGCAAGCTGAGAATTGAATACGGAATGGATGAAAGAATTATTATAATGGCAACGATTGGCGAAACCGTAAAAGTAGAAACGAGCACAGCGATTAGGCCGATTACAGAAGAAACAATATTAATGACATTATTTGAGACGCTCGCAACAGAAGAACCGAAATCTTGCACGCGGTCGAATTTGTCCGCGAACTCTTTGCTCTCACGCGTAGCTAATGGGATTTCGATATACTTCTCTGCTAGATGCTCGCTGACATATATATAGACATCCTGCCAAGTCGTGAGCGAAAGCATATTATTGACTTCGCGCAAAACCGTATTAATGAGCTGAATTATTAACATTAATACTGCTATTAATACGAACGGCGTAAAATCTTGCGTATTAACGGCGTGAAGGAGTTGGTTGGTGGCTTCACCTAATAGCAATGCCGTGATTGAAGGCACGATAGAATTGAATGCGCTATAAATCCAGAAGAAGTACCGCTTTGCGCCGACCGCCTTACGATAGATCCTCATGGTATACCAAACGGAACGGAGCGACATACGCGGATAGTTGGCGTTTTTGCGCTCCGCTTCTTTCAGGGCACGCTTGCGCTCGCGCTCTATATTGCGAGCGTCGCGTTTTGCCTGTCTTTTCCGTTTGCTTTTTTCTGACATACTATTCTACTGTGACTGATTTTGCGAGATTGCGTGGCTGATCCACATCGTTGCCGCGTTCGACTGCAACATAATATGCAAACAACTGCTGGAGCGTATTGAGGAGGATTGGCATCAAGAGCTCAATCTTGCTATCTACGCGAACGATATCATCTGCTTCGATGTCTGACTTGCTGTTTGTGAGAACAATGGCCTTTCCGCCACGAGCACGAACCTCGTGGAGACCGCCGAGAGATTTGTCGTAGAGCCAGTTATCTAGGATATCAAACACCTCAAAGAAGGTCTCATCAACGAGAGCGATTGGGCCGTGCTTAAGCTCACCAGATGCATAGCCTTCGGCATGGATGTAGGAGATTTCCTTGAGCTTGAGGGCGCCCTCGAGAGCGATTGGATATGCGGTGTCGCGACCGAGATAAAGCGCATCGTTGTACTTTGCGTATTTCTTTGCGAGTTGCTCCATTTCTTCGCGATGAGTCTTGAGGGTATTTTCGATCTCTTTTGGAAGGATAGACAATTCTCTAGCGAATTTATGGATGAGTTCGACGTTGCCACCATGGTAGCCTGCAAGCATGCCAGCAAACATCAACATTGTAACAACCTGAGCAGTGAATGCTTTTGTGGATGCAACAGAGATTTCTGGGCCAGCGTGAACATAAGTACCACCATCTACTTCGCGCGCAATCGTGGAGCCAATTACGTTTACGATACCAAGCGTTTTTACGCCGCGTTTTTTGATTTCGCGGAGACATGCAAGCGTATCGGCAGTTTCACCAGATTGGGAAACAATAAGAGCGATGGATTCTTTTGGTAGATGGAAGGAACGATAGCGGTATTCGGATGCGATTACTACTTCCGTTGTAATATCTGGAATTAATTGCTCCATGTAATACGAGGCAAGGAGACCGGCATAATATGCAGTGCCGCAGCCCACAATCACAATGTGACGAACATCGCGCATCTCTTTCTCGGTAAGGTTTGGGCCGCCTAGGTGCATGGTGCCGCTCTTTGCGTCGACGCGACCAGAAAGCGTGTTTGGCAGGGTTGTAGCCTGTTCCATAATCTCTTTGAGCAAGAAATGATCATAGCCACCCTTTTGAATTTGTTCTACGTCACCTTCGATTTTTTCTGGATTTGGATTGAGATGTTTGAGGTTTAGATTGAATACTTCGGCGCCGTTTTTGTTGCAGACTGCGATTTCGCCATCATTGAGGTAGATGGCTTCACGAGTGTAGCCCAACAATGCAGATGCATCTGATGCGATAATGGTTTCGTCTTTGCCGAGACCGATAATAAGTGGCGAGCCAAGGCGCGCAACAACAATCGTGTCTGGCTCTTCTGGCGAGAACACGGCAATACCATAAGTACCACGGACTTCTTTTAGTGACTTCGCAACTGCATCCTTGAGCGTAGTGCCATCTTTGTAGTTGCTATCGATAAGCGCAGCAAGAACCTCTGTATCCGTATCGGAAGCAAAAGTATAAGAGCTGAGCTTTTCTTTTAGCTCCTTGTAATTCTCAATAATGCCATTATGGACAAGATAAATATTCCCTGCATGATGAGGATGCGCATTCGTAACCGTAACGCCGCCATGGGTTGCCCAACGAGTATGACCGATGCCAAGATGACCTTCGTGCGGCTTTGCCGACAATACTTGTTCTAGCTCTGATATCTTACCTACAGATCTCGCGATATGAGGCGCCTTATCATCATCGAGAGTTGCAATACCCGCGGAATCATAGCCGCGATATTCGAGACGCTTAAGTCCACTCAGTAGTACATTCTGAGCGGTTTTATTACCAACGTAGCCCACAATTCCACACATATTAATCTCCTTTTTTCTTATGTTTAGTATAACTTTTTCTTATCTTGGAGTCAAAAAGACGGCCACCATAAAGGATGACCGTCTTGTCTGAGAAAAATACGATTGTTTGACTAGCGACGCTGCTTGAGGCCGAAGTAGAGACCAAAGCCTGCAACGCTAGATGCCGCGATGACTACAAATGCGCCGAAGCTACCATCGATAGTCTTTGGGTTCTTAATCTTGCGGTAGCGATAGATGACTTTTACGTCTCCATTTACAGTACCTGTTGCGTTATCTGGAGTGCCTACTAGTTGGTAATCTTTTGGATTCTCTTCTAGTGGGTTGGTGGTATATTCGTCACCCTTGCCATACTCTTCTTCGGTACATTCGACGAATTCTTTACCAGTCTCATCGTCTATCCAACAAACCGTAACAGTATATGGTGGGGTGTAGCGATAGACGACAGTAATATCATCGTTTACGGTACCGCTTGCGTTGTCTGGGTCCGCTACGAGCACATAGTGATCCGGGATTTCATCAGACTCTTCAGTGTCATAATGAGCGCCGTGGTCATAATCTTTTTCGTAGCCGTCCGCGAGTTCTTCCTCGGTTTCATCGTCGATATATATGACAGTAACTGTATGCTGAATCTTAACTTCTACCGGGTCGGAGATTAACGTGATATCGCTACCACCTTCTGGCGTATAGACGGTTTTTGCCAAGTTCTCGATTGGAGAGACCGTGATTGGGGATTTAACTGTTGTTGGAATAGTCACAGTATAGATATGACCATAGAAATTAATGCCAGAAGTAGCCTTTGCGACCGCGGATACGGTGTTGCCGGAAATTGTAATCGTGAAGTTGGCGGTTACGTCTTTGCCGTTTTCGTCTGCAACCTTAATCGCGTCCTTGGATGGAAGGATGAGGTGTTCGTCGAAGGAGTCAGAAATCGTGAAGCCAGTGTATAGTTTGCTGCGAACGATCTGGTTGTAATTCGACCAGAGAGACATAAATGCAGTAATGTCGGCTTCGGAAGAGTAGTTATTTGGTACTTCCTGGCGAATCTTGAAGGTAAGCTTGTCGCCTTTCTTTGCCTTAGCTTTGTCTACGCTCTTAACTGGCTTTGGCATACTATATGGAACTGCAGAACCGAACATGAAACCTGCGCCACAGCCCGTACCGCCATAGCGATAGGTCCAAGTGGAATTAGTTAATCCGGTGGTTACTGCGAAGATAGAGTTTGCGTAATAGATGCCGTTAAAGCTCGCGCCATTGATTGCATCGACGGAGTAGCCATTATCAGCAATACGTAGAGTAGTGTCAGTTGCTTTAGCATTTTTATCATAATAAATAGTAGTCGAGCCGGTTTGCGGAACGATACCCTCGTTACCCTTCAAGAACTCATTCGCATAGGTGGTAATGTTGCCATTGCTATCGCGATTAGCGTTTGGCACGTCAAAGTCCCAATGTGCCGAGCTGACATTATTGATGCCAGCTGGAGTACAGGAATCGGATGATGCAACATATGTACCCTTCTTACAGAATTGGACAGTAAATAGGCTGTCTGCGTTGTGTGCTTGGTTCCAGGCGACAATTGGATCGCCAGCCTTTAGCTCCGTAATAGTATGTAAATCATCTTGTGGATGAGTGACTGCCGAAGAGCCATAAATTTGAGTGTCCAAAGAAATAATCGCATAGGAATTCGGGTTGCCGTTATTATCATTCCCTTCATTCCATGGATTAACGCCGGAAACTTTGTAGAGCACGTCCATCTTTTTGCCCTGAGCATCTACGGCCGTACTATCCTCAATCAATAGAGTGAGGCTCTCACCCTGCTTAATGTAGGAGTAGTTTCTATAGATATGATCGGAGACCTTGGTGACTTCGCCGAGCGTTGCGTTACCGGCTGCTTTTACGACGGTGATTTTTGTATCGTCTGTCCAATAAACTTTTGTGTAAGCATAAGTATTATTCAGCTTCGTATCGAGCTGACTAAAGTCCTTATATGACACAGAAGCAGCCGCGCTTACATTGGTTGCTCCAAAAAACGGAATTGCCAAACTAGCAATGGCCGCTGTCAAAAAGGCACAAGTGTGGAGTTTTTTCATATTTTTCTCTTTTTATGTTTTTATTTTGACCTTTTGTGATTTCAGCATAGCACTTTCTACATTAAAATGCAAGTGCTTATTCTATATCTTGACATTTTTCTGAGAAACTAGTAGACTTAGATTACATTCCCCTGTAGCTCAATGGTGGAGCAAGAAGCTGTTAACTTCGAGGTTGTCAGTTCGAGTCTGACCGGGGGAGCCATTTTTTTAGCTTTCAAAAAGCCGCCTCTTTATGGGGCGGTTTTTATTGTTTTTATCTTTTGATCATCTTTGCGAGGATAACGTTGCGATAATGCTTCGAATCCTTATCGCAAGTTGAGAGAACAATGATTTTGTCCTTCTCTTTTACTTCGACATAGCGTGATTGATGCGCGTAGTTGTGAATTTCGTTTATTATCACATCATTTTTGCCGTTAAGATTATCTTCGTGATTATATATAGTCGCGCGATTGACGTCGATAACGGCATAATCCATGATTTCTAGATCATAAGTGGCATCTTCGGTATAGAGAACGCCCTTTTCGTGACTGTCAAAATAATCTTTTTGTTCGAACGATGCGATGCCGCCGAACATGAGCTTGCCATCCATGCGGTGGCCATAAACCAGCGTAAAGTCGTCTTTGAAACCGTGGTTACGATAATCCACAAAGATACTTCCCGCTGTGGCGAAATCTCCACGATAATTGCGCGTGAGATATTTTGTATTGTCCGACGTTTGAACTACTGGATAGTCTATTTCTGTATTGTTAATTTTTAGCCAAGCTTTGATTTCTGGATTGATTTTGTGTAGTTCATTAAAATCAACTTCTTTATCGTCGTCTGGAGCAAGCGTAATAATTTCATCATCCATTTTTGCACTTACGCGTACGTAATGGATATCAAACAATGCGTAAAACCCTACTATAAATAGCAGCAGGAAAACCGCCGTTGATGCTAAGTCGACCACATCTTCGAGGTGGTGACGAACAACTTCTGAAATCTTTTTCTTCATATTAGATTGACCTCGTTCTGAGTATAGTGACTATTTTTCCTTTTATATCTTTTGCGTAGACTGCCCCGAAGCTGCGCGAATCATCCATGGCTTCGAGATTTCCGTTAAGCAAGAAGTAGCTTCCCTCCGGAACGCGAAACGGAAAGCTAATCTTTGGTGTTTCTCCCTCGTTTAAGTTGTAGACGACGCGGTCGGACACCTGCGCGTCATTTACGTACAGGCGCCCAACTTCGTCTAGGGTGACAATGTCACCGGGGGAGGCTAGTATCGACGAAACGTGCGTTTCATTATCGCGCTCAAACAGCACGACATCGTCTGGATAATATGTCTTATCCGTACGGGAGAATAGGACAAGATCACCGTCCTCTACGCGATTAGACATAGATACGCCCTCTACCCGTCGAAGGCCAATCAAGACACCGAATAGCAGCCACAGCACAAGAATCAGCACTACGGATTTCACTATTAGGCGTACCCAATTACGGTTTTTTCTTAGAAAGACCTTCGTGTTCATATTTTTATTTTATCTTTCTTGGTTATTAAGCCTCTTCTTCGTCGTCATTTTTGCGGCGTGCAATGATAAAGAAGATACCGAATGCACCGATCATGAGAAGAACGAGATAGAACCAGAAGTTAGTAACGATACCGGTTAATGGATCGGACTGGTAGTTGTTCTCGATTGCAGTCTTGTTGTTGGTATTGAAGTTTGGATCCGTGACACCAACGGTAGTCTTGTTTACAGTATTGGTGGTCTCATTATCCATCTTGGTAGTATATTCTTCGTCACCAACCTTAGTAATGGAATAAGTTGCACCTACTGGCAATTGGTTAGAACCGTTATTTTGACCAATCGTAATAGTGTCGCCGTGGCGAAGATAGACTGTGGCGCTTGAGCCGGCCTGGATTGAGGTTGCACCGCCGGAGCAAGTCGTATCAGAATTAATGGCGTATGTAGACTGTGAGGTTACGGCGCCAGTTGCAGGAATGCTAATCGTATATTCAAAACAATGGTCTTTTTCTGCCATGTTACCCGTAGTGATAGCGGTTGCTTCAATATAGGTAAATGCAGCACCACTAGTCCAGGAAGCTTTCTGAACCTTGTCGTTGGAGCTATTTAGGAGCACCATAGATGCTTCGTAGATGCTGTTGTCTGGAACGTTGTTACCGTCTACATGGTAGCGTACGCGTACTTCGACAAGATAGTCGTTGTTTGCAGTATCGACTGGGTAGTTAGTGCTATCCGAGGATGCGCTTTCGGTGATTCTAAAGATATAATCACCAACTTTTCCATAGTCTACATTAGAAAAGTCTAGTGTAGTGGTCTTGGTAGCGGTTGTGCCAGTAGGCGCGGTGTTATTGAATTCAATCGTGGCGCCCGTTGGATAACCAGTTGCCGTGCCTGGGTTGTCGGCGCCAGGAGTGATGGTATAAGTGAAGATGTTTGTTACCGGGTTGTGAACATTGGTAACATTCCTCTCTAGTGTGACGGTATAGTTATTATCGTCATATGTTGCTGTGTTGGCGAATACGCCGGCCACTGGAAAAATCGTTGATACTGCTAGAGCGATAGCAGATACGCCAGCGGCAAATGAAAGTTTTTTCATTTCTCCCTTTCTTTATATTTTTTGTTTACGTTTTTTATTTACAATACCTATTCCTATTCCGACCGCTCCTACGATCATTAATATAGAATAAAGTATTGTACCATTTGAATGAACCCCAGTTAGGACGGGGTCGTCCTGCGTGCTTCGAACGTCGAAGCTTGCGGTTGCGGTAATTTCTTGCGAATCATCTAAATAATAATAATTGTCGGCGGTCGCTGAGGTAATTTTTGCCGTGTTAGTAATTGTCTGCGTGAGATCTTTTGGAATTACATATGATGCATATAATGTTATAGATTCACCAGCAGCTAGAGTTGGGATAGTGACCTGATCATCAGAATCTACCTGGTAGCCTTGCCCGCTCGAGAATATGGCGCCGTCCAATAATTCGTTGACGGCCACGTTTGAGATGTTGAAATCTGCAGTATTCGTAACGGTAATTTCGAACGGAACGGTGTCGAGCGCGCGGTAGAACTCCGGCGCATTGACAACTTGTTTGGAGATTTCCGGAGTAAAGTATCCATTGAAATGTTCCCAGGAGCCCGTAATAATTACGTCTTCGGTCGGCATCGTAAATGAGGTGCCAGCATCGGCGCCGTTGATCTTCCAGCCAAGGAAACGATAGCCAGTTGCAGCTGGGTCTTGCGCGACGGCTACAGTACTACCATGGAGATGCTCTTCCGTGGCAGGCAGTAATGCGTCTGCTCCCGATGGGGCTACATCGCCGGTAAATTGGTAAATAACATTATGATAAAGCGGATGATAGACATAGGTGAGTTCCATGTCTTCAGTGATAATGCCAGTAGCCTGACCGCCTTGAAGCTCTGGGCTATAGTGGTCATTGTCTATTGGCGTGGCAGTATATGTATCACCGTCTTCATATTGCGTCACGACATCTGGCGCAAATTCGTCGCCGTTTTCGTATATGTGATGGATAGTAAGGCTATAATGTGTCGTGTTGTTAACGTTCTCGAAAGTAACCGCATCACTAGTACCAGTGACGACATTGCCGTAATAAATATTACTAATACGATTAGTAAGAATATAGGAATGATCTAATGAAATATTGCCTTCGGAGCCACTTATTTCTGCAGTCTCACTGAATATTAATAGAGTGAAAATAGTGAAAGAAGATGGAAGCGTGGTTTTATAGTTTGACGCATTAACGCTTAAATTATTATTTCCCGTGACGTCTTTCAGGACATTTATAAGCTGAGTGTATTTTGCTCCGCTGTAATTCTCCAATGTCCATAGATAGTAAGTGCCAGAATTTGATCTCATTAGGACAAAGTTTACATCGCCAAGCGTCTGGCTAGTCGTCGTAGTGCTGCTTTGTGAATTCAAAACTGCAACAGTATCGGTAGTATTTGGGGAAAGATTGTTGGCAGTAATCGTATAGTTTTGCACGTCAGCTTCTCTGATGGTGTAATTCGCGTTGTATGGGACAGAATCAAAAACACCTACCCACTTATTGCTATCAGTTTGATCCTGATTGGCCGAAGTGAGGGTGATTGTCTCGACCACATTGCTACCATCTAGGAGTTCAAGCGTTACACTGCCTGGCCTAAATGAGGCGTCCTGGTCGTTCCATTCAACTTGGACAGGTATATTCATACCAGTCTGAGAGAAAGCTGCATTAAAAACAAAAGCAGTCGCCATAACCACTGGCACGGCAATTGAGAGTGCTCTTGCAATTTTTTTCTTAATGCTGGCTTTCGCTGACCTGCTGAAAACCATTTTTGACCTTTTTGTGTTAAGTTTTGTTTAAAATTGTTTGTTTATCTCACACATTCCACTCGTGGTTATTTTACTATTTTTTTAGATAATTGTAAATACGACGGCTCCTCTTTTTAACAGGGGCGATCTTCAAAAAACCTTAAAAAATCGTACTTGACGCGCGTTTTTGGTTGTGCTTATAATTAGCTTATAAAAGGTCAAAATAAAAATTAAAAACAAGGGTCATTTTCATGAATAGAAGAAAAAAGTCAGCGCTTTTTTCCGCAACATTAGCCGGCGTCGGTCTAGTTGCCGGTTCAGTAATTGCGCTAACATCAAATACGCACGCCGCCGAAGAGGTCAACTTCGACGAAATGAGTGTCGATGACATCTCGGAAGTAATTAGTAAAAGCGCCGAGGTACCCGCAGATAGCGTATCTGAGTCATTAAAAACAAAAACTATTATCGTTGATGTTCCAGACGTCTCTGTTCTAGAAAACGATCCTACAATTGTTAAATTTGAACGCACGCTTGCCGGCAAATATATCGTCGAATACAAAACTATAGAAGACACCGCAAAAGGCTACGAATCTATCTCTAACGCCGATGATAGTAGCGCAATCCTCAACTTTAAGTTGAAAGGTAACCGTTTTAAATTCACCGGTGACAAAGAAGGCGCACAAGCCTGGGGCGTAAAATCCATGAAAATGGATGTTTATGCCGACTCCTTGGAATCTAAAACAAATACAGTTAGTGTCGCTGTGTTAGATTCTGGCATCAATAAGAATCATGAGGTGTTTAGCGAAAGTTCACAATATGATCGCCTAGATTTCACGCTTGCGCACGATTACGTTAACGATGACAATGACCCTACAGACGACGATGGGCACGGCACGATGGTATCGGGCACAATAGCCGAATCAACGCCAAAGAATGTCAAAATTATCCCAATTAAAGTTCTCGATAATAAAGGCGACGGCAATTTTAACGATTTGTTTGATGCGCTCTCCGATATTGCAGGCAAGGTGGACATTATAAATATGAGCCTGGGCATTGAGCAAAAAGATCTTCCTGCCGAGGCGATGCAATATATCGATCAAGAAATGGCAGCAGCAAAAGCAAAGGGCACAATATTAGTAGCTGCAGCTGGCAACGAATCTGCCGATTCTATCGACTACCCTGCAGCCGCACCAGCATGTATTTCTGCTACTTCCGTGAATAGTTCCAATCAATTCTCTAGTGAGTTTTCCAACCATGGTGTTAGGGCAGATTTTGCCACACCTGGTGAAGATTTAACCTTGCCCGCATATGATGACAATGAAGACTATTACATCCATGTAGACGGAACTTCATTCTCTTCCCCATTCTTGGCTGCCGCAATCGCAAACATCAAGATGGAATATCCAAGTGCTAGCTATAGTGAGGTCTATGAACATCTTAAATTAAACGCAGAAGATTTAGGTAATCCAGGTTGGGATGAATACTATGGCTGGGGTAGCGTTAGCTTCCATGTTAACAAATACGCCGATCTTAAGATTAATAGCGTAACCGTTCCTACCGAATGGACCAACGAAGATGTTACCGTCACCATTAACGCAAGCAGCTCTGCTTATAATATCCAGAAGAGCTTTGTTGGCGAAGGAACCATAGTGGCAACTCCAACAGCTTGGACCAATCTAACAACCGCCGGTAAGACTATCGCTGAAAAGAAAACAGTTTCAAAGAATGGTACCTATACAGTTTGGCTAAAGAACAGCAATAATGAAACCGCTTACAAAACCTTTACTGTAAATAAAATCGATAAGACGAAACCAGCTCTCGAAACCAACATTAAGGCTTCCGAAATCACCGAAGATGGCGTAACACTATCCGTATCCGTCAACGAAAACGAAAGTGGTCTCGATAGAATCGATTGGTACTACAAGAAGACTGGCGACAACAATTACACTAAGGTTACGGACACCATTACCTCTAGTAGCCTATCTGCAATGGCAGTTACTAAGTCCCACAAACTTAGCGATATTGAGGGCGGTGAGTATTCCGCATACGCCGAAATCTTCGATAAAGCTGGTAACAAGGTAACTTCTGCAACGATTACCTTCACCGTAAAAGAAGATGGCGAAGATGTAGGTGGCGACCCAGTAGTCCCAGAAACTCCTACCGAGCCAACCCCATCCGATCCGGGCACAACCGAAACGCCAGAAGGTGACACTCCAAAACCAGTCAATGGTGGCAACGTTGCAAACCCAAAGACTGATAGTCAGAGCATCCTCCCAGTATCAATCGCTGGTGGCGCATTCCTATTAGCAGGCGCATTTGTAGCAATTCGCCGCCGCCGCTAATTCAATAGATGGCAAAATGACCCTATATCCCCCGTTGAACGGGGGATATTTTTGTAGCGCGAAAAGATAGAGCTCGTGCTTTTAATAAATTACTAGCCGCATCATACTTAGTGCTAGCCGGCGCGCGTTCCTTAAATAGTAAGATTATCCGTATTGTGCTTCTGGCTCGAAGATGTTTACTCGCGTAACATCTTTCTTTATTCTTGATTAAATCGCATTTCAGTTCGTGCCGGCAATTACAAGCTAATCGCTGTAGTCAGAATCTAGTGCAATATTAATTGAATAATCTGGGAAGGTTTTCCTGAGGTGTCGCTTCAACGCAAGATAATATGCACGACGATTCTTTACATCAAAGCTTAGTACCACATCGAAGCTGATTTCTTTCTTCTTTTCGTCCACATGGAAGCCATGCATCTGAATTACGTGGTCATAATGAGACAATAGCTCCTTTACGCGACGATACATTTTGTTAATCTCTTCGCTCTCTGTGTTGATGGAATAAATACCGACCGAGCTAATGTAGATATGGTAGCCATAGAATACCTTACGGCGTACTTCGCGTGAGATATCATCTATTTCGCGTGCGGTAAGTGACTCTTCTACTTCTATATTGAGCGAGCAAAAAACCATCTGGGTCCCATAGTCGTGTATCATCAGGTCAAATGCGCCCTTAACTCCCGGGACTTCGCAGACGGATTTCTTGATGTTCTTTGATAGCTCCGGACTGACGCGCTCCCCTGCGATTACGCTGAAGATTTCGCGAAGCATCATAAGACCAGAACGGATAATTAATACCGAAATTATGGTAGCGAGATAAGCCTCCGTTTTGAATCCAGTTGTTAGGTAAATGATTGCAGAAACCAATGTGGCAAAAGAGATAACGGAATCAAAGAGTGCATCCGTACCGGACGCGTGTAAAGAATCGGAGTCGACCTTCTTGGCAGTTTTTCGAAAATATATGCCGATGAAGATTTTGACCACAATTGCGACGGCGACGATGATAATTGATAGAGCGTTATAGCTTACGTCTTCTGGATTGATAATCTTATTAACCGACTCCCTAATTGCCGTTACGCCAATATAGATAATAATCACAGCGATGATAGCCGTGCTTAGATACTCATAGCGACCATGCCCCATTGGATGGCGACGATCTGGCGCCTTATTTGCAAGCAATATGCCTACGATTGTAACTATAGATGAGAGCATATCGCTGAAGTTATTGACGGCATCAAGAATAATGGCAATGGAATTCGTAAGTATTCCAACAAAAGCCTTGAAAGCCGCTAGGAAAAAATTGCCGATAATACCGACAATACTCGTGCGAATAATAACCTTCTGGCGCTTAACGATTTCTGTTTCGATAGTAATCATATTAACGAAGTTTTTTAAGTTCGGTCAGAATACTAGTATATTCCTCAATCGCCTCTGGAGGAAGTACTTTTTGTCTCAGCACAGCCAAGACGGTCTCGTAAAACCATATTTCGTGAGAGCGGCCAACATGGAAAGCTTTCCATATTTCGCCACCAGTATTCTTGTGTTCCCTAATGATTTCGGACATATTATGAATTTTGTCTGCACAAGAGATAATAAGCGGACGAATATCACTGATTTCTGCCAGATGATCTATATACCCCTGTTTACGCTCTCGCCAGGCCTCCTTGGTCGGCTCCGTGATATCTGGCTCAGTTACATCCTCGACGATTCCGACAATATCCGCCCCAAAATCATGCAGCATATCAGTGCGCGAATATGTTCTTTCTGGAACATCTTCTAGGACATCGTGTAATAACGCAGCAACATAAGTATCTTCGTCGTCAATATATTTCTGAGTGATGAGGGCAACTGCAATTGGGTGCACAATGAATGGGGTTGATGAACCTTTACGGTATTGGCCTTCGTGAGCACTAGCCGCCACTCGAATGGCGTCATTAATTTTTGGGGAATATAACATTAATTACATTGTAGCGTATTTTTGTTATTTTTGCTTATGCTATAAAAAGCCACGGGGGTTGCCCGTGGCCGACCGAGATGAAGATGAGATGTTTTACATATCATCGGATGCCTGCCTATAGACGTTGATTCCGTCGTGGCAGTTCGAGTACTGAGTGTTGACGAGCTTGAAGCCCTCCTCAGGAATGCAGTTTTCACCCGCTCTGTACTTGATGCCGTAGTTCTCGTACTTACCATCAGTATGCATCGCATACTTACGAACGCGGAAGAAAAGCTTACCTTCGAGTTCAACGCTGTCAACGATGCAATAGAAAGCATGTTTACGATCGCCCTGGTCCAGGACAGTCTTGATTACTACGTAAGTATCCTTCTGCGGACTCATCTCGATGAAGTGTTCACCATGCATCAGCGCATCAGGAAGATTGCAGGGCTTAAAGGTCATGCGCAGCACATCATCGACAATGGTGGCAGAGCGAAGCGAGTAGTTTTCCACGGACAGGTTCTTCTGGAAAAAGATCGTTCCAGAGACCGTCATGAAAGTTGCAGGATTGGTTCCATTGATCTGATAATTCGTTCTAATCATCACAATCATCTCCTTTGAGTAAAAGTGCATTGTCTTTTAGTAACAATTTGTATATTATATCACATTTTTGCCATAAATGCTAGTCTTTTTCGTCGGATTATGCTATACTCATGGCAAATGAAGATATCTTTTGTCATCCCTATATACAACGAAGAAAAAGGGTTTTTGAAGTTCTATAATTCCCTCCTTTTACCGGAACTAGAAAAACTCAAATACGACTATGATGTAATTCTCGTGGATGACGGGAGCAAAGATAAGAGCCTAGAAATAATACAAGGACTCGCCGAAAAAGACAAGCACGTCAAAGTTTTGGCTTTTTCAAGAAATTTTGGTAAAGAAGTTGCACTAACGGCTGGTATTAATGAGGCGGATGGCGATGCCATCATAACAATGGATGCCGACGGACAGCAGCCGCCAAAACTAATCCATGATTTTATTCAGAAATGGGAAGAAGGCGGAGAAATTGTAATCGGGGTACGCGGCAAATACGAAAAGCACGGCCTAATTGCTAAAATGGGGTCAAAATTATTCTATTGGATGCTTGGCGTAATGGGCGTAAAAGATACCGTTCCTGGGAGTACAGATTTTCGTCTCATTGATAAATGCGTAGCAGAAGAATACAGAAAATTAACGGAGCATGGCCGTATCACGCGCGGATTAATGGACTGGATGGGGTTCAAAAAAGTTTATATCGATTACATTTATGGGAACCGTTTAGCGGGAAAGCCAAGTTATAATTTCAGCAAACTATTTCATTTGGCAATTGATAGCTTTATTTCCTTATCCTCTACCCCGCTTGTTATCTTTGGTTGGATAGGTGGCTTCATTACCGTAGCATCCTTTATTCTCGGCTTATTTGTGATTATCGAAGAGTTTATTCTTGGCGATCCAATGCAGCTAAAATGGACTAGTACAACTTGCTTAAGTATCTTTATCTCATTCTTGGTAGGTTTAGTGCTTGTCTCTCAGGCAATTACGGCGTTGTATATATCGCATATTCATGCAGAAACTCAGGCTAGACCTCTCTATATAATTGATAAAAAGAATTCAAGAAATCTGAAGTAATTATCGCCTCGAAGCATTCCTGCTTATGCTAAAATAGAAGCATATGGAGGTCGTTGATAGGAACTACAAAAAAATTCTTATTTTTTTGTTGGTCGGCATCGGCGTGTCGGCATTAATTATCTTAGGTTTTATTCTTGTACCGCTATTAAGTGGGGCTAGAAAGCCAGCAATACTAAGTCTTAATATTACGCCAAGTACTGCAATTATTGAACTAAACGGCGAAGATTTACATGTTGGCTCTTACGACAATCTAGAGCCCGGCAATTACACAGCGAAGATCCGACAATGTGCCAAAAGGCAACGGAATTGCTGGCGCAAGTTCTAGCGCCTGCTGCGACAGAACAATTGGGGGCGTAACAAAGAAGACGATTGACGGCACAGAATATGCCTTCCCTCTTGCTGGAGCAACACAATCGAACTATTTGAATGCTAGCACATTCCCTGGCGAATCAGTGCTCTCGAGGCTTCCATGTAACGATTATTCACCTGGCACATGTCACCACGATTACCATGCAGTAGATATGGGTATCATGATGGAAATGGTCACCGGGAAAGACCCAACTGCCGATGACTATGGCGGCGAGTCTGGTTTCTCGAACATGTATTATAACTCTGCGGGCGCGACTGTGGTTGCTATTACGGCGGGCACAGTTGAATACGTTGGCGAGTATAAAAATGGCGTTAACCAAGACTGGTGGGACAAATGTGCACAGATTGGTTTAATGGGAGACGATGGTAACTATTACTGGCTAGGTCACCTTGATCTAAAAGCAGCCGTAGTACAAGATGGCCAACATGTCGAAGCGGGCGATGAACTAACAAAGATTGGCGCTCCTCAATGCGCTCAGAACACTCAGTCACACCTGTATATCGATACATATAACGGCGCATTAGCCCCAGGCAAAGATACGAGCTGGATTGTACGCTTGATGGATGAATTATGGGAGGCTCTTCCAGAATCCGATAGTGGTACAGGACTATGACGGCCAAAAACGGTGAAACTAGAAGCTGGTCCAATAACTGTACAGCACTAGATTCTGACGGCAGAAGCTACGATGGTGTATTAAAGAACTGTGTATCGTTCACGAAATGGTTCGTATATACCTATGTAGATATTCCTGCAGGATTCGAAATACAAGGAGATGGCGCGCAAGTCGTAGGCTACATGAAGGGGGACGGCTTCCCTACTGGCACAGAGCCGCGGCCTTATGCAGTATTCAGCTGGTCTAACTCCGGCTATGGTCATACGGGCATTGTCTTAGGCGTTAACGATGACGGATCATTCATAGTTGGCGAATCATCATGCTCGGCAAGATGGGATAGTCCAATGATTGCGAATGTCGGCAAGCATACGCTTGATGATCATGATTGGACCTTTGCCTATACGGATGATTACATAAAATTCTAGGAGGAATATGGAAAATAATCGAGTAGATGTCACAAGGCAACGAGCGATAATCCTGTTTTTAGGCTTTATCTGCTTTACATTTATAATTGTGGCCCTAAGCTTCATAATAGGCTTTTTTACTAGCGATGACCCGAAAGTCGATATTTCGAATGAAAAAGCGGTTCAAAAGTCCGAAGATACCTCCATTAATGGCCACGATTATTCTATGATAAAACATCAGTTAAGGACACTGCTCACGCAAAGCTATAACTTGGATAAGAATGAGGAAATAAATGCCGTTATTCGCGAATCAACCTACGAAGAATACGGCCAAGAAAACAATAAAACCATCTCTTTTATGTTAGACGTAGAAAACGTAAAAGTTACCTACAATGTCTGGATGGTACAAAACGCAAGTGAACCTTCTGAAGTTAGCATTAGTTGCACTTCCGCGAAAGATGCAAAATACCCAGAAACATTCTGCATCGGTACGGAAGGCCATTCCTCTATTGATACTAACTTGGCGTCGGAACTGCCTTATCGTAAGATTGTTGGCGGAGAGGAAAAGTATAACGTAAGACACGAGGTGTACGACCCAAAGCTAATACTTAGTGTTTTTGCAAAATGTGATGACGAAGCAGCCAAAGAGGCCGCGAAAAAAGAAGTCAAAGAATGGATTGCAACCTTTGGATTGGATCCAGAGCAGGTACCAATGGAATACAAAAAAGAAGCCTGCAAGATGTACGAGGACGATCTGAAGCAAAAAGAACATGAGAATCATACCCACGAGGATATGCAAAATCACAAATAGTTATTTAGCACCGTCGCGACGTAGAACACTAGCGATAGTACGGAAGAAAATCTGGACATCCAAAGCGGGTGTCCAGTTTTGGACATAATAAATATCTAGAGAACGGCGCTCATTAAAGGAAATATTCCTGCGGCCAGATACCTGGGCTAGACCAGATAGGCCAGACTTAACGGACAAGATAAGACCGCGATCGCCGTAATTTTTTAGTTCTGCTGGCTGCAACGCCCTTGGACCAATAAGGGAGATGTCCCCTTTTAGAACGTTGAAGAACTGCGGAAGCTCATCTAATGAAGTATTGCGCAAGAATGCACCGAACTTCGTATAACGTGGGTCATTTTTAAGGTAATCGCCCTGTTTGCGGTATTTTTCAGATAATTCCGCCTTCCCCATTTTTTCGAAGGCCTGCTCTGGGGTGAGACCGCAGTATTCTTGCTTCATACTGCGGAATTTAAGCAAAGAAAATTCATTATTAAAGCGCGTGAGACGAGTGTCTTTGTAGATTGCCGGGGCTTTCGGTTCAATAATTTTCTGAATAATAAATATGATTAGCATAGGAATTGCGGCAACAATGATAAGTAAAATACTAAGAATTATGTCTAAGAGACGTTTATAGACGCGCGCAGCGCCGTTGAGAGGCGTTGTGCGGACCAAAACGATAGGCGTAGCAGCAATAAACTCCACATTGCCACTGAGCGTAATAATAGAGCTCTCTGACGGCGAATAATAATACAATGCATGATGTTCGACTGCCATCTTGTTTGTTTCTTCGATTCGTTCTGAATCAGTATGAATAATCGCATCAGGACGAAGATTCTTGAGTGCAATATCTAAATTCGGATATTTACGCTTGCGCCATTCTTGTGGAATATATTCGTTGTTTGCCACGACGCCGACAATCTTGAAGCCACTCTCCGGGAAGGTCCCCATAAGAAGCTGAGTAGTATTATCGCTGTTTCCAACTACCACTGTACGAATTAGCCCCATATCGTGACGCCTCATGATGCGACGAAGTTGGCTCACGACGAAGCGCTCAATTGTTAAGGCCAGAAAACTAAATATAAGTGCATATAATGCAATCGTGCGCACTGGGAAAAGCGAGCCATGCGCAATGGAACTTGAGGCGAAGAAATCGTAGGTAATAATAGCCATCATGCCAACGAGAGAGGCGATGAATAGCCTCCACCCCTGAAGAGTGCGGCGAGAAAGAATCTTTTTGGAATATAGACCGAGACAAGAAAGAATAATTAACCAGACAGGCAATAATAAGGTCATCGATAATACAAAATCGCCAATTTCGGCCGTAAAGTAGAATGCGCGATGATCAATGTTTACGCGAAAATAGTATGCGAACGCAAAAGAAAAGACGATTGCAAGCGCATCGCCAAATACGAGTGCTACCCTATATCCGAATCCTGGCTCTTTCTTCATTACCTATATGATAACATATTTTATGCAATAATAAAACCTAAACGTCAAGCCCAAGTATCTTTGCCGCAGCACGGAGAGTGATAATGTCGTCCCTGATAGACTGCTCTTTCTGTTCGGATAGTTCTTCCCCATCCTCAAGCTTCTGGCTGAGGTCCTGTATCTTTCTTTTTAGGAGCTGCGTCGTTTCCTTATAATCTTCAAGCGGTATTACTTCAAGTGATCTGGCGGCATTTGGGACCTTTTTCAAAAAACCGGCCTCAACGCAATTATCTATGTGCTGAGCAACGGTCGCCACCGAGCCTAGACCAAGGGCAGTCTGAATATCCCGATAAGATGGCGAGGCATTATTCTCGATAGTATATTCGTCGATAAACTTAAGTAGGGCTGCCTGTTTTTTGGTCGGTTTATTCATATATATTTATTGTACCAAAAAAGTTACACCCCATAGGGGTGTAACCTATCAATCTATATCCGAAAAGCTATTATTTTTTGCGGGATACGGTTAAGAAACCATTGCGTGGATTTTCGTTAACCTCGCGATCTGCTGGGAGGTCGCATGGGGTACCCTTAGCATTCTTCGCAGTCTTTGTGAAGAAGTAAATAGTCTGTGGCTTGCCACCACGAAGAGTTACTTCGGACTTGTGAAGATAATACTTTACACCTTTTGAATTGGTATGTTCGTAAGCCATTTTAAAGCTTTCCTCCGTTAGTTGATACTCTTATCTTATGACCCCTATAAACTATTGTCAAGGGATTTTAAGGGGTATTTTTCTAAAAACGTAAGCTTTTATGTATGGTTTACGGCAAAGATAGCAATTTGGAGCCCAATCCAGATAACAAAGCGTACTAATACAATAATTAGCAAGATTACGCAAATGAGTATCACGATGCCAGATGCGCATGGATACCACATTGGAGATGCATAATCATAACGGAATAAATCTGTCGACGGAAGATTCGCCGATGCGGCCACAGTCAACTGATCCGCCTCTGGATATTTCGCCAGCTCATTTACGAAACAGTTTATGTAATTAATGTTTGGATAGCGCCAACCATGTTTAATAGCCTCGGCGTCACATATTTCTGCCACTTTCTTATGAACGTTGTATTCATTCATATTTCCGCCCTGCTGGTTAATTTTTTCTTGCGCAACCTTAAGCGCCTCGTTTGCTTTGCGATTATACTGATTTTCAAGATAGAATGCACCGGTACCGAATATAATCTTTTGTTCTCCGTTTTCATCAAAGTAATTAAAGATTATATGAGTGCGCGTAAATGTTTGTAGCTCTACAAGCGAGCTTGCAATTGCTTCGTCGTCATTGCTGGCATCAGCTTCCATGACAGCATTCTTTAACTCCGTCATACGGATATGGTCGATCCTCAAGAGGGTTGCCGCAACGAAACACATCAAAATTAATACTAGGACTAATTTCCAAGTGCTAAAATGGAACATCTTCGACAAAGCTTGCTTCAGCTTGCTCTTCTTAGCGACTCCACCCATAATACTATGTTAATTATAACATAGTATTAGATTCGGCGACGGCGGAGGATCGTGAAGAGGCCAATTGCTACGCCAGCAAATACGCCAAATACTGGAACAAGATTAATATCTGAAGTTGTGCTCGGATTAACTGGCTCTTCTGGTTCTGGCTCTGGTTCTGGCTCTGGTAGCGCGCGGTAGCTAATGACTATTTCCTGAGCCTGATCTTTGAAGGTATAAGTATTTACGGCCGCGGCGCGTACTTCAACTTTGACGACTTCATAGCCATCAATCTCTGGGATTTCTACGCTGAACGTATCGCCGACTAAACCAGACAGATGATCGTCATTCTTTACGCTATTAGTGGTACCTTCGATGTAATAGTGGACCGTTGCGTATCCCATTATCTTAACTGCAAGAGTTGCGCTTCCGCTGGTCGTACGAGTCTTATTCGTGTCCAGAGTTATAGTTCCCTCGACGGTATTCGTAGCAACGCGATCGGTGCTTACTACGTAAGTAAATACGACGCTAACGTTCTTTTCAATAGCTATAGCCTTAGGAGCTTCTGTAACTTCCATGTCGACAATCCACTTTATCGTGTTAGTTGCCGGGTCGTAAACGCCGCCATCGAGATTGGACTGGTCTGGGTCAATTGAATACGGTAATTGGTTAACGATTACAATCTGAGCATCGCCGATGAAATCGTCTACATTGGCCGTATAGTTAACCTTGTAGTCGCTCTTCTTTGAGTCGTTAGTAATAGTATCATCGCCATCAATGATAGAAATTGTTGAGTTTAGAGACGGATCTTTCTTCTGATACGTATAGGTCACCTCAATTCTAGCCTGGGATGCAGTATCGGTATAGTTGTCTGTCCTAGAGAGGAATTCATAGTTTGCTGGAATATTGTCCGCAACAGTAGTGGTGTAAGTTTCGCCATACTCTACCGTAAATGTAACATCACCAGCAATTGTTTCGCCTTCGGTATTTACGTGATGAACTATGACTGTAGCAATCTTTTTGGTGTAAGTATAAGTTACAGTAAGGTTGCCAGAAATCGTACCGGTTTCGTCTTTATCTACGGTGTAGTTGTAATTGACCAACAACTCCGCGATTGGCGAGGTCGTATAGGTTGAGCCATGCTCTACTTGAGATATCTGTGGCGTCACAAGATTGTTCCCGTCTGCGTCAACATGCTTGACGGTTAAAGTATATTGCTTCTTCGTATAGATGTAGGTAATTGTCAAGTTGGAGCGAATCGTGCCAGACTCTGCGCCATCAACCGTATAGTTGTAAGTTGCAGTCAAATCTGCGTCCGGATGAGTTTCATAAGCAGATCCTGACTCAAAAGTAGTCGTAGTCGTATCCGCTAGTTCTGCACCATTAGCATCAACGTGTTTCACGATTAATGTGTATTTTTTCTTCGTATAAATGTACGTTACCTCAATGTTGCCCGTAACTTCACCGCTTGCGACTGAACCATCGGCGAGAGTCGACTCGTAGTCTTCATCGTTAGTTAGTGGTCGAGTGGTGTAAGTAGCGCCATACTCATAATCATCCGTTACATCCTCGGTATATTCGCTGCCGTCAGCATAGATATGATGAGTTGTTACAGTATAATGACGTTTCGCGCAGACAAATGTAATTGTAGTGTCGCCAGAAATTGTTCCCATAGTATTGTCGCTAGTTGTACATACATAAGCGTTCGACAAGCTTGCGTCTGCGGCAACATTATATGCATCGCCATATTTTTTGTCTTCAGTTTTGTCGGCAATAATTGTGGAGCCAGTTTCATCAATATGACGAATTGTTAGAGTAAAGTGTTTGCGAGTATAGTTGTAGTTAACTGTAATATTGCTCGTAACTGAGTTGCCGCACGGATCGCCGCCAACGGTGTAGTTGTACTCCGCCAACAAATTGGATTTTGGTTGCGCTGGGCATGGATTACCATACTCTACAGTGATTGTTTCAGTGATATTGTCGGCATCCTCAATGATATGATTAACGGTCACCGTAAATGTCTTTTTCTTGTAGGTGTAAGTTACCGTCACATTACTGGTTAGCGTGCCAGATTCGTCGCCATCTACGCTAACTAGCTCATAATCTGGGCGCGTAATCGGACTCGTCGTATATTGATAGCCATATTCATATGAGTCAGTAGAAGACTCTAATGTCGCGCCAGTATTAGTAATGTGATTGATGGTAAGTTGGAAGGTCTTCTTCGTATATGTATATACGACAACTACGTCGCCACCCACTGTACCACTTTCCGTTCCCTCAACAGAATAGTCATAGCTTACCAGCAAATCCGCATCTGGATAAACATGGTATGGATCGCCCCACTCTGCAGTACTTGTTACAGGATTAATTAGGTTATTCCCCTGCGCATCACGATGATATACAGTAATGGTCGCTTGCTTCTTTGCATAAACAAACGTTACGGTAGTATCGCCATTTATTACACCAGTGGCGCTTCCAATTGTATTTACAACTTCGTAGTTATTATCTTTAGTTGATGGGGTTGCAGTGTATTGATCCAAATATAGATAGGTGTCCGTAGTAGACTCATCATACTTGGTTCCGTCTTCATATTGATGATTGACAGTAAGAGTGAATTCTTTCTTTGTATATGTGAAAGTGATTACCACATCTCCACTGACAGTGCCAGTAGTAGGAACGTCCGCGGTGTAATTATAGAATTGGATTAATTCCGAGTTTGGCAAGATATTATATGCGTCATCAAACGATACCGGAATTTCTTCTTTTGGCGCAAGAGTGTTGCCATTTTCGTCTAAGTGATAAACAGTGATTAATGCATCACGTTTGCGATAAGTATAAGTAACCGAAACATCACTATCGGTAATAGTACCGCTTGGCTCACCGCTAGTTACCGCGCCATAGTATGTACTATCCTTCGTCGAAGGCGAGGTCTCATATGTTTCGTTGAAGCATTTTTCGAAGGATTGAGTGGCGTCATACTCGGTGCCGTTTTCGTATTGATGGTAAACCGTTACGGTGTAGCAATTAATCTCCCACTGAGCGTAGAGAACGTTTGGCAATGTTGCGCGATTATCAGCGGCCCATTGAGTACCGACGGCATACGAAACGCCAGAACCATCAGGCTCCGAGTTCCAACCTTTGAACGTGTAGCCAGTTTTACTATAACCGAGCTCTTCTGCAGACTTCACGACAAACGCTTCGTTCTGCTCTTGCTCGAATGTAGTCTCATCCCCAGTTGTAGCCGTATTTGGGTTATAAGTATACGAAGTTTTGTCGACTTCCTTGCCCCATTCCGCAACAATAGTAAGAGTATCTCCGCCATCTGGAATATCCGACAATAGGATCATTACGACGTTCCCAGGATAGTAAATGCGACCATTTACGTTCCAACCTACGAAGTATTTACCTTCAGGCACGACATCTGGCATTGGCAGGATGGCCGTGGTGGAGGTATCTACGTAAGACAAATCATCTTGGTTATAGATAGTGCCGCCATTTGGGTTGTAATGGACATAGATCGTATCGTATGGGACCCAGCTAGCCACGAGCTCGGTATCTTCAAGAATGATATTGTCGAAGCTAAAGAACGCACCGTCAGTCTTACGCCAACCAACGAAGCTATATCCGACGCGTACCGGATCATCTACTACACTGGCAGTATTGCCATATAGGACTCTTTGGGACGGAATTGGCTGGCCGCCGTTTGGATTAAACGATACAGTCACATAGTTTGTATTCTCCCATTTTGCATACAACATGAGATCGCTCATCGGCATCACGTCCGATGTTAAATCAAATTCCGTGCCGTCAATATACTCTGGCGTGGTGTACCACCCTTGGAATGTAAAGGCGTTACTTAGGCCAGACGGACGAGCTGGGATATAGTCGTACAGAGTTAAGTTTGCGCCATGGCGAATATTATTGTACGTATTACCCGCAGCGTTATAGTTATAGAAATATAGTGAGTATGTGTTGCGATTGTAATAGAAGTTTCTGGTATTACCGCTGGATCCTTCATAGCCAGATGGGGTATTTGTTAGAAGCGTATAGCCAGTAACAACACGACCATTAAAGTTTTCAGGCGATCCTGGAGTGTTAGCAGTGAAGGAATATTCTTCTGAACGTTCATAGCCACTACCATCTGGTTTTTGGAACCAATAGTTTACATCAACTGGAGTAGTAGATAGTGCACCAAAGATATAGAGCGTTGTTCCGCCTGTCTTATTGGACAACAATAAGTCTTCGGTCATCGTAATTGGCTTCGACACGCGTGTAGTGTTGCTTGGATTGTTATCAACGGCGCGCCATGCATACGCTTTAATGTTGCGCATAGCGTTTCCAGTATAGGTAAGCTCTATTTCGCCAGCACTAGGATAGCGGTCACTGATGATTTCACCCATACGTGCCTGGAAACTATAACCCTGAGTTAAGTCATGAGTGTTGCCGTTCGTGTCCGTATATACCGCCGTCATATTACCGTTTGTGGCGTGGCTGGTGCTTTGACAGGTAGTGGTTGCCGTATTGTTGGCATTGTAATAGTTGAAACAGTATCGGTTGCCGCTTCTGGTTTCCACCGTAAAGTTCACTGTATATACTTTAAGCTTTAGATAGACATCCAAAATCGTAGAACCGTCGCCATGAATAGCCTCAGAATCACCTATATGATCCAGCTCGTAATAGGTCATATTACTCTGGCTCAGGACGGAATTAATCTGCGCCTGCGTGGCGGTTGTCATTGAGCCACTGGTGCCAGTAGTGTCTATATATGAAGCGTAATCGTAATTTCCAGGGACATAGTGTCCGTTATCGAGAGACTCCTTCCAAAAGATAATACGATACTGCGTGTTTGTGCGTGGCCTCCAAATAGCATAAAGATCAATGTCGGACGTAAGTGGCGTATTGAAGTCGTACATATTAGTGCCCTGCTCGTCCCTTGCCCAACCAACGAAATCGTAGCCATTGCGGGTAGGGTTGTTTGGAGCGCTCACCGTGTGGCCATAGAAAGCGTAGTCGGATGCCGTATAGCTAGCTTCGGTATGGCTATCATTATCGTCATCGTTTTGGTGGTAATGAATCCATTTTACGGAACGGATGATTGGATAAAGTCTTATGTTTTCATTATTAATCGTAATGTCGCCAGTAATCTGATTTGGTATAACCTCGTCATCAGGAATTTCACAATCGTTGCCACAGCCGACGTAACGATCAAGGATAGAGGCATCAGTTGTCCATGCATCTACGAAGTGGCCAGCACTAACCTCGTGACGGATATCATCCGTATTAATGTTGTCGCCATTCGTACCGGTCTTGGTTGCTAGGACATTACCCTGAGGGTTAAAGAATAGAACGGAATAGATTTTATCGGCAAATCTAGCATGAAGCTTTATGGTCTTATCTGCTGTGGTATCGTCTGGGATATTAACGGCCAAATTTAAGCCATTGAATACTCTATCGTTTTCTGTATACCAGCCCATGAAAATTAAGCGTTCTAGTGATGGCGCAGCTGGAGCATTAAGAATATCGCCATTGCGAACTATCTGGCTTGCGGCCAATTGGTCGTTTACATAGAATTCGTAAGTGTACCTAGCATATCTCTGCTGATCGGTCTGAGTGGTTGGAATGATGGCGTAAATAGAGAAACTATTTGCATAAAAAGTTAGCAATCCATTAGAGGCCGCGATATTACCGATATACTTTGCGTTCTTCTCGCCGTCAATATGAACAAGCGCATAACGTTCGGCGTCGAGATTGTAATCTTTCGGATTGATTGTGACTTTTACGTATGAATTTGGCTGTTTTTCATTGCCGTCTTTATCAGTAAAAGTAATATCAAAAGCTAAGACATTGTCGGAGTTTTGACCCGCCGTACGCTTTGCGAGATTTAAAATGTCTTTGTCGTCAATCTTTGTGCTGGTTACTTTGACGTCAGATAGGAAGGCTGCATCGTCCGCCAAAATAGAGATATTGTTTCCCTGTGATTCTGTTTCCCAGGATATTTGTGAATAATTATTGCTATTTAATAAACCAAAAAGCCCGCTAGCCAATAAGGCCGCGATTAGTATTGCAAATATTGGTATTATTCGCCTAAAGCGAAAAAGTGAATTGCGCCTCCCAGCACTCATACAAACACTCAACTCCGTTAATTTAATAAAAATGCAAAAATTTTTGGAATTGATTCCGTTAATATAAGATACACGACTCTACACTAAGCCAATTATAACATGCTTAACCTTAAAAAGCGAATACTTTTCTGAAAAAAATATTTTCTATTTTTAAAGTATAATTAGAGTATGAAAGTTTACTTTTCTGGAATATCTGGGACTGGCATTGGCCCATTGGCAGAATTTGCGCAAGATGCCGGGTTTGAAGTTTTTGGCTCAGATTTGCAACGTGGCGCAATCAGCCAAGAGCTAGAATCGAGAAAAATTGATGTATCTTATGGCCCACAAGATGGCAGCTTCTTTCGAAAAAAGCTAAATGAGGGCGGCATCGATTGGTTTGTCTATACTTCTGCCTTGCCAAAAGATCACGCCGAACTTGCGCTAGCCAAAAATTTGGGCATCAAGTGCACAAAGCGCGATGAGTTTATTGCCGAAGTTATCCGCCAAAAGAACTTAAAGATGTTGGCGGTCGCTGGCACGCATGGCAAAACTACGACCACCTCTATCCTGATTTGGACAATGATACAGTTGAATATCCCCGTTAGCTATCTAGTCGGTTCTACATTGGGTTGGGCAAAAAGTGGTATTTTCGACGAGCAGTCCGAGTATTTCGTCTACGAAGCCGACGAATATGACAAAAACTTCCTAGCTTACCACCCTTTTATTTCCGCAATCACAACCATAGATTACGACCATCCAGACATTTACCCTACCCGAGAAGAATATAATGCGGCATTCGAACAATTTGAAAAGCAAAGTAGTAGTGTTGTAAAAAATACAACAATCGACAACAGAATTACCCTCGTTGGCGAGTTGCGCCGACAAGACGCAAGCGTGGCATTGGAGGTTCTTAAGCAGATTACTGGACTGGGAGATGACATCATTATTCACGAAATTAATCGCTTCCCTGGCGTAGGTAGACGTTTTGAAAAAATAGCAGATGGTGCCTACTCTGACTACGGACATCACCCAGAGGAAATTAAAGCTACCGTAAAAATGGCACTCGAGCTTAAAGAGCGTGAAGAATATGAGGGACTTGCGGTAATTTATCAGCCTCATCAAAATACGCGACAGCATAAAGTTAAAGAGCTATACAAAGATGCATTTATCGGCGTAGATAAACTCTATTGGCTGCCTACTTATTTGACTCGCGAAGATCCAAGTTTGAAGATTATATCACCAAAAGAATTTTTCGGTTATATTGACAATCCAGAAATCGCACAAGAGGCTGAAGCAAATAATATTCTAGCCGATACCGTTCGTGATTTGATTAATAAAAAGTGGCTAGTGGTTCTTATTACTGCCGGTCCAGCCGATATCTGGTTTAGAAATATCTTTAAGAATTAATCTTCTTCTGAATAATCTTCCTCTTCGTAGTATCCATAGATACCGAGAGCGTCATCAGTTAGTGGCTCAGCGTCGAAGTTGTTTTCGTGCGCATTAATGCGTCCTTCGATGGATTCGAGCTCTTTTAGATATTCATCTAATACTTTTTTATCAACAACGCCTTCATTCGAGAAATCCTCATCGCCATCATCTTCATCGTCGTGTTTTTCGCCCTCTGCAATATAACCCGGACGTGAACGATCGAGGTAAATATCGCCAGTATAGCGATAGATAAAAATACTGATGGATGTAGTGATTAATGCAACGATTACTGAACCTATACCCAAGAGCATTAAGTTCCTGCCGCCGTGAATCACTCTCTGCTTTTCTTCCTGCTCTTCGACTTGTTGTGGATGGTTTTCGTCAATCATAGCTCTTCCTCCATCTCGGTTATCGTCTGATGATGCAAGGATACGATGTCCTTCATGCGCTTCATACTAGAATTGATATCTGCGCGTTTTTCTCGAACAATTTCCAACTGTTTATAAAACTTTTGAGGTTCATTTTTACAATTCATATTTAAGAGAGTCTCAAACTCCTGTGAATAACCAATGAAGTCGTTCTTGAAGCGGTCACGTTCACTCATAAAAGTGGTCTGCTGCTCGGCGAGGAGCGCATTTGCCATGCCATTCTTAACTAGACGCAGGTTCAGGTTCAACATTAGCCTGCTCGCGATAGCCTCATATTGTGAGCCTAAATAGACACGATTTTTTGCATCATCTTTTTGGACACGTTGAAGACGGACTTTAATACTAGAGCAGTTTTGAGAAATTGCCCCGATTTCTTCGTCAGATAGATCGCGATGCTCAGTCGCAAAAGATGTGCCCGATGGCGAAAAAACGAGAATAGCTGCAAGGATAAAAACTGCGATTCTAATTCTCTTCTGCATATCTATTATATTAGCACAAAAAAGCGGCCACGTTGGCTGTGACCGCTCTTCATAATAACTATTCTTTTGGTTCAACGATTGCAAGATGGCAATCAGAGATCTGATACTCGTCTACTGGCGACGGAGAATTCATCATTAAGTCTACACCGGAGCCGTTCTTCGGGAATGCAACAATATCGCGAATGTTCTCAGTATTTTCTAGCACCATAAAGATACGTTCAATACCGAAAGCGCAGCCAGCGTGTGGCGGAGCGCCGAATTTGAATGCATTCAACATGCCGCCAAAGCGTGCCTCGACGTATTTCTTGTCGTATCCAAGAATATCAAAGACTTTATACATGATTTCTGGGTTGTAGTTGCGGACGGCGCCAGAACAAATCTCGTAACCGTTCATGACCATATCATACTGGTCGGCAACGATAGCGAGTTTCTCTTCGGTCGTCTTTGCGTTTTCGAGAGCCTCAAGGCCGCCTTTTGGCATCGAGAATGGGTTGTGACCAAAGTCTAATTTATTTGCACCATCATCCCACTCATAAAATGGAAAGTCGACAATCCAACAAAGAGCAACTTCATCTGGATTCTTGAGGTTGAAATGATCAGCAAAAGCAATGCGAAGTTGGCCAAGAACCTTGTTAACTTTTGCGCGCTTATCTGCGCCAAAGAAGACAGCGTCGCCGGCCTCTGCGCCAGTCTTTTCAGTAATGGCGTCGAGCTCTTTCTCGCTTAAGAATTTAGCAATTGGAGACTTAATTCCGTCCTTAGTATAAGTGAGATACGCGAGACCGCCAGCGCCAAGTTTGCGGGCTTTTTCTGTGAAAGTATCAATCTGGGAACGGCTCAAATCTGCACCACCCTTAACACAAATAGCCTTTACGCATTCCGCCTTCGCGAATACGCTGAATTCAGTATCCTTCAAGTCGTCAGTAAGGTCGATAAGTTCCATACCATAGCGAAGATCAGGCTTATCTACGCCGTATTTCTCCATCGCTTCTACGTATGGAATGCGGCGGATTTCTGGAGTTACAACTTTTTTGCCGGCAAATTCAGTAGCGAGTTTAACGAGAAGTGGTTCCATTGTTTGGCGCACTTCTTCACCGCTTTCTACGAATGACATCTCGAGATCGAGCTGGTAGAAATCACCGTAAAGTCGGTCTGCGCGTGGGTCCTCATCGCGGAAGCATGGCGCAATTTGATAATAACGTGGCAAGCCACCGACCATTAATAGCTGTTTAAACTGCTGCGGGGCCTGTGGTAATGCATAGAATTGACCTGGATGAAGGCGGGATGGGACTAAGAAGTCACGCGCACCTTCTGGGGAGGAGTTGGCAAGAATTGGAGTCGTAACTTCGATAAAATCGTGCTCTTCCATATAATCGCGCATAAACTTGTAGAACTTCGCACGACGAGCAAGACGATGCTGCATGCTTGGACGGCGGAGATCTAGATAGCGATATTTGAGACGAAGTTCTTCACTACTCTCCTGACCCTCGTCGTGAGTATTTGTCGGAAGTGGCTCACAACGGTTCAATAGTTTTAGGTCCTCTACGACAACTTCAATATCGCCCGTTGGGATATTTGGGTTTTCGAGGCCTTCACCACGTTTGCGAACCGTACCAGTTGCGCGAATTACGAATTCATCACGAAGGGATTCAGCAAGTTCAAAAGCATCGGCAGTATTTGGATCTACCACGAGCTGAATTAGGCCAGTGTGATCGCGCAAATCGATGAAAATTAATCCACCATGATCGCGACGAGAATTTACCCAACCAGCAAGCTCGACTTTACCAGATTTGACAGTGAGATCTTTCGCTAATGCTCTCATATAGGTTGCTCCATTATTTTTATGATTAATAATGACTCGCGCATAGCGAGCCATACTTTTCTTAATTATACCATAATTACAGATTAATAGCGAATTAATAACGCGCGCGTTCACGATCTAAATCGCGCGCTTTAATTGTCTGGCGTTTATCATACTTCTTTTTGCCCTCACCTACAGCAATAGTAAGCTTTATATGCCTCTTGCCGGGATGAAGTTCTACTGGAACTATCGTAGAGCCATCTACCTTCGCACGTTCCAAGGAAGCAATCTGTTTTTTGGTGGCAAGTAATTTGATATTCTCTGCGGTTTCGGAGCCCAAAGTTAGGCCAAGGAGCCATAATTCATGATTACGAATCGTAACGTAGGTGCCTTTGAGTTGCGCATGACGATCGCGAATCAGACGGACTTGTGCGCCAGTCAAAACCATGCCGACTTCGATTTTGTCGGATAAATTGTAGTCATAATGGGCACGGCGATTTACGACAGTGGCTGGTTTTTTGACTTTTTTCATAATTATTATTTTATCACTTATTTCAGCTCTCGGCGAATCTTGAAAGTCAGATATTTGTGGTAGCAAAATTCGAATATGCTGAATACTTTAGGGCCCATAAATTTAATCCAAAAAACACCAATATTCTGCATCGTTTTTTCAAATTTGCTATGCCACGTTGAAGCATAGTGATGAATTGCCCGTGTATTTTCTGTTATATGCATTTCGCCGGTACTGTAATGTTTTGGATTAAAATATTCTGGCGCAAAGACAGCAAACTTACCGTCATAAACATGGGTCTTCCCATCTAGTTTTAGCCCATAAATATCTTCTGCGTAGATTGACGGACTATGTACGGTACGCATAAAAGTATCGTTGGTTATTTTCTTTGGTAAATTATGCTCATAGCGTTTTAATACTTTTGCAATCCAGGGAGAATGCTTCTTTGCTGCAAAACCCGAAGTCGTAAACCAGTATTTCGCTTCCCAACTTGCAACGCCGTCATATTTCAATAAGTCATCGAGCGGCTTCAATAATTCTACGTCGGTATCAAAGTAAAAACCACCTTCTGTATATATTGCATACATACGAATAATATCCGCAGCGAGAGCCCAGCGTTTTTCCCTTATAGCCTTCGCGACTAGAGGGTATTTTTCTAAATCAATATCTTTTTCCGTCCAACGTTTAATCTCAAAATCTGGGTTCAATTTCTTCCAGCCTTTGATGAATTTTTGATCTTTTTCAGGAATGGGTGCCGTACCAACCCATACGTAGTGAATCTTTTTTGGGATTGCCATGCTTAGATTATACCTTATTAAATGTTATAATATAGCCGTATGAAAATTGTCATTTCTACGGATGTTTATTATCCGATGATAAATGGTGTGGCAGTTTTTTCACGAAATCTCGCGGGTGGTCTGAAAAAACGCGGCCATCAAGTTATGGTGCTAGCGCCAAGTACTACTGGCGAGTTTGGCGTCGAAAAAGATGAAGAGTTTGGCTTTACGGTTGTGCGTTTAAGTTCAACTAAGATGCATCTATACCCAGATCAGATTAATAAAGTCCCTGCCAAAAAACGTATCATGGGCGTGAATGTTCCTCAACTTTTATACAGAAATGGGCTGAATGTCAGCTATACACCATATCTAGAAATCAAAAAAGTATTAGACGAGTTTAAGCCGGACATTATTCACGATCAAACCCCTGGCCCAGTTGCGCTCGCTGTTTTTCATTACGCAAAAAGGCGCAACATTCCGCTAGTTTCTACCGATCACGCATATCCAGACAACTTAACTCAACAAGTTAAGCTACCGGATTTGATGAAGACGCCAATTAATAAAACTATGAATGCGTATTTTATTAGTTTTTTGCGCCGTAGCGAATATGCCACTATGCCTACTGAACAGGCCGTATCGGACTTAATTCCAAAGAATCGCAAGCATTTTAAAGTTCCAGTAGAAGCAATTAGCAATGGTATCGATTTGTCGCGTTTCGCAAAAGGCCGCGCAAATAGCGATATTTACGAACGTTACGATATTCCAAAAGGTGTCCCAATTGTTTTATATGTTGGACGTGTTGATCCAGAAAAGAGTCTAGATGTTTTAGTAAATGCTTTTACGGAAGTACACAGTAAAGTCCCGAATGCCCACCTCGTCATAGTTGGAGATGGTACCGCTAGGGCTGAACTTGAAAAAATCACTAAAAAATCTGGCACTTCCGAGTATACGCACTTTCTTGGCCGCGTCGTTGGCGATGACTTGCCACAGATTTATCGTACTGGCACCCTATTTGCAATTACTTCAAAGACAGAAACGCAAAGCATTGTGCTCCTTGAGGCAATGGCGACTGGACTTCCGTGCATTGCCGTGCGTGCAGGTGCAGTGCCAGAACTAGTAAAAACGTCGAAAAATGGCTACTTGTGCGACCCGGACGACCCTGGCATTATTGCAAAATGTATAGTAAATATACTTTCCAAAGAAGAGCGTCGCGAACGTATGTCGAAAGAAAGTCTAAAGATGGTCAAAAAGCACGATATTGCTTACACATTAACGCGCATGGAAGATATATATAACAAAGTCCTCGACGCGCGCGCGGAAGGCGCAGAGAACTAAGCTTCAATAAAATCTCTTATTATCTTTGCGGCAACTTCTGGCGTTTCGTAATTTAGTAAATGCCCAGCATTATCGATGCGTTTTGCGGTAGCACCGTATTTTTCTGCAACTTTCTCTGTATATTTGTATGGGGTCAATTGGTCATGCTTACCAAAACATAATAGAGTTTCTTTATCGTCTGGAATAATCGTTTGGTTACGCATAGATAGCCTCATGTCTGCAATAAAAGAGTCGGCTGAAGAAAAATGACCAGAATATTGATAATGCAATTCATCGATGCGTTTTTGTTGCTTTTTGTCGTAAGTGAATAGGTGAGAAATAATATAAGTTAATTGACGGCTAGATAGAAGTTTGTACTGTTGTTTTTTATTGAGTAATGCGAGACCCCCACGTGCCGCTTTATAGAAAGCTGCCATCTTTTTTTCGTTAAATTTCGAACGAAAAACTGGCGACATTAAAACAACTTTTTGCGCTACGTCGTCTGGATATTTTTTCATGAAATGGGAAACTATCATGGAGCCCATGGAGTGCCCTACAACATACGGTTTTTTTAATTTGTGATTATGAATATATTCATGAAGCCAATCCGCATAACCATCGAGAGTTTTATTATCCAGCTCTTTTGCTGTCCCAGAACCAGGAATATCTGGCGCTAAAACGTTGTAATCATCCTCAAAATACGAGGCCACACTTAATAGTCCGTAGTGGGAACCACGAAAACCATGGATAAAAATGATTGATGGTTTTTGTTTTTTAGTCATTCCTAACTTCCTCGAGCAGTTTTCTTGCTTCTGGGATGCTTTTTGTTTCCATAAATCTTGCGCGAATTTCGGATGCACCCGGGAAATTATTGATGTAAATTTTATAAAAGTGCTTCAGTGGGTCGTAAGGTGATAACTCATACTTTTCATATAAATCTAGGTGATATTCCATTAAGTCAAACAACTCTTCGCGCGTGTGTTCTTTTGGCTCTTTTTCGAAACAGAAAGGATTAGCAAATACGCCACGACCAATCATGATGCCATCCGCGCCTTGATCGATGTATTTCTGACCATCCAGGCGGTTTTTTATATCGCCATTAATGATAAGTTTTGTTTCTGGA
Source organism: Candidatus Saccharimonadota bacterium (assembly GCA_017541245.1). GTDB lineage: Bacteria > Patescibacteriota > Saccharimonadia > Saccharimonadales > Saccharimonadaceae > UBA2834. The sequence continues at coordinate 60,851 of JAFXZL010000005.1, forward strand.
GAAAGTTCGTTTTTTAATGCTAGGATTTCTGGCACGAGTTCGCTATGGGCCTCAACCTTCGACATTTCTTTTTTGGTGCGCAAATGGACGGTGAGGGCTGCAGGTTTTTCTTCAAGTATGTTTGTTAACCATCCGCGCCATTCGTCCACGCGAGAATAACCGAGTCGAGTTTTTACAGATACTGGAAGTCCGGCAGTCTTCGCGGCTCTTATTCCCTCTTTTGCTAATTCTGGTGTACGAATTAGGCCAGAACCACCACCAGTAGCGACGACATGGCGATCTGGACAACCCATATTTAAGTCAATCGCTTTATAACCAAGCTCTTTTAGGGCCTGCGCCGTCTCTGCAATCATTTCTGGTTTCGTACCCCAAATTTGGGCAACAATTGGTTGTTCTTTGGGTTCATAACGAAAACGTTCTAAAGCGTTGTGACGACCTTTTTCGCTCGTATAGCTATTTACGTTTGTGAATTCAGTATAAAAAATCTCTGGGCGGGCGGCTTTTGCTATGACCTGACGAAAAGCAATGTCAGTCACGCCTTCCATTGGCGCTAATATGGTAAAACCTTTCTCAAACTGATTCCAAAAATTCATGTTTTTATATTATATAATAATAATCCTTATCTGAAAAGTGCTTATTTAACACGCTTATGTTTTCATTTTTATGCATTTGATGGTATAATTTCTGCTAAGTACAGAAATGCACAGGTATATGTTCTGAGTGTGTTTCAGTGCGGCACATTCCAAGGTCATTCTTTTCTTTTTAAAGAAAAATCAGAATAAAGGAGGGTGAATACCATGAAGAAAAGAATTGCAGTATTTGTTGTGTTGATTATGACGATGGTGCTCTGCCTTGCCCTCACGGGTTGCGGGCAGAATACCAACAAGCAGGATGCGACCACGAGCGAAAACCACCCTGGCGAGAACTTCGACACGGGTGACTCCAGCATCATGGACGGAACCAACAACCCCGGTGGCATCGTACAATCCGATGATGATTCCTACGCAGACGACGCCGCAAAGGACAGAGAGAACGAAGGCAACAATGATGGTGCTAGCAGTGCTACCAACAGAAATGCCGATGGCACTTATAGCTGGCAGGTCTATGGCGTAACAATCACTACAAGGGTTAATGTGATGGACTACATCGACGGTAATGTATGGCGCGCCAATGAAATGGCAGCGGCGCTTGGTTGGGATCCATATGCAATGAAGATTGATGGTAGCTATAACGTCAGCATGAAGTCCAAGAAGCCCGCCAACTTCAGGTCTAATGGCTTAGTCATCTACTATTCAGAAGCGAGCTCAAGATGCAACGGAATCTCTGGCCACATCGAAAGTGGAGATATGACGTTCGACATCGCGGTCGGAGGAAATGGCGACTATTCATACCGAATGAATGACGCCGATTTCTACTGGACGATGGAGGAAATTGTTTGCTTTGCCTACGCAATGGAAAATATGCCAAGCAACAACGATCCGTTCGCCAACGTACTCAGCGGCAGTGGATCTTCCTATGTAGTCGAATAAGCAACTGCGCAACACAACAAACGCCCCCGGGAACGGGGGCGTTTTTCATTATACGGCGAAGTTTCTTTGACGTCTTTCTTCGAAGAATTTGTCTGGAACCAGTCCAATATTGCTAAAATCTTCAGTGTCTTCGATGGCAATATGGGTTTCCTCTTGCTTTTCTGGAACATAAGGCGCATATTCCGATGGGTCATATGTTTCCTGCCATGCAATAAACTCCATAATATCCAGCGTGGCGGCTACTTGTTCTTTAGTTAGGCCAGAGCGGCGTGCCAAAATCCCCTCATATGAATTATCGATTGGGTGTTCTTCATAATATTCTTCCAGGAATGCGGTAACTGAAGATTTTTCAATCAAGCCCATATTCTCCGCTAAACGCTGATCTTCGATAAAGCGCTGATACTCTTTATTCTCATTCCAGTCCGCATAACTAGTATTGAGACCAGCTACGTTGTCTACGACGCACGCCTCACCAGAAACGTAACCATAATTCAGCAATACTTGCTCTTGCTGAATTGCGCCAAATACATCACCAACGACTGGAGTTGCGCCAACTATAGAGTCACCCACTTGCGAACCGGTTGCGCCGGCAGTCTGGAACTCTTGCGCAATATTGTTATCTGCCATACCAAATGGCGATTGACGCTGGCCACAATAGACAATATATTTAGCTAACGGACCGTCTTTCTTAATTTTCGGAATATCGCTTCCGACGTCCATGCTACGGAATTTAACATCCTTAGCGGAAAGTCCAGAAACACCTCCCTCATCTTCGAAATTATCGCCTAGATCATCTACGGTGTTTACCACCTGAGCCGGATCGTCATCTAGCGTCCTAGTATCAGTCACGAAGTATGGGTTACAGAAGGCGTCACCTACGGCTCCAATGGAATCTAGGTCTGGACAATGCGATGCAGTTTCATCAGCAGCTTCTTGAGCCGTAATTGCAGCAGATACCGCGCTTGCCCCCGGCATTAAACTGCTTATCGCTGAGCTAAACACGTTGCCAAAGCTTGAAATCGATGAGGTTACGTTTGAGGCAACTACTGTCACTGGGATCATCTTTGAAACTAAGGAGCCCATAAATGTGTACTGCGACGTATAGTCAAATGGACTCAGCGTCTCTCTGGCAATGCGGGCATTATCCGCATTTACCTCCTCTCTCAAGGTAATAAACCTCGTTAAACCATCCTTATTTGCAACAGAGCCGCCAGCATATTGGTGATTCTGCCCCATATACATATTCGCACCAGACACCAGAGCGTTGCCCAAATCCTCACCCGCAACCTCTGTGGCTATTTTCCGTGTAAGAACTTTAACAATTTGTGGCAAAAGAATAGAAACGATTTTACTTACTAGTAGGCTAATCGCAACAGTTGTGCCGATGCCCACGATGGCATCAATAGCGGCGTCAACCAAGCATCCGATGCCGAACGAAATAACGCAAAGGACGATATCGACAGCATCCTTTATTGCATCCGCCACGCTAGCCGCTAACTGAGCGTACGCGCATGCTTTGAAGCTTTGCGTGCCCACATTTAAGAATGTCGCAATTGCACCAATGCTATTCGTTAAATTAAAACTTCTAATACTGGCATCGTTGTGGTTAGTCTTGTGGTTACCAAAGATGGCACTAACGGCCTCGGCTTCCATAGCGGACTTCGTACGTGTCTCTTCGTGATAATTATTTTTGCTGTCTTTATATTGATAGGTGCTCGTGGTCCTCATTGTTAATGAGTTTGCAACTTCATTAAGTGGCGACAACATTGAGTCCTCTACTTGGCCTTTCTGGATAGCCTCGAATATAGAGCTAGCAACTTTAATGATTTGCGTAGTTTGGTATGCCGCAACAATTAGATTTATGGCGCCAACTACGTTCAACACGGCGCAAGTTAAGCTTGCAGCGGCCGTTGCATAACCAGTGACTTTGCCAACCGCCTCGACGCCGAAATTCTTTAATTTGGTCGATAGTTTAGAGCCTGAGCCGGAATCAATCTGCTCTGGCGTCTCCATTTCAATCTTTCCAGTAGCGGCATCGTAGTCGATGTCGTCCGCATCAAGGTCTACGCTCGTCCTATTACTAGTGTGGTCTCGGCCCGTAATATCGCCACTATCTTCATCTGTTTCGACATTAGTCTCGTTAGTCATAGCGCCACCTTTGGCCTTGCCATTAGTGCCAGATTCTGCCGCAATTGTCGATCTGAGCGTATCCAAATCCACTCCGTCTTGGCGCCCTTTCTTAAACTTTGCCCATACGCCACGAGAGACACCAAGTCTCTTCAAGAATTTATCGGCAAGATTATCAAACCACGCGCCAACCGCCCCTCGCCACGTGCGAGAACCTTTTGCGTATTTGTCACGAAAATCCTGGTTATTTTCGTACATATCCTTGAACGCTAGGGTATTGTCGCCGGTAGCCTGTCTGCTATCTGGAACGACGGTGAATTCTACGCCTTCGGGATTTTTATACTTCATAACAGTGAAGTCGCCGGAATCATCTACAGTAATACCAGTAGCGGCAAGCTTTGCACGTTGTTTTTTCGTTATCTTAAACTTATCGGCGCCAAAAATACGAGACTTCACACAATCCTTTACACGCCTACTGCCAGTATCCATCTGCCATTGTGTGAATTTCCCAATTCTATAGTTGTTGCTTGTACCAATAGAATCAAAGTTACCCTGGAATTGCGAAATAAGACTGAATGGCATAGCCATTTGACCGAAGAAAGACAATATGCCAAAGCCACTAATGCCGCATGTTGCCGCAATAATAGGCGTCAGCCTTCTAGCGATACTCTTTCTGCTGGCGACACTTGCAGTACTGCCTAACCCCTCAACAGAATTGAAGAAGCCCCCCTTTCCGACAGTCTTTGAGGCAACATTCGCCTCAGATTTGCGGGCGCCCTCAGCGCCATCGCCAGTAACATTATTACGGAAGCCCTTAGTCGCGCCATTTTCTGAGTCGCGTAGGCCCGCGGCGCTAGCCCCACGGCGGCTATTGTCGTGATCGCCATATTTTTCATCTTGGCCACCAGTGATGCGATTAAATATACCTCTCGATATACCATTATCGCTACTGCGACGCTTATCTTTACTAACTATTGGGACGCCATTCATTACCATATCTGGCGTTTCGCCGCTTTTCGCGCGACGATAACCATCCGGTATACTATCATCCCTACCACCAAATGCCATATATTTCGATTATAGCACAAGCAAAATAGGAAACACAAAATAACATAAACACCTTGATTTTTAAGATTAAAAATGCTTAAATAACATCAAGGAGTGCTATATTATGGCAGCAAAAAATAAAAATACAAAAAAATATTCAAAAAACCGCGAGAAAACATCAGTTTTTTCTGTTTTATTATCCGTCGCACTAGTAGCCGTTATAGTATTTGGCGTCCTGGTGCTTTTTGATGAAAGTAAAGTAGACGACAATTCGGCTACTGACGAAACCGAAACTAGCGACGTAAAACCCGACAAGGATAACAAAGACAATAATAATACGGCCCCAATAAGCGATAAGAGTGACGACAGTAATAATGCTGACGAAAATAGTTCCTACGACACAAAGGACGCCTACGAGCAAGAGCATAAAACTTCAGGCGTAGAGATAAATGATAATGGCAAAAAAATAGCAACTCCATATGTCTCCATTAATCAAAACAGTGAATTAGTAATAGTAAGTGCGCGTATATCGAATTTCAAAGAAGAAGGCGGGAGCTGTACCTATACAATCAGTAAAGGCACAGAGTCAAAGATATACACAAAGGATATACTGCCGGATCCAAAAGCAATGGTTTGTGAAGCACTACAGCTTAAGAAGAACGAGCTATCAAGTGGCGAATGGACAGTAAAGGTTGAATATAAGTCTAATACAGCGGAGGGCCAAAGTGAGGCACAGAAGTTTACAATTTAGAAGCATACTTGCAGTATTGGCAGCTACGGCTTTTGTGGCGACTTTCTTTGGGTTGGCATACAAAAATACCCCAACAACCGATGCCGCCGTAAAAGCAACCGACTTTAAGGCTGGAAGAATAATTGATGATGAAGTATTTTATGACCCTAATACGATGACGGTTGATGAAATTCAGGCCCATTTAGACAAATACTCTGCAAATTGTGACATGTGGGGCTCTAATAAAATTGGGTATGGTCGTTACATAAATGGCAGAGCGGTAGACCCAAACATAACGCGCCGTGAATATGCAAGATTAATGCGAGAAGCGGGTCGTACCGACTACCATGACGCACCATATGTTTGCATCAGCAAATATTATGAGAACCCAACTACTCACAAGACAAATTTCGATACCAATGCCCAGCCAGAAGAAGGTATGATTTCTGCTGCACAAATTATCTACAATGCAGCGCATGAATATAATATTAATCCACAAGTATTACTTGTAATGCTAAAGAAGGAAAGCTATGTTTGGGGCGATACGTGGCCACTCAAAAATGAATACAATACCGTGATGGGCTATGCCTGCCCGGATAATGCCCCATGCGATTCTACTTACTTTGGTTTTCATAACCAAGTCATGAAGGCTGCATGGCAATTAAAATACTATAAGGATCATATTTATAGCTATGGTTATTATCCATATATGACGAATAATATTTATTACTCGCCAAATTATTCTTGCGGCACGAAAGCAGTCTACTTGGAGAACATCGCTACTACTTCCCTCTATATTTACACGCCATATACACCAAATGACGCAGCGCTTGCAAACTATCCAGGTGAAGCATATTGCGGATCTTACGGCAATCGTAATTTCTTTATGTATTTCAGCGAGTGGTTTGGAAGCACCACCGAATCAAAGCAAGAACAAAAAATAAGCCAAAGATATAACGAATTGAAAAATTCAGGCAATGATTTAGGAAACAAACTAACCGATGAGCCAAATTGTAATATTGGTCACGAAGGCGCATGCGTACAGGCTTATGAGAATGGCGTAATTATTTATTCGCCAGAAACTGGCGCGTGGGAGAATATTGGAGAGATACGCAAAAAGTTTATCTCGGCAAAAAGCGTCGACGGTGAATTGGGTTTTCCTATTGGACCAAATAACTGCAATATTGGCCATGAAGGGGCGTGCGTACAAGCTTATGAGAATGGCGTAATTATTTATTCGCCAGAGACTGGCGCGTGGATTAACAGCGGCGAAATACGCGAAAAATATATAAAATCTGGAAGCGTGGATGGTAAATTAGGTTTTCCGATAGGCGATCCAGAAAAAGAATCGCAGAAATTTGAGAATGGCATTATTATCAAAAACGATGAAAACTATTATGTTGTATCTGACGAAATATACAAGAAGGTTGCGAAAAATACTTCCATCGGAAAACCTACGATGGACGCAAACTGCAACATAGGACATGAAGGGGCGTGTGTACAGACGTTCGAAAATGATGTAATAATATATTCTCCTGAAACTGGAGCTCATAACAACAACGGAAGGATTCGTGAAAAATTCAGATCGTTAAATGGAGTTGACGGCGAATTCGGGTTCCCTATTGAAGATATTATAGAAAGTAATTCTATGACATGCCAGAAATATCAAAATGGAATGATCTGCCTTACCGAAGACGATGAGTCTTATACAGTCTCTGGGAGTATTTACAAAAAATATATAGATTTACCATTCAATTACGGAAATCCATTGATGAACGCAAACGATTCAATTGGGAAAATGGGAGCTGTTCAATCTTTTGATGAGGGCGTAATCATTTACTCGCCGAACACTGGAGCCTGGGAAAACTATGGCGAAATACGTAAAAAATATATAGAGCTGAAGAGCGTAGATGGTATATTGGGTTTCCCTATAGGGCCAGTCAACTGCAATATTGGCCATGAAGGGGCGTGCGTACAAGCCTATGAGAATGGCGTAATAATCAACTCACCAGAAACTGGTGCCTGGGAAAACATGGGAGAAATACGCAAAAAATACATAGAGTTGAAGAGTGTAGATGGCATATTGGGTTTCCCTATAACTGGAATAAATGATAGTGCATATGTAGATGGTGTTATATATCAGAAATACGAACGCGGATACATATATTACAATAAAAAGACTAAACAAATATGGTACGTAAGCGATTCATCAGATTCTTAAGTCTGATAATAGCCCGGACAATAAGCATCTTGTCGTAATCTTGTAGTCTATTATTTACTAGCCTTAGTTTTTCGAGGGTTGCGACATACTCTGCGTTCTTGCGTTCTAGGTTATACGCATCAACAAAACGATATCTTGCTAATCTTTGAGAGTAGTAGATGGATAGCATCTGAGCATTATTAATTCTCGGAATATTGCCCTTCTTGATTGTCTTCATTATGTCGTCGATTACTGTATTTATACAAAAATCTTTAGAATAATGCTCGGATATATGATTTATATCTTTCTTTGCACTCCCCCACCCATCGACTATTTCATTTGCTATCTTTGTAGCCTTCTTTTTTCTAAAACCTCTTCCGGAAAAGTTATGCGCCATCGCCTTATTGAAATTTTTTCTTGTTAAATACCCCGGCCCCCCAAAACTGTCATAAATATATACCGGCCTCTTCCCCAAAATGCAGTATTGCACCGTCTTACCTATCGTTATAACCGCATCATAATTATTAATGTCAGTCGGCGCTATTAAGCCATATCTTTTGCCATTGGCGCCCAGGTGATCTACATTTATACCTTTCTTCGAGAGAATATCTACCGCATCATTAAGTTCTTTCGGTACATGATTGGATACAATTAAAATTTTCCTAAGCACATTCTTAGTGGCTCTAGTCATTGAAAACTCAATTGGTGCAGGGTTTCTAAAAAAGTCTGTATCTTTTTTGCGTTCCATTAATTGCAGATGGCTATCTCTTACTTCTTCGGATATAAATAACACTTTGTCTGCAATTTTATCCTCAAAGGAATATATCCACTGAAACTCATCTGGGATATAATCATGCGTCGACATATGCAAAAAAATGAAGAACGGACGCTCCGATGCTTCGTGGATTGTAGACAATTGCTTCACCATACTCTCCGGAAATACCTGTGAATGGATCCATACATAATCATATCTGCATAAATCAAGTTTAGTGCTATCCTGAGCTAAATAAACTTTTATTTTCCTTTTTTTGAGCTCACTAACCACTGGTTCATCATACGTATAGGCATAAATGCCCACTTTTGCACCGCATTTTTTAAAATATTCTGCCAGTTCAATAGTTACGACCGTACTGCCGCAGAAATTATGCAATATTGGTTGCGTGATTAATATTCTTTTATTGGATAAGTTCATTTTCTGCCCAGAATGGATGTTATTTTTCTCTTAACTCCACCCATAGCAAATAGCATATATAGCCTATAGCATCCCTCATTTTTTATTAAGGATTCTACGCATTTCTTGTCTTCATTCCGAAGATAAATATATTTAAGCTCACCAATATTTATGTTCTTAAAAATCTTTTGAAACTCAACATAATATCTCTTCCTCAGATTCCTTCTTATTTTGTGAAAGAAGTTTATATTGGCCCAAAAAGCTTGAGTATAAAAAGCCTCTTTTAGTTCATCATAGTGGCCAGTCTTTTGAATAATTCTAAGTCCGGTTTGGGTATTTTTTGCCATCAATAATAGCTTTTCGCCGCGCGCGCTCGTCGAGTTGCCTTGGTTTGGATCATTTCTCCAATGCACGAATGGCTTTTTTACCACGGTAATTTTAGAAGCATTACAAATCGCATCGAGCATGAATGGTAAATCCTGATATGAGGCCCCGGCGGTCTCAGGAATTTTTTTATTTTTCAAATAGTCTGCACGATATATGGAAGACCAAATAGATGAATGAAAGGCAATAATTGCTGGCCATTCATGTGCCGCAAATGGACCATTTGGCGCATTTCGTAAGTCTACCCTGCCTGGATTAACAAATAATTTATCGCGTGCGCCTTCCGGAAGTGTGGAGTTGTATATATAGAATTCACCTTTAGTAATATCAGTATTATATTTCTTTGCGTTTTTATACAATGTTTCATACATATCTGGCTCTATAAAGTCATCCGACTCGATAATGCCAATGTACTCACCCCTCGCTAATTCAATCCCCCTATTAACGGCAGCACTGTATCCACTATTCTTTTGATGGACTACGACTACACGATTATCCCGTTTTGCGTATTCGTCTATTATTTTGCCACAGCCATCAGGAGAGCCATCATCTATTAATATAACTTCCATCTCTTTAAGAGTCTGCGATAAAATACTGTCTACGCATTCCCGTAAGTATTTTTCAACATTATAAATTGGTACCACCACGGAAACCTTCAGACTCTTTTTAGCTGTTTTCGGCATCTACCATACACTCCTCTTTGTATCTATTTTAACACCTTAACCTATGCTATACTAATAATAGATTTAAAAATAATAGTGAGGTGTCGATTTGTCTACTATTAAGATTGGCGTCGCATGCCATAAACCATCAGAATTACCAAAAAATAATTTATTTCTCCCTATTAGAGTAGGTGCCGCGCTCGCCTCGAATGATTTAGGCCTTCAACGAGACGATGAAGGCGATAATATTTCGAAGAAAAATCCACAATACTGCGAGCTAACGGCTCAGTATTGGCTTTGGAAAAACGCTAAAGCCGATTATTATGGGCTGTGTCACTATCGAAGATTCCTGTGTTTTACAAATCCGAATAGTAAGCGTAATTTAAGAGATCAGATTGAGGCCAATGCGATAGACGAAGACACGAAACAGATTTTTGGGCTCGAGAATGAAGCGCTTATGCGCAAAGAAATAGAATCTAATGATTTGGTAATTGGCGAGCTCCAGAAAGTCAGTAAGCTTTACACGCCTCACGGCAATAAAAACACCGCCTATGGGCATTGGCAAGCGCACGACCGTGCATTAATCATGGAAAAAGACTTGGTCGAAATGCTAAACATTCTGGATGAGGTATCACCGGAAGTGGGTGCGAGTGCAAGAGAATATCTAGCCGGAACTAAGTTTCTAGGTTTTAACTGTTTTGTCGCCAAAAAAGAACTATTTAATGAGCTGTGCGAAATAGAATTTGAAGTACTGGAAAAGCTCGAAAAGAAAGTTGACTTAAGCAACTATTGCACTCAGTTAACTCGCATTTACGGTTTTATGGGTGAAATAATTAGCAGCGCCTATTTTTACCACCTTGAAAAATCTGGTAAATACAAAGTTAAACATGTACCTCTTGTATATTTTAACTATACTGACCCGATTAAAGATATTGAACCGGAATTTGCTGGCCAGAAAAATGTAATTCCAGTTTTATTCAATATCGCCGACAATAATCCAGATAAGTTTGGTACCATATGGCAGTCATTCCTTGATTATATTAATGATGACTACAAATATGATGTGATTTTATTGTCAGATTCTATGCCAACCGTGCTAACGCGTATCTATACAGAAATGGCCGAGAAACATAAGAATATTAGCTTTAGAATCATTGACATAGACGTCTATCGCACTCGTTATGGCGAAAAATATAACCTCGAAGATAAAAGAAAAACGCTAGACGAAGATGAAAATAATTACTTCTCAATTCTGCCTTTTATTCCGTATATATTTAAGAAATATAAGAAAATGTTGGTCGTAGACGAGAATGTAATCTTCTGCGATTCAGTGTCCCAACTTTGGGAAGAACACCGAGAAGATAAAACTCTAATTTCAGCTCCTCGTAATGCATATATACTGTCGAGAGTAAATGATGTATATTACGAAACTATGGAGGGTTATCTTCGCAAATATATGAAGGATCCTTTTGCATTCTTTTCTATCAATGTGTTTATTTGGAACTTTGAAAAATATAGAGAAAAAATTAAAGAGGAAGTAATCCCACCGCATTATCTCTTCCCTAATACAAAAGGTTTTTTGCGCAATAAGGAAGAAATACTTAATATTCTTTGCGAAGGCGATGTTTCCTATATGGATATGCGTTGGGCTACGTGGCTCGAATCGAATGACTATCTCAAATATCAATTGCCGTATGCTCCGTTTAATTATTATCAGGAGCTAATGAACGCAAGAAAGAACCCAGGAGCAATCGTTTACATAGATAACGACCCGTGGGCGATGGAAAAAACCGATTTGTATTATTATTTTTGGAGCGTGGCAAGAAAGACTAAGCTGTATTCTTCTTATTTGAATAAGAGTAGCAAGCTATCCGTCATTAGGGCAAAACAAAAGAAACCAATTAATATCACACAAAAGCTATTCCCTGTCGGCAGCACCAATCGCGGAAGAATGACGAAGCTATTCCCGAAAGGCACTAAGCGTTACAAAGTAGCAAAATCAGTTCTCAATTCCTTCAGAATTAATTAGATTATATTTTGCCATGTTTTTGGCGATTATTCTTTTTAGCGTTTTCTCGACTATTTTTCTAGGTCCATTAATTAATGCAAACATGGCCACAAACAGAAAGCTTATGCATAAAAATCTTATCAACAGTTGAAGAATGATATTTTTCCCTATCCATAACTGCTCAAATAGATAATCTAAATTATGGGCAATTAGTATTAAGAGCGTGCATCTTCCAATGCTTCTTCCAAATGTTTTTATATATTTATTGTTAGATATCGCGTTTGCAAAAATAAAAAATATTAAACTACCGCATAGAGATACGGCTATCGCTTCCCCCATATTCGAGTAAAGCCTTCCACCCACATCAATCCACGTAGTCTTATATGTCATATGATAAAGCCAATAAAGCACACACGGTAGGATTGCGTAGCCGATTACATTATTGATAGGATTTTGATATTTTTTATATAGTTGACCAATACCGAAATAAAGCATTGATGCCATAGCAACATCAAGGCTAAATATGAAATGATACCCTTTGAATCCTATTATTATTCCGGTAATGCCAATAACTAATTGAATTATATTATATTTATCTTTACCGAATTGGATGGAAACCATATTCGCAATAAGCCTTGAAAAAAATAACGATACGAAAAACCAAATTGGCCCTATCGCTACTACATTATCAAAACCTTTTGCCGTGCTCCATAGAAGCATTTTTGCGTAGACTTCGATATTAATTGTTCCGTTCTTGATAAAAGCAGCGAATGCCATTAGTAAGACCGAAAATAATACGGGGATTATAAGTTGTTTGAAATCCCTAAACGTCTTTCTACGCAGCTCCCTCACATCTGAAGCGGGAGAGAAAGTAATTCCAGATAATATAAAAAATGCTGGGATGTGAAACGAATAAATAATGGCCCTAATGAGTCTATCTTCTGGAAAAGCGTGCCCGACAATAACAAGAATAATTAATAGGCCTTTTGCTACATCAATCCAATCTATACGTTTCTTCATACATCTCCTCCATTATCTCGATGTATTCAATTGCGATTTTAACACCTAGGTTTTAATTGTAATGGTAAAACCTACTTTTTTCAACTTTGGCCATTTTATCTTATAATAGAAGCATGACAAAAGTATCCGTCCTAGTGCCAATTCATAACGTTGAGCAGTATTTACCAGAATGTCTAGATAGTCTATGCGCACAGACATTAAAAAGTATCGAAATCATTTGCATTAACGATGGTTCAACCGACGCCTCTGGAGCAATCCTCGACGAATACGCAAAAAATAATTCAAACATAGTAGTAATTAATAAAAAGAATTCCGGCTATGGCGATAGCATGAACCGCGGCCTAGAAGCTGCTACGGGTGAATATATTGGTATCGTAGAGTCTGATGATTTTATCGATCAGAATGGTTTTGAAAAACTATACGAACTCGCAAAGAAAACTGACGCAGATATAGTAAAGGCAAACTATTATTATCACTCTGAAGATAAAGACGAGATTCACGAAGTCGTAAAAAACCAAAAAACCAATAAGGCTACTACTATCTCTGACGATTACAATATATTAATAGAGGAGCCTGGAATCTGGTCGGCAATTTATCGCCGCGACTTCTTAAATGAAAACAAGATTCGTTTCCGTACGACTCCGGGAGCTTCATATCAGGATACTGGATTCTTTTTTAAGACAGCTTGCACCGCAAAGAAAATCGTATATACGAAAAATGCTTTTTTGCATTACCGCACCGACAATGCAAATTCAAGCGTAAAAAGCTTAGAAAAGGTAAACTACGTCGTAGAAGAGTACGCCGATATCGAAAAATTCTTAGAAAAATGCGAAGTGTCAGACGAAGTAAAATACACTATTCAGGCTGCAAAATTTGGTGCTTTTCATTGGAATTTACAACGCTTGCCAAAAGATTTAGCCAAAGAGTTTATCGTTACAATTAAGCAGGAATTCTCAAAGGCCGATAAAGCTGGTTTATTGCAGAAAAAGTACTTTCCTACAAAATACTGGCTTGCGCTGCAATTAATTCTAAAAAGCTCAACAAAAACATCAGCAAGCGTATTGCAATTCCGTAAAAAATTACATAGACGCTAGCAAAAACCTCCCCAATGCAGGGGAGGTTTTTTGTTTTCTCTTGTTTTAATAGCGTGGAGCTACTTCGCGCTGATACGTTGTCGTAGCCTGCGAATAACGCTGCGCCTGGTTGTATGACCAGAGATATGCCTCTGGGCCAAGATAGAATATCTCAGAAGGCGTTGCATTGCTCGCCCCGCCATTGCCGCCACCAGTACGATAGAGATACAAGTTCTTCGCAATAACTGGGCCATTCACGAATAGTGGTTGACTACAGTTGCTCGAATTGATCGTATTCTTATTTAATGGGTCAGATGCATTATTCGCCGCTTTGTAGCCACTGCGCGGATCGCAAGTATAGATATTTTCAGCAATTAGCCAGCTCTCCATGCGCTGCACTGTGTCCTTAAGAATTATTGTTTTTGCAATATAGATAGATTGCGGGATCTCGGAAATGTTTGAATATGTTTCCTTATAACACCCAGTACCAGGGATAATACCATTGCCGGTACTCCTAGTATTACCGTATACGTTATTGGTGCCAATTACTAATGTATTATCTGCCTCGATTACGGCAGTACGGCTATTATTTGTATCACCTTTAATCATGCAGTAGTTTCGATCGCTGGCAATATAAGCAACCTCCGCCGTAGCATGCATATACTTCGCGCCACCAGGCAAACAGATGAATTTACTGTTTGGATCAGTACGGCTTTCTACATATGAATTGCTGTTTGGGTCATAAACGCAGCCACCGGCGTCATTAATCTTGTAGGCATTCGTCTTTGCGCTATTATTTTTTGGATCAGTATAACGAGTACGAATTTGGTCTGCTAGGTTCCCTGGGTAACTAGAGGCTGCTACATTAACAGGGACTTTGCCCAATTCTTTGCTGGCAGCACCACAGCTGTTATTTGCGAACGTCATACTAGAGAAATGACATTCACGCGTCAGCGTATTGTCACTCGAGCCGCCGCCCCATAAAGATGCGCCAGAAGCGAAACCTTTAATTACACCTTTGGAGGTGTCATTTGATGTACCGGAAATTAAACCATATTCACTCCAGCTACCAAATAACGAAACACCACTACCAACAGCAGAACCACGTTTAGTAGTAACGCCAATAATTCCGCCTGGCGCATAAAGATCGCCGCCAAGCGCTGATAACGTTGGACGCTTAACGACCGTAAAGCAGCTAGGGCTTGATAAATGCCAGCGAGAACCAGTATCAGTTAAGGCCTCGCCTTGATTAGAACCATTAATGGTCGTGCTCGGATCACTAAAGCCATGGCTGTCGGATGGCCAAATTGCGGCGATATAACAGATTTTTGTGCCAACCGAATATTTGCCACTATTGGTGTCTGGTATCGCGAGTGATACTGCGGAGCCAGCAATATTATGGAAGGTATTATCGCCATCATAGTAGCGATCATCGCCGCTCGCGACGGTCGTACAGGTTATTCCACTGCCCCTACAGTAATTTATTCTCGTTGTGAGATTTGCGGTACCCGTACTATCGTCAATTGCGTATTCCTGAGATTTGATTGAATCATTATAGTCCTTAGCACTTATATTTATCGTAGAAGGAACTGTCACTTGTATTAATCTGTATCTCGTCTTCTTTGAATACGTAGCATACGATGTTGCCTGAACGGGAGTATTTACGCGTTTAGCTATCTTTAATGATACTTGTGCGCTAATAGATTGGCCTAATACTACGTTTCCACCTGCCGCTGTAGTTTTTATCTCAGTGGAATAGTTATATGGGACATTTACGCGGCCAACAACAGTAGCATTGCCGCCGGTATGACCAGTCACAGCTGATCCATTCGCATACCAAATGTCAGACCATGTGGCTTTCTGGTAAAAGCTTTGACCTACATCTGAAATATGCCCATAGTCAGCAGCATTACAGTTATCTACGTTTTCTATATAAGTAGCATCCGAAGTGTTATTTGTACGAATATCATGGATACGATAATAATCATTTACGCCGCCGCCTGCACATTTGTACATGTCATCGGCGTTATCGCTAGGAGATGCCGTAGTATATTCATATTTATGGCTGTCCGCCGTACCATTCGGGAATGGCCCTATACCAGGCGTAGTATTAGACGTACCAATTGTTTTGCTAGTTCCCGTAAACGGATCATCGCTAATAGTTTTACCAAATAAGTAGCCGGAGGTATTAGTACTAATTACATAATTCGTAATATATCTATCTGCGAATTGACTTGCCAGCTCACCCGCTGCGCACATTGTATATTTGAAGCGCACGCTATCACCTGGTTTTACCCAAGTAATCATCTCTTCGCTCTTCGTAGTATCTAGACGACCAGAAGATTTGTCCTCTACGCTGTTTTTGTAGATTTGCATCGTTATGTAGTTTTTGGCATTTTTAATACCATATGCAACGCCCTGACACGACACTTGACTCTTTGTAAGCGTGAAGCAGCGTCTGCCAGCCGTTGTGGCGTTTTGAGTATTTTCTGCACCCTGTATTTCTGAACGATATGTGAGTTTTTGACAAAGCGTTATCTCTTGCTCTGGGTAGATTTTTACCGTAAACGTATCGACGTGAGTATCACTGCCGCCTGCCGAGAGGGCCGTAGTGGCTTTATTTGTAGTGGCGGTGCCGTGCGGATCACCGGATCTGTAGCCACTAGTACCGGTTAGATCAGTCGTGAAATAGCTAGTTTTTGTATTCGGCGAACCATGAGCATCATTGTTCGAGCGAGTAATGGTGTGCGTAAAGCGAACCTCTACGTTCGTAGGGATGTTTTCGCTAGCGATTGGGATTCTTTCAAAACCGGTACCGCCTGGAGAAATTTCACTTGCGCCTGCACTGTATATTGTGGTCCAGTTACTCTCGCCTGGTTTTTTGTATTCCACCTTTATAGTAGCGGAGAATGTAGTTTTATAACGCCGAATCGTTTTGCAGCCATTCGCGGTTTGTTCTGTCTTGATCTTATCGGTGCCAGTATCAGTATCAGCGCGGTCTTCCCTAGTATACTGATACCAATTAAGGGTCTGACAATATTGAGTGCCGTCATCTTTTGCTACGTTTACTGATTGGGTTCCGCTCGCAGGGCTTCTGTACACTTCTGTAAATGCATTATTACTGCTAAGGCCCGCATTTGTATAATTATCCTGCTGTCGGAAAGTGGTAGGCGTATTACTTCTGCTTGTTTTATAGCGAGTTTTAACACTGCCACCATTCTTTTTGAGCTGATGCGAAAAGCTCATATTAGCGGTATTAGCATCAACATATAGAATATTGTCCGATTCTGCTCCGGACGCGCCAGAAGCGCTCACTACGACTTGGCCGTCCCAGTTATACCAGATGTATCTATGAACCGTAACACATTCTTCATCTGTGCCCCAGTTACTTGCAGTCCCAGAATAGCTTATGGTTTTATTCGCGCCAATTTTTTCGCAAAAGGTGTTGTCGCCTTGACTTAGGCTTACATTATTCCTTGTGTGAGTTTTTACGGTCTTCCAGCCGCTATTCTTTGCGAAATTCTGGCCACTATTTTCGTAGCTACCACTGTTCCTATCTTGATATAACCACCAACTATTATAGACATTTCCGCTTTTACCATTGTTATTTCGTTTCATTTTATCTACGAAAGTAAAATTAGTCGTGGCGGAATCGGTATAGTATTTTCCATCCGATTTTAGTGTTGTCCCGCTTGGAGCAGAAGATAAAGCCGCGTCTATACTGAATGTTGTCGGTGGAGCATAAATCCTAATCGTTACCGTCTGGTCCTGTGAGCTACAGCTCCAGGTGCTCTCGCCATGACAACGACCAATCAAAACGTTACGAGAATATACTAAGTAATCTCCGCTTACAGATGGTGTTAAACCCTGGATAAATCGCCCAATATCAATTGTCGTTGACTGAGAGCCGGGAGAACCCCACGGTCCACGATACAGGCTATACTGGGTAGCAATTGAGCCATTATCTCTTTCCGTCCAAATTTTAGATGTCGTTGCTGTGCGCCGTGTACACATGCCATAAAATTTTGCATTAATAGTACCAGAAAGCCCGTCTACGTCCGCTGTAATCGTTAAGCTGGTGCTACTATTCGTAGGACCAAGCCAAAGCGTACAGTGCGAAATCCCTTCATTAACATCACCATCACACGCCCATTGGACAGAGGGGATATGTCCACGACCGCCACTATTATCTATACAGCTATCGTAGCTGTCCCACGCTGAGGCGCTACCATCCATTACTAATACACAACATATCGCAATGAAAGTAACCAACAACAACCTCGTTATTTTTTGGATAGTTTTCATCCTTTTCCCTCCGCGTCTTCAGCGCAGCCGCCGCGATCCACGCATATTTGATGATATTTATTATATAATTCCATATCTTCCATCTTAATTGCCCAGTTCATAACCATAATTGCAGATTCTTCTGTTTGACTCATCTCATCTAGCTCTTCGAGATTACTTACAATTTTATCCTTGTTTGCATCTTTATCCTCATCAAATAATACGAGTATTTCATTGTTTAAATCAGCGACGTGTTGTTGGCTTTCCTGCTCTTCTTTTTTTGCAGTTTTTTCAACGTAGTTTACGACGAAAAAACTTACTGGTATGGCAATTATTACAAGAATAACAATTGCGGTTACTATTTTATGCCAACCTTTAAAGAAGAAATTTCTTATTTTCTTTGCATCCTCGGCACTCTTTTGCGCGTCGCTCTTGAAGTACTGCCTAACTTTCTCTTGTCGCTCCTTTTGAGCGATTTCGCGATTTTGTTTTTTGCGAGCTTTTGCCTTTTGCTTAAGTTCACCGATTACGCGCGTATCTTCTGCCTTTTGGAGCTTCTCTGCTTCGGTCTTGGCCTTGGCTTCTGCGGCAGCTTTTTCTGCGGCAGCTTTTTCTGCGGCAGCTTTTTCTTCCTTTGCTTTTTTAGCGGCGGCTTCAGCTTCTTCTTTCGCTTTCCTGGCCGCCTCTTTTTTGCGCTCTTCTGCGCCTTCGACGTTTACGAAGTATTCGGTCTTCCCTTTTTTCTTAATATCTTCTGCCTTAAACTGAAGTTCTTTTTCTTCAATTGGCACACCATCAATATCTACTGTCTCAGCCTTTTTCTGTTCTTCGGCCGCAGCATCAATAACCTGCTGCTCCTCGTCTGCAGCAGAAGAAATATTTGGAGAATCAAAATTAGGATTCTCATTCACCTCACCCGGTGCGTTTTTAGCGCTCATGTTTTTATTTTACCATGCTTATGCTGAAAAGTATAAAAGTCATATGTTAAGATATACCTATGAGAGAGATAAAAGATTATGATTACGTGGTTGCAGGCGCAGGCATTTTTGGCGCAGTTGTAGCCGAGCGACTCGCGAGCCATGGACGCGCAGTATTGGTTGTTGAAAAACGCGATCATGTTGCTGGCAACATTTATAGCTATACTGATGAGGATACTGGTATAGAAATTCATAAATACGGCTCACATATCTTCCATACGGAACTAGATGAGGTATGGGATTATATTACGCGTTTTACGGAATTCAATGATTATACCCATACAGTAAACACACGCTATCAAGGCAAACTCTACCCTATGCCAATCAACCTGGATACCATTAATCTTTTGTATGGCACAAATATGGATGCTGAAGAGGCGGAAAAATTCGTCGCAGAAGAAGCAAAAAAGACCGGTATTACTGACCCTAAGAATTTCGAAGAAAAAGGCCTCTCACTCGTTGGCGAAAAACTATACACTGCTTTTCTGAAGGGGTATACAGAAAAACAATGGAATACTTCTGCAACCAATCTTTCGGCAGAAATCCTGAAACGTATTCCTGTTCGTTTCTCTCATGATAATCGTTACTTTATCACTGCAAAACATCAAGGTATTCCAAAAGATGGCTATACTAAGATGGTAAAAAATATTCTCAACCATGATTTGATTGAAGTACGCACCAATACTTCTTTCCAAGATATTGCAAGCGAGATAAAGCCAGAGGCAAAAATTATTTATTGCGGCCAAGTCGATCAATTAATGGACTATTCCTTAGGCGTATTACCTTGGCGCAGTCTACGCTTTGAAGAAGAGCGTACCGAAGATACCTTGGGCCAGGCAGTAATTAATGAGGCAGATCCTGCCGTGCCATATACGCGCTCACACGATTATAAGTATTATCAGACTCATCAGCCAGAAATAATCGAACAAAAGGCGTGCTATATTTGTCGCGAATATCCAGCCGATTTTGAGAAAGGCGGTGAGGTTTATTATCCAGTAAATAATGACGAAAGCGAAGCGTTATACCAAAAATACGTGGCTGCCGTCAAAGAAAAATACCCGAATATCATCCTCGGTGGACGCCTTGGCGCATATCGCTATTGGGATATGGATATTGCAATAAAAAACGCCCTAGACTTAGCCGAAACATTAGAATAAATAAAAAACACTCCTTAGCGGGAGTGTTTTTTATTCCCTATTTATGACCAGAGGTTTAGATAAGCTTTTGCAACCTTTTCTGGCTTGCCCTCACAAGCGATCTTTCCTTCTTCGATCATAATTGCACGATCGCAGAATTTTGTAACGTTTTCCATCGAGTGAGTAACTAAGATTACAGTTTGGTTTCCATGTAGTGAAGCAAAGTAATCATTACATTTCTTCTGGAATGCGGCATCACCAACAGCTAGAACTTCATCTAGGACTAGGATGTCCCCTCGAGCACGAATCGCAATTGAGAACGCTAGACGAACTTGCATGCCGGAAGAATAGTTTTTGAGCTTTTGATCCATAAAATCTTTAAGTTCGGCGAATTCTACAATTTCGTCGTACATTTCATCAACCTGCGCATTCGAAAAACCGAGCAATGCACCATTCAGATAAACGTTTTCGCGACCGGTTAATTCTGGATTAAAGCCAACACCAAGCTCAATGAACGGAACAAGCGTGCCGTATACTTCTACATCGCCTTTATCTGGGACATAAATACCCGATAATACCTTTAGAAGCGTGGATTTACCGGAACCGTTGCGGCCAATAATACCCAAGAACTCACCTTTTCTTACTTCAAAATCGATACCGCGAAGGACTTGTTGCTTTTTATACCCCTTAATACCGCGGAGACGATTAAAAATAGCCTGCTTTAATCCCCAAGCGCGTTCGGTTGGAAGTTTGAAGCTTTTGTGAAGATTCTTAACACGGATTGCTACATCGCCACCATCTTCGGCGTTCATTACTCTAGACATATTAGACCTCCTCCGCAAAGTACTTACATTTCTTGCGGAAATAAATCGCACCGATAATCGTAACAATTACGACAATAAAGACCGGGATTAGTTTACTCCACCAAGAACCTTCATAATTCCAGGTCGTAATTGTAGTGTCGGTAATAAGGTTATAACGTACATCCTGAATAACTTGAGCGATTGGATTCATTAAGACAATACGTGCCGCCATAACACTATAGCTTGCAACCATTGATACTGGATAAATGATTGGCGCGCAATAGAATAACGCCTGAATTATTACTTCCCATATGGAGCCGATATCACGATACTTTACGTTAATGGATCCGAGTAGAAATGCAATACCTAATGAGAGCGCATAAATCTCGATAACTGAAAGTGGAACTAATAACCAGGTCCAAGTTGGGGTGACGCCGTTAATAAGCGCGAATACTACCAAAACGCCAATATTGATTAGTAAGTTGATAACTGCGGTAGAAGTCGTAGAGATAACAATAATCCATTTCGGAAAACTAAGTTTGCGAATTAGATCTCCACGCATCACGATAGACTGAATGCCCATATTCGTACACTCCGTGAAGAAACTCCAAAAGATAGTGCCACAGAGCAAATAAACTGGATAGTGTGGAATATCCGACCCGAAGCGCAATATTTTACTAAACACTACATAGAGGATCAAAAATAGTAACATTGGACGAAGTACTGCCCATAGATAACCCAATACTGACCCCTGATAACGTAACTTAAAATCCGTCTTACTGAGCTCTTTTAAGAGCACGCGATTACGGCGATTAAAAATCTGAGGAACATTTCTCATATATGCTCTATTTTATCATAACTAGGGTAGTCTGACACTGGTATAATAGGCTCATGATATCTATCATTATTCCTTTCTATAATACTGGTAAATCTTGCGCTCAATTAGTTAAACAGCTACTAAACGATAAACAACGAGATGTTGAAATTATTTGTGTTGACGATAACTCTACAGACGATAGTCTAAAAATCGTAAATGCGGCATGCAAAAAGGATAAGCGCGCAAAAGCCATTCATCTGGAAAAGAATCATGGTTCCGCGGCAGCTCCCCGCAACCGTGGACTAGAAGAAGCATCTGGCGAATACGTTATATTCTTAGATTCGGATGACGATGTTGCAGAAATATTCTTGACCAAAATGCTAGAAGGAATAACAGAAGATAATTCCGTACTTGCGGTTTGCGGTATTCGTCAAAACTATCTCCATTCTGGAAAAATAGTAGACAAGTTTACAACCCCAGCAAGTGAACAAAGAAAAAATGAAACATGGGAGGAATATATTCTTCGTCTCATGATTGAGGATGCTCATTTGTATTCTTGCGTAAATAAAATATATAAACGGAAATATATAACTGCCGGAAAAGTTCGTTTTGATACCGAACTAGATTTTGCGGAAGATACAAAGTTTGTATTAGATTACTTGAAGCAGGCCGGTAAAGAAAAAGAGCCATATATAGATTTTATTCCGGATCCACTTTATACATATAATTACGGAACTCCCACCTCTGTAGTGTCAGAGTCTTCCCTAATTTGGGATAATTGGCAGAAGAATTATGAGGATATAGTAAGTTGGGCATGTTCACGCTCAGAAAAAACACAGAAATATCTGAAGAAACTTCACTTACGTTTTAAGATTTCTCACGCTTTAGCAGTAGCCCGTTCAAAAAAGAGTTTCCGTAAGAAATGTCATTACGAAAACCCTTTTATAATAATTTGCGCAAAAATTATTGTTGCGCTTCGTGATTAAGATAATTAATTGTATCTTTAACTGCATCCTCTACGGTAAGAGTTGCTTTCCAGCCAAGTTCTGCTTCGGCTTTTGCTGGGCTTGCCCACATCTCTGCTAAGTCGCCAGCGCGGCGATCAGTATAGTAATGTGGCAATTCTTTTCCGCTTGCTTTTTCGAAAGCGTCAATCATTTCCTTGACCGAGGTTGGGCGACCAGTACCGAGGTTATAAATAGAAACACCTGGCTTCATGTGTTCCAACATAGCCATATGACCCTTAGCCAAGTCTACGACGTGAATAAAGTCGCGGCGGCAGGTACCATCTTCGGTTGGGTAATCATTGCCATAAACAGCAAGCTTTTCAATCTTTCCGGTAGCAACGCGCATAATAATTGGCATGAGGTTGTTTGGGATGCCGTTTGGATCTTCACCGATAAGACCGGACGGATGGGCGCCTATAGGATTAAAGT
The DNA here is from genome assembly GCA_017541245.1 of Candidatus Saccharimonadota bacterium. Lineage (GTDB taxonomy): Bacteria > Patescibacteriota > Saccharimonadia > Saccharimonadales > Saccharimonadaceae > UBA2834. The sequence goes on from JAFXZL010000005.1 coordinate 84,255, forward strand.
AGCGAAGTAAAGCAACTTCAAAATCTGGCTGTGCCACGCAAACGTCCTTCATGATTTCTTCGATAAAGTATTTTGTGCGACCGTAAGGATTCGTAATACTTCCGCCAGTTTGCATAGTTTCTACATATTCTGGCGTTTCTTGCTCGCCGTAGACAGTTGCAGAGCTAGAGAAAATAATTTTCTTTACGCCATTCGCGCGCATAACCTCTAGGAGATTAATAGTGCCATCAATGTTGTTGCGATAATATTCTAGTGGTTTTTCGACAGATTCACCGACGGCTTTGAGGCCAGCAAAATGCAAAACTGAATCGTATTTGTTTTCAGAAAAAACCTTTTCGAGCGCAGGCTTATCCAATAGATCCACTTCGTAGAATTTTGGCCTTTTGCCAGTAATCTGCTCGATACGATCGAGAACTTCAGGTTTGCTATTAAAGAGATTATCGAGAATATCAACTTCGTAGCCGGCGTTTAGTAATTCGACGACTGTATGTGAGCCGATATACCCCATCCCCCCTGTTGCTAAAATCTTACCGTTCATATCTATAAGTATAACTGTTTGATATAATCAAAACAAATGAAAGTTGCAATTGTTTGTGATTGGTTGACGAATGTCGGCGGTGCCGAAAAGGTACTTTTGGCCGTGCATCAAATGTATCCAGATGCGCCGATTTATACCTCTCAGTACAACCCAAAAGGGATTGATTGGTTTAAAGATGCAGATGTACGAACTGGATATCTACAATATTTTCCTGCGAAGATACGCCGCATAATTCCGATGTTCCGCCAGAAATACTTCGATAAACTAGACTTAAGTGAATATGATTTAGTTATTTCAGTAACCGGCGCAGAGGCGAAATCTATTAAATGCGGACCAAATACAACTCATATTTGCTATTGTCACGTTCCGACGCAGTATTATTGGCAAATGTATGATGATTACGTAAAGAATCCTGGTTTTGGATTATTGAATCCGGTCGTACGTTTCTTCTTTAAGGTATTTGTTAAGCCCCTCAAGAAAGCGGACTTCTCTGGCGCGCAGAGACCAGACTACTTTGTGACAATCTCAACCTACGCAGCAGATATGATAAAGAAGTACTACAAACGTGATGCTACAGTAATTGCGCCGCCAGTTGAAGTAAATAAGTTTAGTGTTGTAAAAAGTACAACACAAGACGGTTACATAAATTTTTCCCGTCAGGTATCTTGGAAGCGACAAGATCTAGCAATCAAGGCCTGTATAAAGGCAGGCAAAAAGCTCACCTTGATCGGCGAAGGGCCAGAACACGACAATCTTGTAAAGGCCGCCAATAATTCTCCACTGATAACTTTCAAAGATTTTATGTCCGCCGATGATTTGGCGAAAGAACTCGGGCATGCAAAAGCTTTCATATTCCCTAGTATGGAGCCTTTTGGTATTGCACCAGTTGAAGCTTTGGCTGCAGGCTGCCCAGTAATTGCTTTCAAAGAAGGTGGCGCGTGTGATTATGTGGTCGACGGCAAAAATGGCCTATTATTCGAGAAACAAACCGTAAATTCTCTAGCAAAGACCATCGAGGAATTCGAAAAGAAAAAGTTTGATCGAAAATATATCGAAAACAGCGCAAAAGATTTTGATATAGAAAACTTTAAGAAGAAGTTGCAAAAGTTTATCGATGAAAAAGTATCTAAATAAGCTAGAAAACTTGTTGCTTTATTTGTTGCCAATTGTTATTTTCTTCTCTTTTTATCCAGTAATTAGGCTTGGCGAGAGCGACTCAATGCATTTTGAGCTCTCGTTGCCGCTGATATGGTTATTTATATTTGGAATTATTAGCTTATTTAGGCTGCCCAGCATACTTACAAAGTATGGTTTTAAAAAGTCTGCACTTTTGCTCCTCTTTCCGACCTGGATGATTGCCTCTATTTTTTGGTCCAAGAATGCCTTACGTGGCGTTTTAACTACTGGCATTGCGGCGTTAATATTCTTAAGCGTCATCAATATCGTTAATATGAAGCTCAGTAAGGATTTTTTGAAAAAGATTCTAAAGATATACCTTATTTCTAGTGTAGTGGCGGCGACATTATGCATTATTCAAAGCTTCTTAGATGTGCTTGGCGCTGGAAGAGATATAACTTTACTCTGCCCTGGGTGTGTTTATTCTGTATTGGGTTTTCCTCACCCAAATGGTCTGGCGATTGAGCCACAATTCATGGGTAATATGTTAATTGCGCCGGCATTGTTGTCTCTGTTATTATTATATAATGCAATAAAACTAGGCAAAAGCAAGAGAGCGATGTTCGGTTTTCTTGGCTTGAGTATTTTTCTAATTATGTCGTTATATATATGCCTCTCGAGAGGGGCAATTTATGCCTTCGGTATAGCCGGAGCCATTATGGGGATTACGCTATTAATACGCGACAAAAGCCTACGTGCCAGCTGGTTGATACTACCAGTATTGATTGGGTGCGCATGTGGACTACTACTACAAGGCGTATGGGCAGAAATGTCCCCTACTAACGAAAATTTTGCACAGGGCGTTCAAAGATCCATACATCAGATAACTCTTGGAAAGATTGATATTCGCGAAAAAATCGAAAGCGATGGTGACGAATCCACTTTCTCTGGATATATAGAAGAATCTACCGATATTCGCCTTAATATTAACGAATTAGCAATGGGGGCTTGGGGCCACAATAATATATGGACTGGCGTAGGTGTTGGTGGGGCTGGCACTGCAATCAGCGAATATACCGACCAGATGAGTTCCAAAGAGATAATTCAAAATGAATATATAAATACTTTGGTAGAGTTTGGCATTATTGGCATTATCTTATTCCTAATATTTATTATTACGATTGTTAGATCTGCGAAGAAATTTACAGGTGGAGTATTATTAATACCATTAATAATTGCCTACTTAATAACCTTATGTTTCTTCTCTGGTTTTCCGAACGTGTTACATATTTATTTGTTTACCCCTATCTTATACTGGGTGGGGCAAAAGCACTTATTATGTTAAAATGTAGTAATGAGTAATAAGTCTATTGATGGACTTCAACGGAGAAATACTGGTGGGCGTGGAAAAAGAAGTGGAAGTAGCCGCGCTACAACTAGTACTGTGATGAAGCGCCGAAAAACTGCGAAGAAACCAACTACTAAGCAGCTTGGTATCAATGATAGCCAGGCTGAGCTCAAAGCCTTAATAGCCGAAGGCGAGAAACTTGAGCGCCTAAATAAGAATGAAAAAGAAAAGATTATCGAATCCACTGTTGATGACGATAATCAGGAAGCCGTAAAGGAATTTTTGTCTGAAGTGAAAGACGTAGACCCTACCGATTTGATTGAGGTACCAAAAGAAGAAAAGACCAAAGGATGGTCGAAGAAATCCAAAAAGAAAGCAAAGAAAAGTGGCAAAAAAGGCCATAAAAAATGGATTATTATTGGTATCATTCTTGCAATTATTATCGGTGGTGGATTTTGGCTTTATTCCTACCTGAATGATTTCGTGAACCAAGTTACAGATGGTGGAAATATCGTAAATGTACTATTTTCTGATCCAGATACACCATTAGAGAAGGATGAAAATGGACGTACAAATATCTTAGTCTTTGGCACTGAAGGTTATCAGATGGATGACCCGAACTGGGATGGCGGCTATCTGACAGATTCCATGATGATGATAAGTGTCGACCAAGAATCCGGCGACGTTAAAGCAGTAAGTCTTCCGCGCGACTTAAAGACAAAAACATGTACTTCCACAGGCAAAATAAATGAGGTCTTCTGGTGTAAATATCTTAAAGTTAAGAAGAACTCCACCGATGAAGAAAAGCGTAAATACGAAGAAGAAGGCGCGATGGCGCTTGAGGCGGCATTCGAGGAAGTATTCGGTGTCGAAATCCAATATCACGCACATGCCAACTGGCAGGCTCTAATTCAAATCGTAGATGCGTTGGGCGGCGTAGATGTAGTATTCCTCTATGGCGATCAAACTTGGGATGGCGATGAGACCACTATTTATACGACGAGCAAGAAGGGTCTAGCAGATGGTCGCCCATATCATATTCAGTTCCCTAATGGACAAGCTGTACACCTAAATGGCGAACAGGCACTTGGCGTGGCACGCGCCCGCAACGCATATGGTGGTTATGGCGCAGCAAATGGCAACTTCTCGCGCGAATACTTCCAGCAACGTATTCTTGAAGCTATCGCAAAGAAAGCGAAGGGTGCCGGATTAGACCTCGGTAAAGTAATGGCAATTAAGTCAGCCGTAGGAGATAACTTGCGCACTAACTTTAAAGATACAGAGATTAAGACCATTGTTAAGCTTGGTTCCAATCTTGATTTCGGCGGCATTCAGACTATTTCCTTGTATGACACTAAAGATAAGCCCGTCGCATTACTACGAGATGGCATGATTAATGGCATTTCCTACGTATATCCAACTAAGGGTGTCGGAAATTATTCTGATATCCATGCATACATGAAGCGAAAGCTAAGTGGTGAAGCATTTACTTCCGAGGAAGCTAAAGTCGTAGTCCTCAATGGTACCTCCGCCTATGGTATTGCAGCTACAGAAAAGACCTACCTCGAAGGCAAAGGTTATATCGTAAGTAGCACTGCAAACGCTCCAAGCGGCCTAGGAGGCTTCGATGGCGTAAAAGTGTACCAGATTACTGCCAACAAGCCAAAGACTGCTGAAGCGCTTCTAAAGCTTTATGATGTAGATCTTATTACCGAGGTGCCTGAAAGCCTATCTAGTTATACTGGCGTAGACTTCATTGTTATCATCGGCAATGGATTCTCGCACGCAGACTAATTAGCTATAAGCCAAACCTCCGCCTTTAAAAGCGGAGGTTTTTTGATGGAAACTTTTCCCACCATTTTGTATATAGTTTTCCACAGCCAAAATATATCGGTTTAGTTGCATTTTTTGAAAAATATTATGCTTCCCCTGTTGGCCCGTAGTTGAAATGGCATATTTTCTATATTTTTCTGTGGAAAACCACCAAAAAACCGCCTTTAGCGGCGGTTTAATGTTGTGTGTAACTATAATTCTTTCTTTACGATATGAATGCGACGCTCGCGACCTTCGCCGGTTGAGAATGTTTCGATGTCGGAATAGTCACTAGCAAAGCGGTGGACGATACGACGATCAGCGGCGTTTAAATCAAGGATTTTCTCGCGGCCACTGCGGCGAACTTCAGAAATCCACTTCTCTGCTTGATGTTCGATTTTGTCGGCACGCTGGCGCTTATAATCAGCAATATCAATATTTACACGGGTAACTTCTGCATTGCGAGCGATAAGAGTCATCATTAATACATGCTGAAGGGCGCGTAGGTTATTAGCATTCTTACCAATAAGAAGCGAATTCATACTGGTTGATGGGATAGATAACTGAATTACGTCGTCTTCAATTGTTGAATAAACCGCAACGTTGATACCAAAGAAAGACAAGAGGTCTTCGAGGTACTTTGCCGCAAAACGGATTGATTCATCGGTGTTCATATATTATCTCCTTTTCTTTTTATCCGATGCCGTAATACGGGTGATGTGTGTTTTATCCTTTTTATTTTTATTATTTGACGCATAGTGCGTAGTAGATTTCACTTTAGTTATCTTTGGGCCTTTAGTAGATTCTTCAGAAACAATTTCGCCCTCTTGGATTTTCTTAGTAGCATCACGAAGTTCTTTGAGAACCTTCTTATCGGCAGCTTCTTCCATGACATCGAGATTCTTGTTAAGAACGATTTTTTGGAGAATGACCGTAATACCGGTATTCAAGAGATAATACAATACGATTGCGCCTGGGAGGTTAATCATAATAAAGAACATCATGATAGGCATCATATAGGTCATCTGAGACTGCGAGTACGCATTTATTTCGTCCTGGGAGATATCCTTGCCATCTGCTGCTTCTTTCATCATTGCGCGAAGAGATTTGCCCTTTTGGCCCTTCTTGCGCGTAACGTCGTTCTGGCGGGCCATAATAAACTGGGTGCCGGCGCTAGCTAAAGCGAATAGGAAAATAATAACGTTACTTAGATTAAACTCTTTAAATACAGAGCTTGGACGAGCAAATAGGTCTACTACGCCAAAGAGTTTTGGCTCAAATTCATACTTAGCGTTTTCTGCATCTTTCTCATAGGCGCGGAAATAAGTGCTCTGCTGCTCTATAAGCGTATTAATATTATTGAGTGGGCGTACAAATGGATATGCGGAATGCTCTACGGAATAAGTAGTATCGGTTTTGTTGGTACAAGTATTAATCGGGACATTGTAGTCTTCATTAACCGCACAAGGGCGTACCGACACGTTAATTGCGGTAAACAATGCGATAAAGATTGGGAACTGAATAAGAATAGACAGCATTGAGCGCATTGGCTTGATGTTGTTCTTTTTGTAGAGATCCATCATCTGGAGAGATTCCATCTGACGGTTACCTTTACAATTCTTCTTGATTTCAGCAAGCTCTGGCTGAATCTTGCGCATCATCTTGGTTTGATTGATCTGGCGCTTCATTAGTGGCCAGGTAAGAAGCTTTACTACAATAGTAAAGAGGATGATGGCCAAGCCAAAATCACCAACAACGCTATAAATTAAGAAGAGTATATTTACGATCGGGCGAACAATAATAATATCTAATAGATTAAACATATAACTCCTAACTTCTGTTAATTATATTATATTCGCCTCTTTGAGTAAATTATGAATAAGGGTACGTATCTCTTTATAGTCGATGTCTAGGATGTCTTTTGAATACACAATAAAAATACAGTCTACCGGCTTCTCTATTCGTGGAAGCTCGGCGCGAATCGCTTCATACATACGACGACGAATGCGATTGCGCCCTACGGCAGACTTTAGTATTTTTTTACTGACTACAACTGCGTAACGCTGTCTGTTTCGAGAGTTATCTGCAAAAACTAAGGAGATTTTGGAACCTCTAATTGTTTTTCCGTTTTGGTAAGTGTATCTGACGCCACCCCTGGAATGAAAGCGATATCTCTTCGAAATCATTAGACTAGGCCGTTAAACGTGCGCGACCTTTAATGCGACGGCGAGCAAGAACCTTGCGGCCGTTGATAGTAGAATTGCGTTTGCGGAAACCGTGCTCAACTTTGCGTTGGCGCTTGTGTGGTTGATAAGTGCGTTTTGGCATGACTATTATCCTGACTTTATAATTATTGTTTTATTAAAAGAATTATGTCTATTATACTGATTTTTTACACATTTTTCAAGGGTTTTTCCACATGCGCTTTCCCCTGTTTTACTTTACTATGGGGAAAATTCTAATCTGTTACGACGAAAACATATTAAAAAATATTTATTCACTCTATAAAAACCTGTGGAAAAGTCGTATAATACTCTTAAGGAGGAGGTTTAAGACATGCCGAACGAATGGCAGACGGTGCTAGATGAATTAAAATCCCGTGCGACCGATATGGCTTTTGAGACTTATTTCAAGAACCTCAAATTTGTCACAAACGAGGATGGTAATCTCGTTTTAGCTGTCGCAAATGTTTTCATTAAGACTAATATCGAAGGCAAGTATCGTGACTTATTAGAATCAGCGCTCGCCGCTGGCGGGATCGAATACGGCACGATGAAAATTGTTATTAATGACGCCAAGAATAAAACTACCGCAAAACGCGCCATTGAAGTCCTTCCAACCGTTACGGCCTCCACTTCCCTTAGTGCTCCCGCGCAATCTGCAAATTCCTATAGTAGACCAGTAGTAAAGATTAAGGAATCAAAAATCTCTTCTACTAATAATGGTCTTAATCCGAAATATCGCCTAGATAATTATATCGTTGGTAGCAATAATGATCTTGCCGTAAGTGCGGCAAAGGCTATTATTGAAAATCCTGGCACGCGCTACAATCCATATTTCTTATACGGTGGCAGCGGTTTAGGTAAAACTCACTTAATTCAGGCAATTGGCAATGAAATCCTGGCCAACAACCCAGATATGAAGGTGCTCTATGTCACAATCGAGCAATTCTATCACGAGTTCGTTGAGGCAATGCGTAAGAAACTTGATGGTTTCTCCGAAAAATACCGCAATGTGGACGTATTAATTGTCGATGATTTTCAATATATCGAAGGTAAAGACAAATCCCAGGTAGAGTTTTTCCACACTTTTAATGAATTACATCAACGCGGAAAACAGATTATCGTAAGTAGTGATAGGTTGCCTAATCAAATCGCGACAGTTGATGCGCGTTTAGCCTCCCGTTTAACGATGGGCATGCCAATCGATATTCAGCTGCCTGATTTCGAGACACGTTGCGCAATTATTAAAGCTAAAGCCGAGATGCTAAATGCGGAAATCGGCGATAACGCTGTGGAATACCTAGCTAAGAATATTCAAACTAATATTCGCGAGCTGGAAGGAAAATTAAACCAATTGTTATTGCTATCAGAGATGCGAGGGGTGTCCCCAGACGATTTGATTGCGGAAGGATTAATCGCTACACCACAAGAAGAATCAAAGCGTCGCTCTATTTCCCCAAAACAGGTCGTAGATAAGGTGGCGAAGTATTACAACTTATCTTCTAAGGATCTGTATGGCACGAGTCGTACTAAAGATATAAAGTCCGCACGCCAGGTTGCAATGTATTTAATGAAAGACCAGCTTGGATTAAGCACCGTAAAGATAGGTACGGAATTCAAGAAAGACCACACCACTATTATGCATGGCATTAAGGTCATAGAGACGGCACTGAAGACAGATTTTAACCTTCGTTCCCAAATTAGTGATCTTAGGGAGAAAATTTATGCTAATTAAAAGTGGAAAAAGTGTGCATAAATCGGTTAATAAGTATGCGAATAATTGGTGGAAGAAAAATGTGCAAAAATGCCAAAAGTTGAGTTTTGCCCAGAAAAATGAGTTTTGCACGGAAGTTTTAAAGAATTGTTTAAACATTTTATTCACTAATAAAAATACGTATTCCTATCTGTTAAATGATAGTTTTACACATTTTCCACATAGAACTACTAATACTACTACTATTTTTATAAATAATAAGGAAACAAACTTCTAAAGGAGGAAAAATGGAGATAGAAGTTTTACAAGATAGGTTAGCTAAGGCACTAAGTGTAGTAAGCCGAGTAGCAGCAAGCACCAAAGCTGGGTTGCCAATCTTAAGTAATGTACTTTTAAGAGCAGAAGAAAAGCAGCTTACACTAATTGCAACTAACATGGAATTAGCAACCGTAGAGTATGTAAACGCAAAAGCTAAGAAAAATGGTACGATTACAGTTCCAGCAAAGTTATTAGCGGAATTTGTATCTAACCTTCCAAAAGAACCCGTTACACTGAAAGCGAATGGTGATAAGTTGACGATATCTGCTGGAAAATATAAATCTACAATTAATGGTATTTTGGCGGATGACTTCCCTGAGTTACCAGAGATTAATGAAAAAGAGGCCGTCACATTTAAGATAGATGTGGATATTTTCAAGGAAGCACTCAATCAAGTTATTATTGCGGCAAGCAATGATACGACTCGCCCAGCTTTGACTGGTATATTCTTTAATACTTTTGAAGATGCGTTATATATAGCTGCAACAGACGGCTATCGTTTGGCGGATCGTAAATTTGTGGAAAACGTAAAAAGTGAAATAAAAGCTATTGTTCCACGCGATGCATTGCAAGAAGTTTTGCGTTCCATTTCTGATAGTGTTGAGGAAATTGAAGTATTAATAACTGATTCGCAAATTCGTTTCCGTTTAGGTGAGATTGAGATTACATCTAAATTAATTGATGCAAGCTTCCCTGATTATCGTCAGCTTATTCCAAAAGATATTAATTTAAATATTGAGCTAGATAAGGCGGAATTGATCCGCATGACGAAAGTTGCATCTTTGTTTGCGCGTGAGAGTGGCGGATCTATAAATTGTGAGGCTAAAAAAGACGATGGTCTCTTCTCTATTAGTGCTGTTGCTTCGGAACTTGGTGAAAACACCGCATCAATGGAAGCCGATATTAAAGAAGATGGTAAAGTTGCACTTAACTCACGTTATTTACTTGATGCATTAAATGCAACAGTTGAAGGTAAGATTACTTTTGGTATGAGTGGAAAACTCGCACCAGTTGTAATTAGGAATGTTAAGAATCAAGATTATACGCATATTATTATGCCACTTAAGAGCTAATGAATATTATTCAAAAAATTAGTTTACGAAATTTTCGTTGCCACGATGAATTTGAATTGGATTGTAATCGACCAACAACGTTGATTATCGGTGAGAATGGTAGTGGAAAAACGTCGGTTCTTGAGGCAATTTATTTAGCACTACGTGGAAAAAGTTTTAAAGGTGTGGATAAAGAGATAATAAAGCGTGATGCAGATTTTTATCGCGCCGAAATTGATTTAGCTGATGCTCAAAAAATAATAATTCGTTTTGATGGGAATAAAAAGGAATTCGAGATTGATGGTAAAAAAAGTTTGAGGTTGCCAAAGAAAAATCGATATCCTGTAGTGTTATTTGAGCCGGATAATATCTATTTAATTAAGTCTTCTCCATCGCGGAGGCGCGATTATTTTGATGAGCTTTTTAAACAAATAGATGATAGTTATGGTGTGGCACTTTCTAAGTATAATAAGGCATTAAAACAGCGTAACGACTTGTTGAAAAATGAGGATATTTCTAAGGATGATCTATTTTCATGGAATGTGATGTGTGCTAATTATGGTGCAATAATTTCTAGAAAACGTGTGGATTATTTGGCTAGAATCAATGAAGATATAACTGAAATTTACCGCGATATAGCGAAAAATAATGATGAATGTTCAATTAAATATTTAGGTGAAGCTTGTGATGAAAATAAATATTTGGAAATTCTTGAAGCTAATTTTCAGAAAGATTTATATCTTGGTCATACAAGTTTTGGGATTCATCGCGATGATTATGAATTCGTTTTTAATGACAAAAAGGCGGACGGTTCCGCTTCGCGCGGTGAGATGCGCTGCATTATATTGGCCTTAAAATTTATTGAATCAAAAATATTAGAAAAAGAAACTGGTAAAATGCCGGTTGTTCTACTTGATGATATTTTTTCTGAACTTGACGAAATGCGTCAAAAACATTTGATTAGTAATTTTAAAAAATATCAGATGATTATTACTAGTACGACTGTTCCGGTTGAGATGCGCGTAGATAAAGAGCTTTAGAGTTATTTGGCACGCCAGACTCGATAATTGCCGCGACCAAGGCTATCTACTAGATTTACGCCATTACTTAATTCGCCAGAGTGGTCGCCATATGATGCCTGGGCGGTCATTGCTTTACCATCTTTTTCTACATACATCTTAATATGGCCAGGAACTGTCAAAACGTCGCCTGGGCGCAAGAACGAGGTATCTCTTGGGTCAGAATACTTTATTTCTTCCCATTTATCGGACTTTTCGAGGTATGGGATTTGTGTGCTTTCTACGTGGCAGCATGCAAAATCTGGATCGACGCCAGAATAGCGTGCAACGGTTGCGACGAATACGTCGCAGCTTGAGCCACCAGGCATAATACCATCGAGACCAACTTGGATATATGCACGTTTGTAATTGTCGGTTGGGGTCATAGTACCAACATGTGGATCTCCGACTGGCCAAGCGAGGTCTAGTGCGGTTTGGTTAAGATCCATGTTCCCTGCGCCATTGGAGCTACTACTACAACCAGTGGTTGAACCGCCGCCGCCAAGTACTTGATAGATAATGAAGGCGCCGTAGTGCTGATTAGCTGGATATTCTAGCGGACCAAAATCGTGCTTTATTTGGCCCCAAGTTGTTTTATTGTAGTTTGGATCACGTTGGCGATCGGCGCGGTTCATTACGTATGGTGAACCTTCACCATTATTAGCTTCTGTTTCACTAAAGCCCAAATCGCGTGCCTGTTGGATATATTTTCCTGCTTTACCATTGTAAGTAAAGAAGAATAGTTTTACTTCGTCGTCGTTTTTGAAATCAGTTTCTTGTGTGATGCCGCGTAATTCCTCAAGAGCGTCTTTGCCCATTTGGACAAACATATCGTCGTCAACTTCGATGCCGGCTGGGTATTGTTTATTGATGACCTGGAAAATACCATTACTACACTGACCGCCATTACAAAGGCCATCATGTGACGTGGTGCGAGAGAGACCATTTTCTAGGTAATGGAGGGTGGCCATAATTTGCCATGGCACTTTTGTTCCCTGAACGATTTTTTCGTAGAGTGGTTTATAGTTCGTAATTTTTGTTAGTTGATCGTCGGTAAGTATTTGATTACCTTCGTAGTCCTTGTTGTCGCCAGAAAGATACTTGCTGTTTGCGGCGACAGTTCCACTACCATTACTTCCTCCTCCACTGATAGTTTTGCCGTGGAATTGATTGTAGTATTTTTGCGCGTCGGTAGCACGTTCCATGTGTGCAGAAATTACTGGATTTTGTGGAATTTCTACATGTTCTAGGAAGAATTTCGCTGAATCAAAAACGGAATTTTGGTTAAAAATACCAGAATAACTACCGTGGTTTTGGAGCTCATCATAAAGGAAAGTTAATTCCAATGAATATAACTGGTTAGCGACGTCATCACCCACGGTTTGAATAAAACGATCGCCATTCATGCCATAAATGGAGCCGTCTTTTTTACTATATTGGTCTGGATTATTGAAATACTTTAGTAGGTCTGGCGCTTTTTCTTTAATATAGTTATACATATTTACGCGGCGACCAAATGACCACTGAATAAGGCCGAGGCCGTAGGCTATTTCGGAATTACCACCTAGGTTCATTGGCCAATAACGATTGTATTGGCTTCCCTCGTGTTGGACTGGATTGAAAGAGTTACTTTCGTGCTGCATGTTACCCATGATGCCTGCAGCCTGCTCATCGGTGAAGCCAAGTGAAGTGAGACCGGACCAGACTTTTTCTGCTGCTGACGAACCTTTAATAACTGCACGTCCTGCGGCGCAGTTGGAGTTTAGGGCTTCGTAAATCACATCCACTAATAGATCGCGGGCCGCATTGTCTGCTGGATGAACAGTCATGGAATCCATCGTGGCGTTTTCTGCGGCAGCCTTTGATGCCCAGTCGGCGACAATAATTTTATCGTTTGCGTCGGCGTTCTTCTTGAATAATGAGTTGTTTTGGTTGAAGGCGGCTTGATACTGTGCGGCTGTGCCGTAGTTTGTAACTAAAACGATTGTGCGTTGGCCAGCTAGCGCAAGAAGATTATCGATATCTTTTTGATTCAAGCCTGGAGCGGAGTTATTGGTGCCTAATTCATAGATAATTGTCCCCTTTAACTTCATTCCTCTTGCGACTTCGAGGCCTTGCTGCCAAGTGCGGCTAACTTTAGCATCATAATTATCGTCGGAGAGCTTATCGAATTTTGCTTTCATTTTTTCTTTTGTGGCTTCGTCAGCAAGAATCGAGTCGCCGATGACAGTAAGGTCTGTGCCGTCGTTTCTAGAGCATGGTTTTTCTTCGCTATCGCAGGAACCATTTGGATTGTAATAATAAATGCCGTTGCGATTATAAAAATCGAGCGTTTGTGTGTCTGGCATGTCGGCTGCGATTGCAGGATGAGAAATCGTGAGCATTGCAACAAAAACAAGAATTAGACTTTTGAGGAATTTCTTTATTTTTGTTTTCATACTAGATAATTCCTTTTATCTATAAAGATGTTTTTGGTTTTTTCGACAATTGCGGCATAAGTTGGAATTACACTTTCCTCGAAGCTAATTTGTTCTGGCTCTTCTACTTCTACGAAACTATAGCGGGTGGATGGATCATAATTCGCAATTTCTGTAGAATAGCGGACGTATTCGCGTAGGAATGCGATGTCGTTTTTTGTCATGCCGGAAATGCGTGCAAGGGTGCCTTCAAACGAGCGATCAATTGGATGTAAGGCTTCGTAGCGTGCCTCATACGCAAGAATTGGGTTCGAATAAGTCTTTATTTCTAATTCATTGAATAAGGAAATAGATTTATTTTTGTAGTTCTTTAGATAATCGTCCCATGATACGTCGGATGCAATCTTGTAGATTTTTGCGTTATTGCTCATGCCGTATGGTGCGGAAGTGTTTTCGGATGCTGGGTCGTGGAAAACATCGATATTATAGTTTCCAGAAACGCCACCATCGCCTGCTCCAGTATCAGTAACGATGTAGAAATGTTTATTAGCGGCAGAGCCTTCGCCAGAATCACTGGTTTCAATATAGATAACGTCTCCAAGAGATAATTCTGGGTCTTTTTGGCTGATGGCAACTTGTCCGTCGGCTAAGTTGCCGTTATTGTACTTGCTGCTTGCATTTCTTCCTGCGTTGCCGCCATTCTCGCTAGCTGCGGAGCTGTAGAAAGTTACAGTTGAGTGGTTGGAGAGCGCTTGGCCTTTATCGATTTTTTCTGAAGTAGAGACAGTTTTTTCGTTATTGCCGGCTTCATCTTCCATGCTGTCGAGGATACGCATATCTTCGATGTAGCGTTGGTAATATTTGAATTCGCTATCCCAACGTGGATTACTGCTGGAATTCATACAATTTGAACCGGTTGCCCATGGCTCGTTTTCTATATCTTCCGCTGCGTTAACGATGTCTAGAAAATCATTAATGTATGGGATGTTGTTTACGACGATGCCGTAGTCGGTTTGGAGAGCGTTAAGAATATTTGCGTCTTTGACGCCCCATGGAGATTTGCGATTCTTGCAGAAGTTAATAAACTTTGCGAGCTCGGAATTATCCGCTACATCACCGTTGCTGTCCAGATTACGAGAAATAACTTCTTGGTATGTTGGGTCGTCTGGCTTGATGTCTATAGTCGAGAAATCACTTGTAACGATTGGTAAATCATACATATCGCACATTGCGCCAGGCATATTGGTACATTCTTGATAATTGGAGGTGTACATAAGTTCTTCGTCAGCAGCGGATGAGGCTGGCGTAAGTCTACGAATTGCATTGGCGGCAATATTGTTGAAGGATGTAATCGAGCTCACAGCGTTATTGGAGTATGCCATGTAAGTGAACTTGGATAACAACGAACCCATGAAGGTATTTGTACTGGTTGCATCAAATGGGCTGCGATTGAGACGATCGACTTCTGCTTCTTGTGCAAGCGCTAGGGTTGTATTGCGGTTTTGTTGTTTGACGGATTCTTTATCGGAAGGCATTAATGCGCTGCCTTCTGTTGCAAGCGAGAAGTTTGCGGAAGCGGCACCTTCTGAGAATAGTTCGCCTGCTGGAATACCGGTATAAGTTTCGAAAATGTTGCTTGCGAAAATCTTTGCGACATAAGGAATAATTGCGCTAACAATTGAAGCAACGATACCAGTGATAATTACGCCTCCTACGGTGCGCATAATCATACTAACGGCGAATGTTGCCAGTTTACCGCCAGGAACGCCTGCGGCGGCGAGTGATACGATGGCGGAAGCTGCCATTACGCCAGAACAGGCTGTTGTGGTTAAGCCGGTGCTAACAGCAATAGTTGTAGCAGCTTTGGTAATGTTACTGAATGAATATGGTTCCGTCTCGGAACGAGGCGACAAAGTGCTGCCCATGACGAGCTTTGAGCCGGTTGACTGAAGCATGGAGCCAGTAACGTTTTTAGTTTGTTGGCTACCATCAGAATCAACATAGTTTACTTCTGAGGTGTATTGCGAGGTCATGAAGTTGAGAGTCTCATTGATGGCGGCTTGGTCGCCCTCCCCTGCCATAGTCTTGCTGATTGGTTCCATGAGACTTAAGAAGTATGCGATGGATTGATAGATTTGGTATGACGATACTGCAATCGCAGCGAGGTTTGCAATGCGCAAAGCCGAACAAACCGGAACACCAACTGATGAGACCTTGGACGCAATACTATTTACCATTGATCGAGCTTTCATCTCTGGTGTGTCGCCGTCGATATTCTTTGTGTCGATATCTTCGCCGTTTTCGTGTTTGTATTCTTCCTGGGTCTCCTCGTCGACGCCATGGCTGATAGTATTAACTGAGCCATCAGAGCCAACGACGTAATCTGAAACTGTTGTCTTGAAATTATCTGTATCGACGTCGGTGTCGCCGGTAGATTTATATTCGTCAAAAATGTCGCGCGTGGCTCCACGATCGCTATAGTATTTCATTGAGACGTCATCAAAGAAGCCTACGATGCGGCCACGTTTGGCTTCGTAATAGGACTCACGGAAATTGGCGTTACGAGCAAAGGCATCTTGAAAACTATTGGCATCAATAATCTCGTCGCCGTATTTTAGTACGGTGGATGAACCAAAGATTGCCTGACCATTAACGAAGTCGCCGTCGGCATTTAGGTGGCCAACTTCTATGCCGTTATCTCTGAGACGGCCCTGCATGTATGGAGTAAAAGTTGTGTACTTTTTGGTGAAGTTACTGATTTTTATTTGGCCGCCACCGTCAAGCATGTAGGACATGAGTCGGGAGTTGCGGAAGTTGTAAGAGCTGAATTGGACATCGGTTGCATTGGTATACATGGCTGAAAGGTGTGGACCAAGCATAGATTGTGCTCCGTAGAAGAATGCACCGCCGCCAAGTACTAGGCTGGCTACGATTGCGATTGGTGCCATGCGTTTGAAAAAGCCGCGTTGTTTGCCTTGTTGCCTGCGGCCCTGAACGGAGTTACGGAAGTTGTCGGAAGTTTGGTTGCGCTCGGAAGCCTTTGCGGCGGTTGTGGCATCAGAAATAGCGCTAGCTCCGCGCCTTGTTGTTGTGCGCGAGCTAACAGAGTCTAGAGAGCTAACATTTTGTTTTTTGCTAGCGCTCTGCTCTGCCTCAGAAAGCTTTTGCTTGGCAATGTTTTCTGGGCGAATAGAAGCTTCTTCCATATTGTTATATGGATCATGCTTACCGCGGTAGCGGTGATCGTTTGGTGTGGAGACCATAGATGTATATATTTTATAATATTTAAGAGAAAAATGCAAAAAATCCCCAAGTTTTTTGGGGACTTTTGCAAGTAATGTATATATTATTATTATAGCACAGATGTGCTAAAAAGTCAATACTTCCTTATTTGGCGTTCTCTTTTGCAGCTGGGTTTGTTGTAATGAGGCTTTCCTCGGTTTCGGACGCGATAATTTGAATGTGTACGTGGTTTTGGCCCGCGAAGAATAGACCTTGGCCGACTGGGAAGTTACTGAGACGTTTGCGTTCCTCGTCGGTAAGCTTGAAGACGTCTGAGAGAACATCCACGGCAGACGAAGACTGCTTTAGTAATAGCTGCATAGAGGAGTTTGCTACGATTGCACGGCCCATCTTTGATGACATAAAGTCCTCAACGTCCTGGGTGATGGTTGTAAGGCCAAGATAGTACTTACGAGCACGCTTAGCTAGGCTAAAGAGGAAGTTTGCGGAGTCTTCGTATTTCATAAGCTGCCAGGCCTCATCTACGAGGAGGAGGCGCTTCTTCTGGTCGGCGCGAGTAATATTCCAAATATGCGATAGGACGATATACATTGCGACTGGGCGGAGCTCGTCTTCGAGGTCGCGAATGTTGAATACGACCATCTGGTTGTTGATATCGATGTTGGATTGCTGTGAGAAGATACCAGCGAAAGTACCGGTGGTATATTTGCGTAAGCGCTGCGCAAGGCTTGGACCGGTGCCACCCATATGAAGTAAGGTATCAAACAAGTTGATGATGGTTGGCGGTGTGGAAGAATGCGTTAGAGGGTCATTTGTAATGCCGGCGCGGGCATAAGTATCAATCAATGCCTGATCGAGATCGGCTTCCTCGTTCGGCGAAAGGATTGCTCCACCACCGGCGGCGCTACCGAGCATCAAGCGGAAGAGGCCGTGGAGTGTAACGAGGTTGGAACGAAGCGCATCATTGGCATCTTCGGAATCGACAACTTTTGGAAGATCGAATGGGTTGATACGAACATCGGAGTTAAGACTGAGGCGAATATATGCACCACCTACGGCGTCGCAGAGCTTCTGATACTCGTTTTCTGGGTCGATAATAAGGACTTCGGTGCCGACCATCATTGAGCGAAGAGCTTCGAGCTTTACAGTGAAAGATTTACCTGCACCAGACTTCGCGAAGACGACCATGTTGGCGTTCTCTAGTGAGAAGCGGTCGAAGATGACGAGACCGTTATTGTGCATATTGATGCCGTAAAGAATACCTTTTTCCTGAGTAAGGTCTGCAGATGTGAATGGGAAGCTAGTAGAGATAGCACCCGTGTTCATGTTGCGGCGAATCTGAAGTTGGTCGGTACACTGAGGCATAGTACTATTCATGCCCTGCTCTTGCTGAGAAGAAGCTACCTTACTGAAGACCATTTGCTGGCCAAAAATAGTTTCGATTTTGTGCTGAACAAACTGGAGTTCGTCGAGAGAATCGGCATAAATGGTGACATAAAGACCGTAGCGGAAGAACTTTTCAGCGCCGACCTGGAGCTGGTCACGAAGTTCCTCGGCATCGGAGATAGCGGCTTCGAGCTCTGGGTCACGAACTTTACCTTTTTCACTGTTGATATTGGCGCTAGCTTCAAGCTGAGTAACCTTCTTTTGGAGGTTCTTCATAATGACGCCAGTATCAACTGGGTAGATATACATCGAAATATCGATAACTTCGTCAATATTAATAATGGAGCTTAGCCAACCAGTATAGAGTGAGCGTGGGTAGCCATATACATAG
This sequence comes from Candidatus Saccharimonadota bacterium, assembly GCA_017541245.1. Classification (GTDB taxonomy): domain Bacteria; phylum Patescibacteriota; class Saccharimonadia; order Saccharimonadales; family Saccharimonadaceae; genus UBA2834. The sequence goes on from JAFXZL010000005.1 coordinate 102,870, forward strand.
ATAGTGCGCCCATATTTGGTGCCAAGACGGAAATAATCTGAATGAATCTCAATGGAGGATGGCGAGATAAGATCGCGGAGAGTGGTAATACCAGTCTCAAAGGCTTTCTGAATCTCGACTTCTTCTTGAAGCTGAGCTTGCGCAGCGATATCAGCAGCGCTGAGTTGTGCTTGTTTCTTTGCCATTATTTTTTCTCCTCCTCAGATTTGTCACCCTTTTTGACGTATAAGTGGGCTAGCTTATTGAAGTCTCCAAGTGGCTCACGTACTGCCGTGTCTGGGTTGTTGAAGTTGTAATAAAGCTGGCCTAATTCCTTGGTATTTAAACGGACGGAATGGATACCGATTGCAAAGAGACCAGATATAACAGCTTCGACGCGGTTATTAATTTCGGTGACGGCTTTATCGTAGGTTGCGCGATCGATGCGGCTAACCTGTGGAGCTTTGTTTTTGCTGAAAGTCTTGAAGAAATTCTTGGTTTGTTCGACGGCCTTCTCTGCCTCGGCGGAAGTATAGTATGGAATCGAGATAAAGAAGGACTTGTCCATAATGTTTGCTTCCTGGGATAGTACGTCAATAAAGTTGATGTAGTCGTCCATAAGGATACCGAGAAGCATATTATCATTATTGCGGCGGAGTTCCGATAGGCGTTCGATGTATGGGCCGATATCGACGCGTTGGGAGCGAATTAAGATTTGTACGGTGAAGTTTAAGGAGTTCAAGAAGTTTTGATAGGAGTACTCTACGGCCTCGCGTTCTGTTTCGGACATGAGGTCGAAGTTGATGGATTTACATGCAACAACTGCACGGAATGAACCATCTTTCATGATTACCATAGAATCGCGAAGCTCGGAAATGAGAAGCGTAGCCTGGGTGGAATTTGGGTTTTCCTTTGCCGGTAGGGCTGCAGTAGGTTGTTGTGGCTGGCTAGCGACTGCTTGTGGTTGGCCCATTGCTGGCTGGCCCGTCATTGGCTGTTGTGCTCCGCCCATCATCTGTGGAGCTTGGCCTTGGAATTGTTGATTTGGTTGCACGGTTACTCCTTAATGTAATGATATATAAACTTCATTATCTTGTTTTTCATTGATACGTTTTGCCTGTTGGGCAATTGTTTCAATCGAGAAATCGGAATTATTAGCTAGATCAATAATATCTTGACTTGGGGTAGAGTGAGACTGTTGCTCGATGCGACCGGATTGAGAATCGTCGTCATGAAGATGTGCGGCAATGTCTGCTGGGATATACTCGGTCTTTGGAGCCTCTTCTTCGGCGATTTGCTCTACTACTTCTTCTGGGATAGGCAAATCAGGCTTAATGATGTTCATATTATCAGAGACTGACTCATCGTCCAACGGATTGGTGGATGTTGACTGAGGCTCTTCGTGTTGCTCTGGCTCGGACTGTTGTGGTTGCATAGCCTCGGTGACAAATTCTGGTGGAGGTGTTTGCACGGTTGGTTGAGGTGTCATTGGTCGTTGATACTGAGGTAACGGAGTGACTGGCGCAACCGGAACAACTGGCTCTGCTGAAGCGTAATTTGGATATTGTGGCTGTTGCGGCTGGAACTGCTGAGGCTGCTGGAATTGTTGCGGTTGATTATTGTGGGATACTATTGCTGCGCCCTGGAATTGATTGTTGTTTGCGATAGCATTGCGCATTTGATTGACGAGCTCATTGTGGCGCGTATCGGATGTTTGCTGGAAAGTTTGTTGGCTAAATGCGGTATTTTGCGCTTCGAAAATATCTTTCGTTGCATTTGCCTCGGCGAGGACGTCTTCCCTAACGCCGTTATTTGATGCGCCCTTGATTGCATAGCCTTCAGTATCGACGATATCCGCAAGGAAGGATAGACGATGCATTGCTTCGTCTTGATTGAGATCCTTTAGATGGACTTCATCGGTCTTCTTTGGTGCAGTAATGACGATAATGGATTCTGGCTCGCCTGGTTCCCAGAGGCGGTTGTGTGGCTTCATGTAGTACGAAAGAACGGCGGAAAGATAAGTTTCCATTGGCTGATCCTTCTTTAGTGGAAGCGATAGCGCCAAAAGGAAAAGAATGAATGGTGCCGGTATGATAATCAAAAGTGGAAAAATATTAAAAAGTGGAATGCACAGCGCAACAAGGCCAGCGGCTACCAAAAGATAGACGAACTGGCGAAAACTAAAAGGTCCGATGAGTTTATCGTCGGCCTCAACATCTTGAGGGACCTTATACTGAGCCATACTTATATAATAGCATAAACGCTATTATATTTTGGCCAATATAAGGTCCATTTTTTAGAATTTTTTGTATTAAATGTCTGTGCGAATACCAAGCATTTCGCGTACTTGTGGGTTCATGCCGCCGCGTGCCGTGAAGTTTGGACGGTTGACGGCATCGATAGTACCACGTGCCTGGAGAGCGTCGATAATCTTTTTGCTGACTTTGTAGCCGTTTATTTCCACTTCAGAACCTGGATCAATAGCAAGCATTGCAGAGTTCATAGACTTGAAGGTTGAGCTCTTGATGCTGACCAATTGGGATGCAGCCATGTCTTTGAAGAAGCTATCGATATTCTGTGCCACAATAGCCTTGTTTGCTTCGAAGAATTGATCCTGTGTAGCATTTGGCCTGTCGTCGAAACCAAAGGTGAGGTACTTGTTTAGGGTGCCTAGCTGCTCACCATCCATCATGCCAGATACGGCTGCGGAGCGGAGATACTTCATAGGAATATGTAGGGTTGGTTTGCCATCTGCGTCGGTAATTGGCATACTGCCGTCTTTCATGAAGCTGAGCATAGCCTTAAATACTGTGCGGTCCTGAGTTGCAGTGGTGCCTGCACCCTTGACGTCTTCGAGAATCTTATCGAAGGAAGTAATCTTCCATGCTTCTTCGTCGGCATCGCCCGCAAGGTGATCGCCGTGGATGAACGACTTGAAGTCGATAAATGGATCAAGCTTGGTCGGTTTGCCCTTCGAGACTGCAGTGGTATACATACCGCGGCGAATCATGTTGGCTTTTGCGTATGCCCAAAGAATCTGGTCATCTGCCTTGAGGCCAATCAATGCGTCGGCGAGCTGCTTTTGCATGCGAATATCATCATTGCTAAGTATCTTGTCGGTGTTGGCATAGAGCGTTTCCTGAATATCCTTGAAGTCGCCACGCTTTGCCATGACAGAAATAGCGGCAGCCATAGAGTTGTAATCTCTCTGGTCGAAGGATTCGATGAGCTTGGTCTGTGGACCGTTACCAGCTTCCATATCATCGTAGAGTTCGATGTAGCTATCGCGAGCAGCCTTATCTACTCTGCGGCTATCGGAGATAGCGTTGGACAAGGTAGCGTTAATAGATTTCTGAATAGCGCGCTGTTCGTCTGGGTTAGTAGATGTATTGCGGAGATTGAAGGCGGAGGTAATCTGACGATGGATCTGAGAATGTTCATCTTTGACACCTTCGCGGATGCGTTCTGCGCGGCTACGAGTGTTGTCTAGTTCTACTGATTGCTGACGAGCGCGGTTGATTGCGGCAGTATCTACACCGCGAATGAGTGATGTGTTAATGGCCTGCATGCGGCGAAGATCGCGAGTTCTGACGCGTGGATCTGAACCATCATGGCCGAAACCTTCATCGAAATCGATTGCGGTAGCAGTAACGACGTTATCGTTGTCGAGGTTGCGCTGAATGTTCTGGTAGCGGGTTAAACCGCGACGGCTGAGCTGACCGCCGCGAGTATACATACTGCGGTTGTAATTAGCTAAGCGTTCCTTGTGCCCTGCCTCGATAGCATCGTCGGTATCCATTTTACGGTTGAGACGGCGTTGCTCGAGATATTTTGCTAGGCGCGTAGAAGGTAGATAGCTGTTGCTTGCGAGCTGGCGTTGCTTTGCTAGGACGCGACCTTCAGCGGCGCGACGAGCAGTGACACCCTGGACTGGGGCGCCGACGCGGCGAACCATGCCATCGATGCGTCCAAGCATCGTGCCGGATAGGCGCATTAATGGGATACTCATGAATAATGGAAGTACTTCTACTGCAATACCTAGAACTACGCCAAGCCAGTTGGTTGCAGAAGAAATCATAACGAGACCAGCAAGTTGAGATGCGCCATAGAGAACGCTAAACATTGGATAGAAGAATAGCATGCGCATGAATAACTGATACCATCTTTGGAACCATCTTTCGGTGTTCGGTAACAGATAGGCAACAAATGCGAGAGGCGAGACCATGACGAGGAGTAAGATGAGAGCCTGGCGGGCTGCCATGGTGATCACTGCGGAAATAATAGCGATGGCACCAGATAGAATTACTGGAATGAGAAGCCAGAGTAAGCCGCTCCAACCACCAGCAATAGTAAGGGCGCCAATGGTACCAATCGTACCTACGCCAAGAATTGTAGCAACAATGCCGGCGACAGAGGTGTCTGCGGCGGCTTGACTGATTGTACTGTTTGCGATGGCCTGTTCCTGAATAGACGAAAAGAGGCCACGGAACGATGAGCCGAGAATATTACTGACATCTACGGCTAAGATACAGATGACGAAGCTGAGGTTTACGAGAATTGCAGAGACAATGATACGAGGTAAGACCTTCTTGATGCCGTAATTATTAATGCCGAAACCGGTTAACTGGGAATAGATAACTATAAGTAGGAAAATGATAAATACTACGTTGGTGATATTGCGAAGATACTGCCAGACTACGCGGATTGGTGAATTCTCATCTGTTGAGATTGGGTCTACTTTGATTAAAGTTTCTAGAATATCATATGCGCCATCAATAACGTTGGCGAGAAAACTCGTACCTGGACAGACGAGCCAGCCGATACCGCCGACCTGATCATAACAAGTGCTGCTGTCGGACTCGTCTTTAGGCGTCTCCGCTTCTTCCTCTTCATCTTCCTCTGGATTTTCGACAGGTGTAGCTAGGGTTGTAACGACGGATTGAGTTGAAGATTCAAGATAAGAAGGAGTTTGTTGAGCAGTAGCAAAAACCGGGCCATTAAGGGAAAATACACTGATTATGGCCATAATGACAGATATGGTTAGGTTTTTAACACACTTGCCCATAGCGTATATAATTATATCACACATAAGCTCTTTCGTCAAGTATATTTATCGGTATATTATAGCAAATATTATGTTAATTTAATAGGGGTGAGCGATTTTGTACGCTTATGCTATAATTTATACCAGATACTTATATATTTTAGGTTATAATTTAAATATGAAAAAGAGATTATTTAGTTGTCTTATGGCTCTTATGATTAGTGCCACTTCTATTAATGCATTTTTACCTGCTTTAACCTTTGCTAGCGGCGCTGGTGGTGATTGTACTACCCTGTTGGACGATAGCTGGTGCGACATGGAAGATGGTGGTGGCATTATGGCGATTGTAAAAATGGTAGTTAATATTATGACTGCTGGCGTGATTGTTGCTGGCACAATTGGTATTATTTGGTGCGGTTTCTTGATTCTCTCCGCACGTGATAATGAGGCGCAGGTTGCGCAAGCGAAGAAGCGTTTAATAGATATTGTGATTGGTATGGTCGTGTTCGGTCTCGCTGGTTTATTGATAGGATTGATTCTCCCTGGAGGAAACCAGTCTGGCATTAATTTTGGTTTTTAAAAAGGTATTAATAATATAAAGGTACAAGGACAATGAAGAAAATAATCTTAGCGCTTGCGATACTGGTAGCATCACTTACGACTTCCGTAGTGTTATTACCACAAGAAACATATGCGGCACCTTGCGAACAGCCAGGTAGTCACATTTTAGGCTTAAGGGCTTGGTACGATGGCATTGCGACGGGAGATCCTTGTACTGTTCCTAGTGATGCCTTTAAGGGCGAAGACAATATTCGTAAGAATGTATGGTTGATTGTATTGAATATAGCTAGCTCGATACTTGGCGTGGTGGGCTACCTCGCGATTTGTTTCGTGATTTGGGGTGGCTACCAATATATATTGGCACGTGGTGATCCTGGCAAAGTTGTTAGGGGTAAGAAGACAATTGTGAATGCGCTTATTGGTTTGGTAGTTTGTGTGCTAGCTTCTACGATTAGCGGTATGATTGCAGATATCGTGAATGAAGGTAGGGCTAGCGGTAATATCTTTACTGCCGCTATGAACCATGCGTTTACGTGGGCATCCATTATCTGTGTAATTGTGATTGTGATTGGTGGTATTCAATATACTATCAGTAATGGTAACCCAGCAGGAGTTCAGAAAGCGAAACAGACAATTATGTATGCTGCGATTGGTTTAGCTATTTCCCTATTGGCGGTAGCCATCGTAAACTTCGTAGTAGGGGCACTATAAATGAAAAAATATTTATCCATCGTTTTCGCTTTTTTGCTTAGTGTGGTGGTGTCCTTTTCTGCTTTGAACACATTGAGCTTTGCCGGTGGCGTACCGGAAGCGTGTAACGAGGATCCGTCTTTTTCGGAATTATGCAAACGCGGTAACGAAAATGGCTTAATGACGGTGGTCGGCAATGTATTAAATGCGATTTATGGCATTATTGCGATTGTCGCCGTTGTAATGATTGTAATTGCAGGTATTAAGTATTCCACTTCCCAGGGTGATCCAGGCAAGGTACAGTCAGCAAAAGGAACAATTTTGTATGCCATTATTGGTTTAGTAATTACCATTTCGGCATTTGCAATTACAAACTTTATCTTAAGCGCATTAAAGTAAGGAGGTTAGATGAGTTTACCTGTTGTGCTATCAACAATTCAGAGTCAAATTAATAGCGCTGGTGCTGATACTGGTGCCGAGACGGACGTAACAAATACCGTCGGTACGGCTCTTAATGTAGTATTCGGCATTGTTGCGATTATTGCAGTAGTAATGATAGTAATTGGCGGTATTAGCTATGCTACATCTCAGGGCGACCCAGGCAAAGTATCTAAAGGAAAGAGCACTATTATATATGGCATTATTGGTATGCTTATTTCCCTACTTGCATTCGCAATCGTCAACTTCGTTTTCAAGGGCTTATAAAAAGCTTGAAAATATTTAAAATAGTTATGATAAAATATAATTAAAGTTTTCGAAAGGAAAAAGGAGAACAAATGAAAGTAAGTAAAATCATTAAAGGGGCGACACTAGCCGCATTCGGCGTCTTAATCGTTGCGGCAGGCGCTTTCGCGGATATTGCATCCTGTGTTAAGGAGAATTATTCCGACACTCTATCTACAACAAAGAACAACAAATATCCAATTAAGTGTGTCACTGTAGCAGAATCCCAAGGCAATGGTAAGACTAAGAATGTTACCATCTATGGCGCTAAGTCTTCTGACTGTGCTCAGGCTGGTTCTATCGCTTCCAACCCAGATAACTGTTCTAGTGATTTGAACACTGTTATTCGTACCATTATCAACGCGATTATCTTTGTTGTAGGTATGGTTGCTGTTATTATGATTATCCTTGGTGGTGTTAACTATGCTACGTCACAGGGTGATCCTGGTAAGGTCAAGAAAGGCAAAGACACCATCATGTATGGTATTATCGGTCTCGTAATTTCGATTCTTGCCTTCGCAATCGTAAACTTTGTTCTCCAAGCTTTGCAGAACTAATAAAAGCGATAATAAATACCCCTCGATTGAGGGGTATTTTTATTGGCATAAACGTATTAAGTATGGTATCTTAAGTATAGATAAGGAGAATAATATCAAAAATGACTAATTTGTTAAACACAGCTACCGTACTTATTGCAGGCGCTACCAGCCGTGCACAGAGCGGTTTCGATAAAGTACAGTCTAAGACTGGTGCCACTAGAGATTTGGAAGGTGCCATTGGTAACATCCTTAACGTTGTATATTTGGTTATTGGTATCGTTGCCGTTATTATGATTATTCTTGGTGGTGTTAGCTATGCTACGTCACAGGGTGATCCTGGTAAGGTTAAGAAAGGCAAAGACACCATCATGTATGGTATTATCGGTCTTATCATCGTTCTTCTTGCCTTCGCAATTACGAACTTCGTATTGTCGAATGTAGAATTCTAAAAAGTAGTTATTTCAAAAGGGAGATTATGTCTCCCTTTTTTGGTGGCTCTATTAGAATCAAAAAATCCGCGGCGATATGTCGTGGATTTTTGATAATCAATTGGTTAGTTGATCATGATGCGTTTTGGCGCTTCGGTTTTCTCTTTCTCGAAGGAGATAGTAAGAACACCGTCTTTGAGGACAGCTTCTACGCCATCTTCCTTTACCTGTACCGGTAAAGCGATGGTGCGACTGAATTCACCCCAGTAGCATTCCTGAATATGCCATTGAGTAGCCTTATCGTCTTCTCCGCCATTAAGAACACCAGAAATGGTAAGGATGTTGTCGGAAATGGAAACATCGAGATCTTTGCGTTCGATACCTGCAGTGCGAGCCTTAATAATAAGCTTGTCTGTGGTTTCGTAGACATCAACTGCTAATTGGCCTGGAAGGTTGTCTGCATCGTCGTCCCAACCGTCACCGTTGTCGACGTATTCTTCTTCTTCCATGACAGCCTCTGGAGTGTTGTCAGGAGTTTCCACCGGTTCCTCTTCTGCAACCAAACCAGAATTGTCGCCCTCTAAAAAGGCGGCAGTGAGCTCATCGTCTAAGCTCATTTCGTCTTGTTTACGAGCCATATTTATATATTCCTCCACTAAATTACACTCTTAAGCTTTATTATATGGAGGTTCTTCCCTAAAATCAAGGAAAATGGAGAAAATGTTGTGAAAAATACAATATTTATGCAGATTGCGGAAATTATTTGTCCTTATTCCTGTATTTCGTGTGCAAAAGTAGGTGGAATACTATGCGAACGTTGTAAAAAATACATCATATCGCAACACAAAGACGTTTGTTTGGCGTGCGGCGGCGCTTTGGTAGATAACCGCTGCACAAAATGCAACCTTCCCTTTTTGAAACAATTTTATGTAGGTGATCGTGAAGATGCATTAAAGAAGCTAATTAATGTATATAAGTACAATTCGGTACGGGCATGTAGTTGAATATTAGCTGATTTGTTAAATAGGGTTGGCCAATATGACAATATGTTGGTTGTTCCGCTTCCTACGATCGAAAGACATATCAGAGAACGTGGTTTTGACCATATTGATTTGCTTGTGAAGAAGTTTGTTCGACTGAATGCATGCAGAAGGTCCAGAGCGTTGATTCGTGGCAATAATGCCGTGCAAGTAGGCGCAAGCGAGGAGAAGCGCATAGAACAAGCAAAAACGGCCTATATTCCAAAGAACGATATAGACCGTGATGCGAATTATTTGTTAGTTGATGATGTATGGACTACTGGTAGTAGCATGCTGGCTGCCTGCAGCGCCCTACAAAAAGCTGGATGTAAAAATCTAAATGTAGCCGTAATTGCAAGAAGTGGATAAGTCTTAAACGGTTGCTTCGCCGCCTACTGCGGTGATGACAAAGTTTACAATTGCGTAAGCAAGGATTGCAATGATAAGGCCGATGATAGCGTACATAATGGTATTCTTTGCGTCGGTAACTTTCTTGCTGTCACCGCCAGAGATTACGTAGCGGATACCACCGATAATAAGCATTACGACAGAGATGATACCTACTGCGTAAAGAACGGTATTAGTAATCTTGGTGAAAACGCCATCTACGCCAACGAGATCGGCTGGCATGCCGTTGCCGCGAGCGGCCTCTGCGCCTGCTTGAGCTGGGTTTTCATAATTATTAATAGTAGCCATTGCGCGACCAGCCAAAATAGTTACAGCTGCTGCTGCACCTGTGAGAATCTGGCCTGCTTTTTTGAAGGTATTTTTCATGTTTTAAAACTTATCCTTAAAGTTGTACTGATTATACACCAAAATGCTTAAAATTTCAAGTGCAGGAGCTAATATACGAAATTTTTAGATCGTATAAATTCGTTTATTTCTTGAGGGGTTGCCATGCGTGTGCCGTGGGCACCAAAAATAAAGAACATATTATAGCCCCATCTTCTGGCTGTTTCATAATATTCTTCTCCGTTGTACTTGCCTCGGTAGACTACGCCGTCTACAATGCCGCAGTAACGCGCATAACTATTCACTAGGTCAATGTGCCACATATTTCTATAACAATTATATACCATTATTAGATAAAAATGTGATAAAATAATCTGTATTGGAGGGTTACCCAAGTGGCTGAAGGGGACGGTTTGCTAAATCGTTAGACTGGCGAAAGCTGGTGCGAGAGTTCGAATCTCTCACCCTCCGCCAAAAGATACTCACATAAGTGGGTATTTTTTGTTGCATTATTGAAAAAATGGTACAATAAGCTTATGGCAAAGAAGACTATGGTGAACTGGGAGGCTCGTGAATATATCGAGCGTAAAAAGAATACCGGCTGGTATGTCGGATTCGCTCTCGTTGTGGTTGCATTAATTGCGATCGCGATTTTATTACAATATTGGCTATTTATTCTCGTGATTGTTCTTGCGGCAGTTGCGCTTTTGACGTATGTTATGCGTCCTCCGCGCATGCTCCACTACTCTCTTGATGACAAGGGTTTAACTGAGGGTAACAATCTTTATGTCTATAATGATTTCAAATCCTTCGGTATCTTGAATGAGGGTAATCATTATTGCATAGTCTTAACACCGAAGAAGCGCTTTGGGGCGCGTGTTACGGTCTACTTCCCTGAAACTGAGGGTGAGCAGATTGTAGATATCTTTGGCGAACGTTTGCCGATGGAAGAAGTTCATCAAGATGTCATTGATAGGCTAGTTCGCTGGTTGAGAATTTAGCATAAACGTGATATTATTTTATTAATTAAGATTAGATAATTATAAAAGGTGGGCAAAATGGACCAAGCAAATGGCGCAACTCAAGACGAGTTGCAACAAGCAATCAATAGTATAACCAACGGCGGAGGAGCTGCGGCAGGTGCAGATCCAGTTGCCGATATCGCAAATAAAGTTGCAGAACAACAGGCTGCTACATTGCCTCCAGCACCAGCACCATCCGTGCCAGCTGCGCCAGCAATGCCAAGCACTGTAGATGGTATTCCGGTAGAGCCAATGAAGGCTATGTATGGTGATCCAGATCTCGATAAGGTTAAGTCGATGGCACTTAGTGACCTTCGCCCTATCCTCGAGAAGGTAGACATCTCTCCAGATAAGAAATTCATGATTTACAAAGATATTATCGACTTAACTGAAGATAAGGCTTGTATTGAACCAGCCTACAATGCAGCTCGTTTGATTGAAGACGAGAAAGCGAAGGGTGAGGCTTTGGTTTACATCGTTGAATGCATCGATAAGCTCGGCATTCAGATGACTATCGGTACTGACCAACAATAGACATATCTAATCTAGGAAAATACCACCACTCCTCCGGTGGTATTTTTGCATCTGTGTGGCAGTTTCTTAATTGTTGTAGCACTTATTCTTTGCGGCATTTTTGGCGGCTGTAATTGCGGAGTCGCTGGCGCTGATGCCTGCTTTGGTAGAGATTTTTTGTGGATCGAAGCCGAGGACTTTTGAGGATATGCAGGCGGCGGCAGTATATGCGCCAAGCGCATTCTGGTGCCTCTCGTCGCCGAATACACTGTAGCCCTTGTCGTGCATCTCGTATAGGGCATTTCCGTCACTAGTAGTGCTGGACCATACGCCAGTAGCGCTTGCGATGCGGTTGGAAACATTGGTCGCAACGGTGTTTGCTGCATTTCTTGTGCTGCTGCTCGAGCTGTCGAGAATCCAGGCTTTACGTACAAAAACCTTAACATTGCCATTCTTTGCCTTTACGGCTTTTGCGATAGCGAGTGCGCCATTGTAGAAGGTTTCTTCCTGCAGCGCGGCGTCAGTTTGCTCTTGGAGAATGACGTAATCGTAGGCTTTTTTGATGTTTGTTCCCTGGTTGTTGTAATTCCATAGGAGAGTCTTGCCGCCTTTGGTGACTCGCGTAGAGTTTACGCTGTAACCCCGGTTTTTTGCGATTGTAACGAATTTGGTGTCGATATCTTGGACATAGGTTTTACTATTTCCTACCCAGAGGACTTTGATTTCGCGGACGGTAATCTTTTTCGTGAGGGTCACCTCTTTGTTGCCTAAATCGATTACTTTTGCCGTTAATGTGGCTGAACCTGGTTTCTTTGCTCGGATTGCGCCATTATTATCTACAACGAAAATGGAAGAATCGCTTGATTTGAATGATTTGATGCTCTTTTTGTTGTCTATGGTGGCTGTAGTGGTCTCTTCGTCGAGTAGTGTAGCTTTTCCGACGGCAAGTTTTGGTTGGTCGTAAACTATCTTTTTGACGGTTATATTGACTGTGGATGTTTTGCCATTTGCCGACTTGGCAGTAATCGTGACATTTCCCTCTTTTTTGCCGGTCACGGTGCCATTTGAGCTAACCGTTGCAATGCCCGTATTGGATGAAGTGAAAGTGACGGTTCTGTTTTCGGCGTAATCTGGATAATAATCTACGGTGATTTTTGCGGTTTCACCAATATTTATTACATTTCTGTCGACTGATAGATAGATTTGTGCGACTTCGACAATTTCTTGTCCGCCGCCTCCGCCGCCGTTACCACCGCCGTTACCACCGCCGTTGCCGCCACCCCCGCCGCCAGTAGAGCTGCCGCCAAGGGCACTAAGTATGAACGCGGTGATTGCGAACGCGGAAATAGTGATTACCAAACCGATAATAGCGTATAAGATTGTATTTTTTGCGGACTGAACTTTACCTGGGTCGCCCTGAGAAGTAGAATACTTGATGCCGGCAATAACAATCATTACAACGGCGACGATAGCGATTACGCCATAGATTGCATTGAGAACATTCCCGACGGTTTCTATTAATGTCCCCTCTTCGTTCGTATTTGGAGAGCCGCAAAGTGCTGGATCGGAGAAACCCGTTTCGCTGCAAATATCTGCATAGGCGGGGCTAATTGCTCCTATGCAAAAGATTGCAAAAAATGACGTAAGTAAGACATAAATATATTTGACCATTTTCATCTAATATAATAATAGCATAAGAACAAACAACCCGCTCTGAGAGAGCGGGTCTATTATGGTGTTGTTTTGAACTTTAGTCAAACGCTTATGCTAAAACCCCTCCTTGCGGAGGGGTTTGTTGTGTGTGAGGTTTTTGGAGGTGTATATTAATACATTCCGCCCATACCGGCGCCGGCGGCTGCGCTATCTTCCTTTTCTGGAAGCTCTACAATGAGAGCGCCCATGGTGATAGTCGTAGCAGCGATACTGACGGCGTTTTGAACGGCTTCGCGGGTAACGCGAGCTGGGTCAATAACGCCTTCTTTCTTGAGGTCAATGAGGCCTTTTTCTGGGGTCATGACGTTAATGCCTTGACCGTCCTTTGCGCCCTCTACCTGTGCGAGGAGAGCTTGGCTATTGAGGCCGGCATTTTCCATGATCTGAGTGAATGGAGCTTTGAGCGCATTCTTGAGAATAGTAGCGCCGGCATTATCGTCTTTGAGATTTTTGCTGAGGTTGACGAGAGTTACGCCACCGCCAGGAACGATACCTTCGTCGAGAGCGGCCTTGGTTGCGGCAACTGCGTCATCAACGCGGTATTTCTTCTCGTCGATTTCGGTTTCAGTAGCGCCACCAACTTTGATGACTGCAACGCGGCCCTTGAGGGCGGCTGCACGTTTGTTAAATTCGCCAGTTTCGTAATCTGAGTTGGAGGCTTCAGCTTGAGCTTCGATTTGTGCGATACGGGCTTTGATTTCGGCTGGTTTGCCGGCACCCTTGATGATTGTGGTTTCGTCTTTGGTTGCAATAATCTTGTGTGCGGAACCGAGAACTTCGAGACCGGAGTTTTCGAGGCTCATGCCCTTATCGGTGGAGACGACCGTTGCGCCAGTGAGGACAGCAATATCTTCCATGATTTCTTTGCGGCGATCACCAAATGCTGGGGCCTTGAGGACTAGAGTATTAAAGACGCCTTTGAGCTTGTTGAGTACGAGCACGCTGAGCGCTTCGCCTTCGACCTCTTCGGCGATAATGACGAGATCTTTGCGACCAGCCTGTGCCATTTTCTCAAGGAAAGGAACGATATCATTGACGGCGGAAATCTTCTTATCGGTGATAAGGATGTCTGGTTTATCGAAAGTTGCCTCTTGGCGATTCGCATCTGTGACAAAGAATGCGGATGCGAAACCTTTATCATAAGTGTAGCCTTCGGTGATCTCGGACTGCATTTCGAGACCTTGACCTTGTTCGACGGTGACGACACCATCTTTGCCAATCTTCTCAATTACGTCAGCGATAAGTTTGCCGATTTCGGCATCGCCAGCGGAAATGGTGGCAACTTCTGCAATTTTCTTGCTATCGCCATCAATCTTTTCGGCGGTCTTGTTGATGCCTTTGACGATTTCTGCGCCGGCGGCTTCGATGCCCTTGCGGAGGTCCATTGGGTTATGGCCGGCAGCAATGAGCTTGTTGGCTTCGGCGATAATGTTGTAAGTAAGAACAGTTACGGTTGTGGTACCGTCGCCAGCTACCTTGTTGAGTTTTTGTGCGGCGGTCTTGATGAGTTTTGCGCCCATTTCGTAGCCAAGCGTTTCGTCGTCGGTTTTGCCGAGGTCGATAGCTTCTGCAACAGTTACACCATCATGGGTAATAGTTGGTGCGCCGTAGGACTTTTCAATAACGACATTACGTCCTTTTGGACCGAAAGTGACCTTTACGGCATCATAGAGAGCTTTGGCGCCACCGAGAACTTTCTCGCGTGCCTCAGCATCATAGAAAACTTTTTTTGCCATTTAAATATAAACTCCTTATAAGGTTGCGAGGATATCTTCTTCTTTGATGATGAGATAATCTTCGCTGTTTACTTTAACTTCTGTAGCGGAATATTCGCGGTAAAGGATACGGTCGCCCTTTTTGACGTTTTTGACGTCTGGGCCGACGGATTCGACGACTGCGGTGTTCTGCTTCTCTTTTGCCTCGCCAAGAAGGATACCAGATGCGGTTTGTTCGACAGCGGCGTCTTTCTTTGCAACGACACGATCAGCGAGAGGTTTGATTGCCATTTTTCCTCCTAATATTTTTGTATATTTTCAGTGTAGCGCGGGGTATTAGCACTGTCAAGCAGCGAGTGCTAGTTTTTAAGTAATTTAAGAAACGAGTGATACTATAAAAACATGAGCACTAAGAAAGATCAGAAAAAAGATTGGAAACCTATAATTATTTATATCTGTTCGCAGATTGCTAGCATTATAGGCACTATAGTTGTAATAGCGGTGTTTGCCGCCATAAAAATGGCGCAGGATGAAAACTTTGATTCGAAAGTCTTTTCTAATAGCAATGAGGCGTTAGCTCTTACTACGAGCGTCTCTATTGCATGTATGGCGATTGTCTCAGTTATCTTATTAGTCATGTATCGTAAAAGGTTAAAAGATGACTTTAAGAGATTAACAAAAAAACAATGGGGGTTGTTGGTCTTGGCGGCTATTGCGATGCTTGCTATGAATACGGGATTATCTTTACTCCTTGAGAACTTAGGTGCAGAGATGTCCAATCAGGACGCCTTGGCTGAATCCATGTCTGCCGTACTAGTGCCAACTGCAATTATGACGGCAGTATTTGCGCCGATTGTGGAAGAATTGGTGTTTAGATATTCTCTTGGCAGCATTGTAAAGAATCCAATCGTATTCGTGATTATTTCTTCATTAATTTTTGCAGTTCTTCATGCTACAAATATTGCGATTATTGTTTATTTGGTGCTTGGCTTGTTCTTCTCTTTGGCCTATATAAAAACAGATCGAAATGTGGTGGCTTCAATATTCTTGCATTTTGTGAATAATTTGCTCGGCACAATTGGTTTGGTGCTAGTCGTGCTTGGGATTGAATAATTCTAGTAAATAATCATTAGCATAATGTTATAATAGTCCTAAGATTAGGAGGTATTTTGATGGACGATGGTTCATTTGATAAGAAAGACGTCAATCTTGACGAAGCTTCCCTAGAAACGCCTGATATGGAGGAATCATTGGAAACTCCTGAGGTGGGCACAACTATTGAAGCTGAAGATACTGGTAGCGCAGAGATTGCTGTCGATACTAATGTTGGCGATTTGCCAGTCGACGATATTGATCCGGCTGTAGACACACCTTCCGATACGCCAGTTGTAAAAAATAATCCTTTTTTGGATGACGCCCCAGCGACAGAAGACAAAATAGACGCCGGTGTTAATGATGAAGCGGTCGAGGCCGTTGAAGATAAACCAGTCGAGGAAGCGACTCCTGTTTCTGCTGACGAAACGCCAGCGGACGATGTTGTCGAGGAGGCTCCCGCCGTCGCAGAAGAGACTCCTGTAGAAGATGCCGCTACTGGCGAAGAAGAACCAGTGGCCGAGTCAGCTCCAGAGGCTGATTCGGAGCCTGTTACGGAACCTACTGCAAGCCCAGTTGAAGAAGCAGCTCCAGCGGTCGCTGCTGCAGTTGCAACTGATGTATCCCCTGCTCCGGCTGAGCCTGCAAATGAAAAGAAGAAAGGTGGCAACAAGGCTTTAGTCATTGTCTTAGTAATAGTACTATTGGCGGCGGCTGGTCTTTGTGGCTGGTATTTCTTCAGTAACATGGGTACCTCTGGCAACAATAATGAGGCCAATGAGACTACCGAAGAAAAGGAAGAAGTCAGTTACGAGATTAAAGGCAATGGCCTTAACGATTTTGACCTAAGCTTCCTAAAGATTGAAAACAAAGGTAGCAATAAGATATATAGCCCACTTTCGATTAAGACTGCGCTCGGAATGCTTTCCGAAGGCACTGATGGCGACACGAAAGATCAAATTGATAAGATTATTGGCTCATATGAGGTTAAGAAATATATCAATAGCGAAAATTTGTCGCTTGCTAACGGCCTCTTTGTTCGTAATGACTTTAAAGATAAGGTCAAGAGTAGCTACACCAAAGCTCTTAGCGAAAAATATAACGCCGATATTATCTATGATTCCTTCGAGAAGGCGGATACACTGAATAGCTGGGTTAGTAGTAAAACCTTAAAGCAAATCAATAAAGTAATGGACGATGGCGATATTAATGACTTTAGATTCCTCCTCGTCAATGCATTAGCTATCGATATGTACTGGGCTGACCAGTTGCAGTGTTCTTATAATGGCAACGTAGACTGCAGGCCATATAGTGTTGATTATTTACATGAAAAGTACAGTGATGACGTTAGCGAAACCGGAATTGATGGTGTATACGAAAAAATGACCTTTAATGGTCAAAAAGACGTTGATGCTGCGCGCATTGGTGCAAGTATTAATAATTACGACATCATTAGCAAAATTGGTGAAGATAAAATCAAGAAAACCGTAAAGGCTGAATATGAAAAATGGCTGAAGACTAGTGATGCTGTGCCGTATGTGGATGAGAATAATAAGACTTATACCGTTGATGAGTACATTGATCTTTATATGACTCAACTTAAGAGTAACTATAAAAAGGTTAGTGCCTCTACGACTATATCCATACTTAATGACGATGACGTTAAGGCTTACGCTAAGGATTTGAAAGAATATGGCGGTACTACTTTGCAGTATATTGCAATTATGCCAAAAGAAACTGAGCTGAAGGACTTCATCAAGAACACTAGTGCAGAAGATTTAAATGAAAAAATCAGCGGACTTAAAGAGATTAACAATAAGAACTTTAAAGATGGTGTAATCACTAGAATTTATGGCTTTATTCCATTCTTTAAGTACGACGACAATCTTGAGTTGATCGAAGATTTGAAGGAAATGGGCATTACGGATGTCTTCGATTCGGAGAAGGCTGATATGTCGAAATTTACTACAGCGAAAGATGCATATATTTCCGATGCACTACATATGGCCACAATTGAGTTTTCCAATGATGGCATTAAGGCAGCTGCTGCGACGATTGCTGGCGGTAGAGGTGCTGCTGGCTACGATTTCGATTATGAATGGGATGTGCCAGTAGAAGAAATCGATATGACCTTTGATAAGCCATTTATGTACTTGATTCGTGATAAGAAAACTGGCGAGGTTTGGTTTACTGGCGCCGTTTATCAGGCTGGAGAAAACTAGATGGATTCAGAGAATGGAATCTATGATTTTATGCCGGCTGCTCCTGCCGACGTAAAGAACGATTCTGTTCTAGCGGAACTGAGCGAGGATTATCAGCCGGCCAGCAAGGCGGCGGATGAACGCTTGGGTAGAGCCGCTGAAGAAGCGATGAAGATTATCGCATCAGATAACTAGTGTTATCATAGATACATGACAAAGAGGAACGTATGTCGCCGAATTGGCGAAATAGTAAAGCTATACTATAAACCGTTCCTCTTTTTGTTTGCGATTTATTTATTAGGGATGATTACCCTGCTTCGAGACCACTATACTTTTGTCGACGATTTGTATCGATCGATTTATGGTGGTGCTTGGAATGATGACTTTGGGCGATTCTCTTCAAGTTTTTTGTCCTACTTTTTGAATCAGAGCTTTAGTCTTTTTGATATTTCTCCAGTTCCGCAGATTATTGCGATGGGCGTCATGGCCTGCGTGAGCCTGATGTTAGTACGGTTATTTACTGGCGAGACAGTGAATCTGAAGAAACATTTTTGGCCGTTACTGATTACGTCGATGGTCGGGATTAGTCCGCTCGTGATGAATGCCTGGATGTATAAATTTGATGCCCCGTGTATGGCGCTAGGGATAATTGCGAGTGTGCTTCCCTATGCTGTGATTTGGAATAAAGGTTTTGTAGAAAATATTACGGATCCGATTAAGTTTTCGATTGGCTTATTTGTGACGATGATTTGTGTGCTTGTGATGTGGTCGAGCTTTCAGGCTGCAAGCGGAATCTTCTTGGTGCTTGGGCTGGCGATGGTCGCGCGGGATTTGATTAATAAGAATAAATGCAGTGCTTTGCAGATAGTAACGTTTGCAATTAGCTACGTCGTAGTGAGCGTGCTTTTTTACTTTGCGATTAAAGACGGCAATTATTACAGAGAGATAGCCACATTTGGTTTAACAGAGATGTTTGGCGGAATCTGGAATAATATCTGTTTGATTGCGGGGGTTGTAGTGGATTCCATGAAGATTATTTGGTGGGTATTAGTGGCGATTCTTGTGCTCGGTCTGAGTGGGTTGGCTTTTATGCAGAAAGATGGGCACAAGCGCGTATTATTGTCATACTTGTTCTTGGTTTTGTCTTTGCCGGTATCGTTTGGAGCATACCTAGCTCTGCAGAGTTTTCCGATTTACGGAAGGTCATTTATTGGTCTATGTTTTGGCTTTGTGCTGTTCTTGTTGTTGCTTGGTGGCGACGTATTTGCGAAAAAGGTGGCTATAAAAGGTAAAAATATCATATATGCGGCAGTGGTTTTGTTAGTTTATTCTTCCCTGACGTTTGCCTGGAGCTTCGGCAATGCGCTTAATGATCAATATAGATATGACGAGTTTCTGTCTGGAATGATTGCGGGCGATTTGGGGGAAATTTATAAAACGCGTGAGGAAATTGACGATGTAGTGTTCATTATTAAGGGCGAAGGTGGATTGTCCGCAGTGATGGCGCATCATCTGGAGTCTTTCCCGGTGGCAAAGTATGTATTCTTTGGGGCGCAGACTGGGGTGAATAGAGATCCGTTGGGATATTACCGCGTGTTTGATTACCATAATTATCCGGCAGATTGGCATACGGCGATTTTGGATGGGTATTATGACGAGGAAGATAGCTCGGCGGAAGTACTAACGGATACGTATTATTATCAGATTAAGAGAGTTGACGAAACATCGCTTGGGAAGAAAATGATTATCATAGATTTGAAAGAGCAAGCGCAGCCGCTGCATTATGATAAAGATAAGGTGTTTTTTGATCAGTTTTAGGAAAGGATAAGGTAATATAAAAGTATGAGCTTTAAAGAAAAAATTCCATTTTATGATAGTTTAGTAATTCCCTACCATGTAGGAAAGGCAGCGTTTTGGGGCACTCGGTATGGTTTCCCGGCGAAGAAGCTGACCGTAATCGGCGTGACCGGTACTAATGGTAAGACTACGACTTCCTTTATGATCTGGAAAATGTTAAATAATGCCGGTCATAAAACTGGCGTGATGACGACGGTTGGTTGGGGGGTTAATGAAATCCATGAACAGATGGAACATATGACGACGGTCGATTCGAAATTATTAAACGAGCGTATTAAGACTATTGCCGATTCTGGCGCGGAGTATCTTGTATTAGAGCTCACTAGTCATGCTTTGGCGCAGCATCGTGATTTGGGTGTGCCGATTGATATTGCCGTAATGACAAATGTGACGCATGAGCATTTGGATTATCATCGTACGTTTGAACGCTACCGTGATGCGAAGCGCAAATTGTTCAAGCAGGCACGTTATGGCGTAATCAATGCCGACGATCCTTCCGCAAAATTCTTCGAAACTGACATTAAGGAATATACGACTTATGGCATTAAGGCTGGTAAGCTTAAAGCTGATAAGGTAAAACTGAAACCGGATGGTGTTGAGTATGAAATTCCGTCCGAAAATCTTAAGATTAAGACACGTATTGCTGGGCAATTTAACGTTTCTAATTCCCTGGCCTGCGTGGCGGTTGGTAAGCGTCTTGGTTTGACGGACGATGAGATTGCTGAAGGTATTTTTGCGCTGACCGAAGTTGAGGGGCGCATGGTAAAGATTGATTGTGGTCAGAATTTTACGGCGATTATGGATTATGCGCATACGCCAGATGCATTTGAGAAGTTGTTGCCAGATATGAAGAAGGCAACGACTGGGCGTCTGATTGTGATGTTTGGTTCTGCTGGCGGCCGTCGTGACCCATCCAAGCGCAAGCCGATGGGCGAAATTGCTGGCAAGTACGCCGATATAGTCGTGCTTACAGAGGAAGACGACCGTGATACGCCATCGATGGAGATTTTGAATATGATTGCCGAGGGCGCACTTGAGCAAGGAAAGAAGCTTGATCGTGATTTGTTCTTGATTGTGAATCGTCCGACGGCAATTTTGGAATGTTGTAGAATGGCAAAGCGTGGCGATACTGTGCTATTCCTTGGAAAAGGTAACGAAAAGACAATCGAGCGCGCGGGTGGTCCAGAACCATATTATGAGCTTGATGAAATTAAGAAAGCACTGAAAGAGATTAAGAAAAAATAGTGGCGTACGATAAAACCAAAGGGGCATCTGGTTATAAGCCGCCGGAAAAATACCGGCCGAAGCCTGCTGGGCCGAAGCCAAAACCTGAAAAGGTTCAGGGCTTTACGGTGGCAAGCTTCTTTGGTTTGTTGGTGATTTTTGCCATCAAGTATGTAATTGATTTCTTGCTTTTGCCGAAACTGTTTCCTGACATCTATCCGCTAAGTGTTTGGGCGATTGTGGCTTGGGCGATTAGTACTTTGGTGGTTTCGTTTGTGTCGATTGAGTTTGTGACTGGTTTTAGCTTTTTCTACCCTTTCGCGAATCTTGTGTATGTAATATTAGCCGCGATATGGCCGTTTGGGTTATATGGGACGGAATATTTGCCTGGTTTTTTGATAGCGGCGGCGATGGGCCTGATTATGTATGGAGTTCAACGCGGTATTCTGTGGATTTTGATCTTCTTCGACATCGTCCGCATGTAGATTGACTTTTTGTGCTATCTGTGATATAATATAAGTATGGTTCTGTTGCTTTTTGTTGGCAAAGTTTGAACTAGGAAGGGTGGTGCTCTTTATGAGTGAAAAAAGTTGTCCAGTAACGGACGGAGGAGGTATTTACCTTTTGTGCTATGAGAATGGCGACAAGAAGGTAAGCCTTGAGGAGTTCCTTTGTGGAGCTTTCGAAAAGCTACGAGGCAAGAGCTGGGCGAAAGACCAGCGCACTAAACTGGTGGTTATCGGCACAGATGAAACGGGGGTAGATTATGTGCTGAATAGCCCTACAATCGAGGCACTTGACTTGCTCGGCCAGGACTATGATGGCAGGACGCTTATCTTGAGACGCATCAGCAATCATCGCGTTAAGACCGTTAAAGTCTTCAACATGGTTCTTAGAGGGAAAGATGCCGTCATCTTGGAGGCGGACGTAGAGGTTCCGAGAGCTGGTGATGCGGACTATGTGGTGCTGCTTCCGAAGAAGGTCAGCATAAGTACGCATGAGCTGAAGGCTCTCGTGGACGAGATGACAGGACTGCATATGCTGAGCATTGCGGAGTATCCCGCCATCAGGCTCTTGATCTCGAAGTACAACTAGACATTTTTTCACACACGGAAGCGTCGACCTTTTGGAGGGGGTCGGCGCGCTTTTTTGTTTGCTATTATATAAACATAAGCAAATAAGGAATAGTATGAAGAAGAAAGTGATACCATTATCGAAAGACTTAGCTATCGAGTATGTACTTGCCGTGGCAACGGGTTTGTTGATTCTAGTTGTTATTCCACTAGTCGCGGAATCTTATTTGGATGGTAGGCCAAGTGGTCTGGATAATATTGGCGAAGCATTGGCGATTGCTCTTGTCGCTAGGGCGGCGTACGCATTGTTGGCGTTAGCGTTCCTGATAGTTAACCCGTTACGTGTGTTTATTACGCAGCGAAAGTTTATTAACTTGAGATATACGGGTTCAACGAAAGCCTTGAAGTATTTCTTAATTCTCTTCCCGATTGTTCCTGCGATATTTGTGATATTTCAAGTTCCAATCAGTAATGCTTTATATAATTTAAAGTATAACTATAGCGCCGATGGCTATACGGTCTCCGAATATAAGACGGCTAAGGATTTTGAAAAAGAACTCGAAAAGAGAGGGCTGTTAAATAATGACAATACTGCGCGACTTGTGCAGCAATTAAATAAAAAGTACGAGCCTAGTAGTTTGAACTCGTCACAATATTATTACGAGGAGCCAAAACTGATGGCGATATCTGATAATACGGTCTATACTGAGTCGACCAATGCGAAAGTTATTACCCTTGATTCGACTACGACCGCTCCGATCTATATGTATAATGCTTTGCTTGTAAAAACGAGTGTCAATGAAGATCTTCAGTATATGCCGGTTAGTAGAAATGGATACTTTAAATACGCGAATGGCAACTTCTATCCTTTTTATGAGGATTACTATATTGATTTGCGGATATTCTATGCCGATGGCGATATTTATGCGATGGTAGGCCCAGACGGTAGTTATGCTGCGACGAAGAATCATCATGTCGGGTTGGGCGAAAGCTATCCGTTTAGCAAGATTTTGGCAGAAAGAGACGCTGTTACGACATTCGTTGATGGGAAATATTATCCAAATGGCGCGATAGAAGACAGATATTCGAGCTTTACCTTTAGAGTGAATACGAATCAACAGGATTTTGTATCGATCTTCCCTGTTGTGAAGGTTGATGAATTGAATATCAACTCAATCAATAATTGGGCGCAAAAAATGCAAGATGGCGAGTTGAAGAGCGATATTGATAGTTTCTTTAGCTCAGCCAAAGACTGACGCAGCGAATATAGCCGCCGCCTTCTTTAAGCTCGGTAACGTCTGGAGTTAGGCAAATAAGGCCACGTTTTTCGAGCTCTGCTTGGAGTTTTGGTGCCTTATTGGACATAATGACGTGTTTGCCAGTACTAACAAGGTTATTGGCGAAGCCCTTGGTACATTCTTCAAAGTCGACTTTGATTTTGTCGAGATCAGTGAGTGATTCGAGCTTTTTGTTGGACTCTTCATCGAGGGCATCTGGGCAGTATGCGATAGTATGGTCGTCAATAACAGATACGGCAAGATCTAGGTCGTACCAAAAACTGTCGGCGTGATTAGTAAATGGGTTGATATGCGGGGTGCCATCTTCATTGAGCTGAGGCTTGGCGTGTACCTGGACTAGTTCTAGGCCGAGAGTATCGGCAGCGAATTGTTGAGCCTCTGGGTCGGAACGGTAGCCGCGACCACCAATAAGGTATTTGCCGCAACGAAGTGAATCGCCTTGGCCAGAGTATAAGTAGTCGCCTGGGACCTCGACGCATTTAATGCCCTGCTCTTCGAGACACTTTTTGGCGTAGGCTTCTTCGGCTTTGCGGGCTTCTGGAAGACGAGCCATTACGGCAACGCCATCTTTGACGAGAGCCCAGTTGGCGGTATAGACGCCATCTTGGCAATCTTTTGGGGGGTCGACCTTGATGAGTTCGATGCCGGCATCTTTGAAACATTCTAGGATGGCGGCATGCTCGGCCATTGCTTTGGCGACGTTGATTTCGTTGTCAGTGTAGTAAGGGTTGATTTCGTAGGTGTCTGCAAAATAGTCGGCACCAGAAACCAGGAGTTTCTGATTAATCATAAAGGTCCTTATTTATTAGTTGGTTCGTAATCGGCAATGCCGTCAATGATGGCATCTTTATCGAAGTCTAGGGCGAAGCCAGCAAGCGCAGCCGCCGCCATATAATGGACGGATTCTTCGCCGGTGGCATAAGTAGCAATATCGAATTTTTGGCCGCTATAGGTAATGTTTGCCTCGGTGCCCATCTTGTAGAGCTTGAAGCGATTGATGCAGAGATCGGAATCTTGACTGTGGCCATAGGAGAAAGTGGCAGTTTTGGCTGGATATTTTGCGAATAGATCGAAATTTGCATCGTCGCGATTGAGAATGCTGAAATATGGCTGCGTATTGAATAAGATGGCCTTGGCCTCCTCTGCTGGGGTGGAAGTGGTCGAGATGGTCTTTGGCTCGGTAGAATCAGTGAGAATGGCGATATAGATTGGCAAACCATAGAATAGATGATTGGCGAGGCCATTGGCGTCAACGGAAATGACAGCGTGATCTGCACCGGTGCGCCAAATCTTGTAGAGTTGCTTATAGAGGTCAGATGTGGACTTTGGGTCGATAATGAGACCAGTTTTTGCGTCTTTGCTCTTTAGGATGTTTTGAAGATAATGCGCAGTAATGTCGCGACCATTATCGCCTGTAACGGCGATGATTTTTACGTCTTTTGCTGGATTACTGTAGTAAGAGGCGAGGAATTTCGCCTTGGCTTTTTGAAGTTTTGGTTTGATGCCGGATTTCTTCTCTATTTCTGCCATGATGAAAATAGTATACCATCTCTAGAAAAAATGTGCTATAATATGGAGCATCACGCTGAAAGCAATGGATGCGCTGATGATCTTTTAATCTTTGACGGTGGACAAGTACTTACATCAAGTGGGTACTATCCACATATGTGCCCGTAGCTCAGTTGGATAGAGCGTCAGCTTGCGGAGCTGAAGGTCGTACGTTCGAATCGTATCGGGCATACCATATATCGTGCAAAAAGCCGTATCTTGGCAATTTTTCTCGCTTGCTCGCCCAATAGGCGCGCTTCGCTCGGAGAAATTACCAACCTACGGCTTTTTTGCTACGAAATATTTTTAGTATAATGTTAGAAAAAGGCGTCATTATATGTTTGGAAAGATATTTAGGCAAAATAACAACCGGTTCGAAAAGCCAAGCGATACTGGAGATGGGGGTAAGACGAGCAATCCGTGGGAGACGCTTACTAAGGGCCCTATAACTACGGTCGAGAAAAATGATGATTCCGTATCGGCCTCGTCTGAGAAAGTGCCAACTTATGAGCCAACCTACATCAGTAAAATAAGGAAAATGGCTGCGAGTACCGAAAAAATGCCAGAAAATGCCACTTTGGATGGTATGTTGCTGAGGGCGCCAGCTGAATTTTTGAGGGTAGTTGATTCGAAGATTGGATCGGGACGGTCTAATGAACTAGTAGTTTCGATGCTTGATGAGCAGATAAAGAATGAATATTTGCGTCGTTACGATTTGCCGAAAGACGCGACTTGGGAAGATGTGTATGATGCAGATGTCGATGCTTTTATGGATGATTGCCTGGATGCGAATTTGGATTTTGAAGAAGGTACAGACAATTATTACGAGAAACATCCTGAGGAATATCGCAAAGTTTTGGTTAGGCGATATGGTCTTTCGGAAGACACTAGCCTAGAGGTAGCGCGAAAAATAATGGTTGATCAAGACGCAATTATGAACGCGCGCATTGAGGATGGCACGTCACTTAACTATTTGGAAAAATACTTGAAGAAATGAACGAGAAAACTTTCGACAAAGATATTTTGATTGCTACAATTGATGATTTGAAAAATAATCCAGATGCCTGCACTACTTATGCGGGGACAACTGGCGATATTATTATTCCCGAGTCGAACCCGGGCGAGAAGTTGTCTGCGTTTATTAGTTATTTGTACGAAAAAGATTTGCTAGACCTGAATTATGTTGATAATTACGAAAAAATAAAAGATAAAGAGATTAGCGCATATACATACGAAGAAGCGCGCACTGCCCTAACGAAAATCATACGAGCAGATAGGTTTGTGTCTGGCGAGCTTTATGCCTGCGTAAAAGAGGGTATATTAGCGGAAGTACTCGAGAAAATTTTGGAATTACAAGACGCTGAATAAGGTTGAGCGGATTGACTTTTGTCGTTTTTTGTGCTATAATTATGGTGTGAGTTAGTCACATTCGTAACTTAACAACTTCTCATAGATTGAAAGGAGTGGGCTTTTGATGTCCGAACTGATTCGCATGGATGAAATAGACATCCACATCTGCAAGAAATGCCGTGCCGCCTGCGATTACTGCTATATTGGCAGACAGCATCGCTGCAATCATATTTTCAACGATATGCTGGCTATCGGCGACACGGAAACCCTGAAGAGGGTTATCCACAACATTCACGACGCGGCGCGGCCGAACAACCTCGTGTTCGTCGGTGGCGATCCGTGTGAGCACCCCGATTTCGTATCCCTGCTCTCCTACGCAAAGAGCCTTGGTGATATGGATATCGCCGTGCTGTCCAATACGCATGTTTATCGTGTTGGCGGTGAACCCGTCGGCATCGAGAGCATCGTTCCTTATGTGGCTGAGCTGGACTTCACCTTGCATGGCATTGGTGAAGAACATGACAAGCGCAACCACGACGGCGGATCGTATGTGGCGGCTATGGAGCAGCTTCGGCAGTTCATGGCGGTTCGTAACGACGATCAGGCGGTCGCAATTGTGCTGAACTTCGTTCCCTACACCATCCTGCATCTGGAAGAAATGATGTCTGGTGTTGCGGAGGAAATCGGCATGGTTCCTGGCCTTGATTATTTCACGGTCCAGAGGATTGCGCCCATCGGTGAAGCTGCCGAGGATTATGATCAGTGGAAGGTTATCAACCTCAATGAGGCTCTCGAGACGATGGCGAAGTTCAGCAAAAGAACGGGCCTTGAGGTTAAGATTGACGCCATTGATGCATTCCCGCTCTGTGCGGTCGACAGTAAGCATTGGAACATGCTGAACAGCGGTGGCTGCAAGTGGGGGCAGCCCGATGGTGTTCTCTCTGTGGTCCAGGACGGCGGAATCCAGAGATGCGCTCTGAGCGAGCGGATTCTGGGGAGCTTCCTCACTATCGATACGCCGGAAAAGTTTACAACGTTTATGACCGAGAATCCTACCCTGAAGGCCTTCATGGCCTGCGCTCATCTCGACGACAAGTGCAAGAGCTGCTGGGCGCTGGATAAGTGCCGGGGTGGCTGCGTGATTGCGGCTGGCAACGGAGATCCCTATGAGACTGACTGCATTATCTGCGGTCATGACTACCTCGCTGTATAAAAACAAGGCCGCGCCCCTCGGGACGCGGCTTTTTCATGGTAAAATGATAGAGATAAAACAGAGGAGCTGTGATGGAAAAAACGTTTGATTTCTTGAAAAATAGGACTCAGGTAAATTTTGTGAGTACGATAGATGACGGTAAGCCATGCTGCCGCCCATTTGGCGACCCAGTGTTATTTGATGGGAAGATTTATGCTTTGACAAATGCAAAGAAGAACGTCGCAAGGCAGATTGCGGCCGATAATCATGTTTGCATTGTGGCTTACGACGGCAAAGATTGGATTCGTATCAGCTGCGAGATGATAGATGACAGCGATAATGTTGAAGCGAAAAAAGCAATTATTGCAGAATTCGACTGGGCGGAAGAGGCTGGCTATACGCTGGATGCGCCAGATTTTAAGATTTTTTATCTCGCAAATGCTACGTCTACTATTTATAACGAAGATGGCGAAGTTTTGAGCCAAGAGGAATTCTAGGCGTGCTAAAGCTCGAGAAAGTTACGTTTGAGGCGAAGAAAGGCCATAAGGCGCAGAAGATTTTGGATGGCGTGACTTTTTCGGTGGAACCGGGCGAAATTGTGGTGATTACTGGCCCGAATGGCAGCGGTAAATCGACACTTGCAAAGATAATTGCTGGCGTAGAGATGCCGCAGGGCGGAAAGATCATCTTTAAGGGCGAGGATATAACGGATAAAAACTGTACCGAACGGGCGCGTATGGGAATTGCCTATTCCCTGCAAGTGCCGGTGCACTTCAAGGGTTTAACGGTGCGGGACTTGTTGCAGATTGCCGTAACTGGTGGTGAGGCATTTTTGGATGAAAATCCGCCGAAAGTTGATGGGTTCTTAAGGAAAGTCGGGCTAGAACCAGAACAATATTTGGAGCGAGAGATAAATAGTTCCCTTTCTGGTGGCGAGCTGAAACGTATTGAAATTGCATCAGTGATTGCGCGAAATGCGTCGTTCACAATTTTTGATGAGCCGGAAGCCGGTATTGATATTTGGAGTTTCAATAATCTCATAAAAGTGTTCAAGGATATGCATAAAAATAGTTCAGAAAATGCGATTGTGATTATTTCGCACCAAGAACGTATTATGCAATTGGCTGATCGCATAATTGTGCTAAAAGACGGAAAAGTGGCCTTGGATGATAAAGGCGAAAAGGTTTTGGCTCAGATGGGGGATGTAAAATGATGGACTTGGACAAAATTGAGCGCGATTTGATGCGCGAGGTGTCTGGCGTGACCGGAATTCCGGAGGGCGCCTACAATTTTCGCGTGAATGGGAAATCGATTGGGCGTCATAGTTCTGATAAAATAGACATTACGCCAAAACAAGGTAAGAGTGGCATTGATATTCGTATCAAGGACAATACTAAGGGCGAAATTGCACATATTCCAGTGATTATAAGCGCGAGTGGTCTCAAGGAGGCGGTCTATAACGATTTCTATATTGGCGAGAACTGCGAGGTGACGATTATTGCGGGCTGTGGGATTTATAACTGTGGTGCTGATGATTCTATACACGATGGGATTCATACCTTTTATGTCGGAAAGAATTCCAAGGTGTACTATATCGAGAAACATTGCGGAATTGGGCCTGGGGCTGGTAAGATTTTGAATCCTACAACGAAATTGTTCTTGAGCGACGGCAGTAGCGCAGAGCTGCTAATGGAGCAGATAAAAGGTGTAGATTCGGCCAGACGAACAACTGAGGCGGAACTTGGAAAGAATGCGCATGTCGTGATTAAAGAGCGTCTGTTTACGCATGGGAAGCAGCTTGCCGAGAGTAAGATAGTGGCGAAGCTCAATGGCGATGATTCGACGGTGGATATTGTTTCGCGTGCGGTAGCGCAGGATTATTCGGTGCAGAACTTCTCTTCCCATATTATTGGTACCGCAAAATGTCGCGGCCATTCGGAATGCGATGCGATTATTATGGATAAAGCGCGCGTGAATGCGGAGCCAGCGCTTGATGCGCAGAACGTGGACGCGGAATTGATTCATGAAGCGGCGATTGGCAAAATCGCGAACGATCAGCTGACAAAGCTTATGACGCTAGGTTTATCGCGAAGACAAGCAGAGTCGCAAATCATTAACGGCTTCTTAAAATAGGGCCTGTGGCGCCATGAGAGGCGCTCTAAGCGGTTTTTGGGCGAAAGATGATTAGTGATTAGTAACCAACTGAAGACGTCTTTATAGTTGAGTGACGAGCTCGGAACCTTGGAATAATTCGATGCGACGTCGTGGTCGGATGGGCAGTTACAGATAACCGTACATATTAGGGATAAGATTGTGATAGAATAAGAGGTGGAAGCGTGGCCGAGTGGTTGAAGGCGCACGACTCGAAATCGTGTGGGCAGAAATGTCTCGGAGGTTCGAATCCTCTCGCTTCCGCCATATGCTTCGCATATGAACAGACCAATGGTCTGTTTTTTTTCTTCGAAAAAACGGAAGCTCCAATTTCGCTTCGCGAAAGACGCTTCCGCCAGAATTAAAAAAATGCGCGACCTTTAGGTCGTCTTTTTTAATTCTCTGCGAGAGGATGAGAGCCCAAGGTTCGTCCGCGATTTTATTTATGGCTTATTTATAGGTCGATGATGCGATAGCCGGAAACGTACTCGATGCGGGTTTGGCCGTGCTGGCGGATCATGGTTTCTTCATCTGGATAGGTGTGGCCATGAAGGAGAACTTTTGGTGGCTTTTTGTCGATATAGTCTAAGAGTGCGTCAAAACCTTGGTGGGCAATTTCTGCTTCATCATTGATGCCGCGTGGTGGGCAGTGCGTGATAAAGATGTCGACTTGAGGGTAGTTGGCGAGAATCTGCCAGGCTTCCTCTTGTGTGTACATAATGGCGAGTGGGTTAGATTTGTAGCGAACGCAGCCTTGGAGCCCGGTAAAAGTTTTGCCACCAAATTGCCAAGTGGCACTGTGGAGGTTTAGCATGCCTAGCTCTTCCATATAATTTCCGCTACAGTGATTGCCGTAGACGCCAATTTTTGGGATGTGTTTAACCTGCTCGAGCGGAAGGAGGTCTTCCCTTGCAAAGTCTCCCAGAGAAATGACGAGTTCGATGTTCTCGTCGCGAATGGTTTTGACTAGGTCAATGTTTGGGCGACGGTCTGCAAGCACGAGTGTTTTCATATAGATAGTTTAACACGGTCGTCTCATTGATTTTGATGTCATTTTATGTTATAATATAGTTATGCGTTAGTGCAAGTTCTTTGATGGGAGGTAGAACCATGAGATTTTCGAATGGTAGTAACATCGACAAGCAGGGGCGAATTTGCCTCGGCAAGTTCGTCAAGCCGGCGATGCAGGTTGTCGTATATGCGACTGAGGAGAGCAACGAGCTGATTTATATTGCTCCTTTTAACGAGACGACGAGCGATCCCGATTTGACGGTGCGTAAGGTCGACTCGAAGAGTCGTATCTGTCTGCCGGTGTGGTTACGCGGAAGAGCTACCCGCGTTTGGATTGGTCGAGTTGAAGGCAGCGATGAGCTGGTCTTGAAACTGATTCGCGACTAAGTGGCTTTTGGCGCCGGAGCGTGAACGCTCCGGCCATTTTTTTGTATAATAGAGAAAAAGGAGTGATTATGGCGAGTATTTTTACTAAGATTATCAATGGCGAAATTCCCTCTTATAAGATTTATGAAGATGAAAAAACCTATGCCTTTCTTGATATTAACCCAGAGGTGAAAGGTCATACTTTGGTGGTACCAAAAGTAGAGGTAGACAAAATCTATGATCTAGAAGATGAAGATTGGAATGCTCTATGGGCTTCTGTTAAGAAAATTGCAAAACATATGGAAGAAGTGACCGGGCGCAGGATTGTAATGAAGGTCGTGGGCACGGATGTTCCGCATGCGCACGTTCATCTAACCCCAATTGATGAGACTTGGGAATACGGAAAGACTCTCCAGCTCCGCGAAGATGAATTTAAGAGTATTAGGGATAAGCTAGCTTTTTAGGAAGCCATGCGCTTGCCGATAGTTGTAGCGCGTTTGCCTATTGCTTGATTATTGCGCGGTCGGCGACGTAAACTGTCGCCGGCTTTTTTGAGGTAGTCCGTATCTGGACCGCCATCGCCATTGTCGCTATTGGAATACTCGTCTTCGAGAGCGCGGGTTGTTTCGACGATTGAGGCGAAAGTCTCGTCTCTTGTGTCGCCTGTCATGAACTTTTTGGCGATTTTGTCGATGTCATAAGTGCCGGCTTTGGTTATGCAATCTGCGTTTGCCCATTGTGGAAGCCTCTTTGCAAGACGATCGAGCTCTTTTAGATAGATGTTATCTAGGAGCTCCATTTGATGGAGGGCCTCTTGCTCTTCTTCGCTAGCCTCGTTGTTGTCTACTTTGTCGTAAAGCGGTTTTTCGAATAAGGCATTTTGCTGTGACATCTCATAGAGAATCTTGAAAGATGGGATTAGGCTGGCGGCTGGTGAGATTTGCGATATGCCGTTACGGTCTGGTCTAACGGTGGATAAATAGTCGTCTACGCTATCGGAGCTAATACCGATGCAATAACGCGGAACGCAGACTTTTTTATCATGTCTGCAATCGTTGTTCTTATAGTACTCAATTTGGGTAAAGCCGGCTGGAAGGTCGATGTTTGGGTCATTTGAGCCGACGAGGAGTTTTTGCCTAATTACCGACTGGTCTGGGTTGGTGGTGAGATCGATGCCGAATGTGAGCTCTGCTTCTTCGTTTGCGGAGTTGCTTTCTGGACTGGCATGAACGGTCGCGGCGGCATCAACGCGATTTTTGATGTCGTCGTAACGAGTTGTCCAGATTGGCTCAGTTAGATAAGTGGGTTCTCTGCTAGGGTCACTAAGTAATCTTCCCTGTGCGATGCCGTATTGGATGAGAAGTTCGAGGCCTTTGGCGTGATAGCCAGATTCTTCAGTGAAACGACTTTCAGTGCCTTCAACGTATCGTTTGTCACGCTCGACATTTGGATGCATGTCTGAGCCTTTGAACTCATCTAGGCTCGGAGTGTTACGGGCGGCGGCTTTTTCGAGTCGTTTTACTAGTTGTTCGTTTTGGCGGCGCTGTTCGCGTTCAAATTGCCGGTCAAAACTGGATTCAAAACTCATGATTCCTCGTGTATTTTTAGTGTTTGTTTTTGTAGATACCCTGTATGTTTATATAGCATAAACGTTATCAAAAGTCAAGAGGTGGAGGCTAGTTTTGGGGCAAGAAAAAGTGGAGTCCAGGTTAGGGCTCCACTGCAAAGGTTTCGATGAAGCTAGCAAGGTCGTTTGCGGCGGCCTCGGTGCGAGCTGCGCTCGCGTTGGCTCTCGTCGGGTTGTAGATAAGAGTAATGATGCCGCTATCGAAGTAGCTCAGATCTGCGTCAACGATGGCGCCTTTGAGCTTGAGAGCGTCGATTCTTTCCTCGATATCTTTCTTCTTGACGTTGAACAGATTGTCATCGAATGCGATTTTGATCTCCCCAAAGCCGGGGCGAACAATGATCTTTTCCTTGCTCATAAAGAACACCCCCTTTTACCATATTTCGCTTGTAGCGAAAAAACTGGCCGAAATTTTTTTCGACTGTTATGATTCTAGCATATTTTTTCTAAAAAGTCAAGTAAGCATAAAAAGAGAGCCGTTTTTGCGGCCCTCTTCTCTGCTCTCTTTTAGATGAGCTCTAGCTCGGATTTCATCTTGGCAAGCAGCTCTTTCTTCTCGGTGAGAGATTTGCGAGTTTCTTCGACGAGTTCCTTTGGTGCCTTAGTGACGTAATTTGGACTATCAAGGCGTTTTTCGAGAGTGGTAATCTCTTGACCCATCTTTAGGACGCGGTCTTCGAGGTTACTCTTGTACTTCTCGTGGATGTTCTTCGGGATGTCGATATAGATGTTGTGGTTATGTACTGCGAGATGCAGGCCCTTGGCATCCTCGAGATTGATCTTTGGTACGCAAGGAGCTTTGGTGAGGTGTTGGATAAGCAACTGGTTGTCATACATGAGTGGGTCATCGTGGAAAGCGATTGGGTATTTGCCGGAGCCAGGAATACTCTGGTAGTGGCTGCGAATATTCGAGATGATATCGATGAGCTCCGCATAATTATCGGATTTCTGCTGATCGTATTCGTATGGTTTTGGCCACTCTTGGGCAATTAGCATGCCTTCGGTCCAGCTTAGAGTTTGCCAGATTGTTTCAGTGACGAATGGGGCGAATGGGTGAAGCATCTTGAGGATTTGCTCGAGAGTAGACTTGAGTAAGTTAGTATTCTTCCAGAGCTTCTCTGATTCGACGAACCAGTCGGCATATTTGTTCCAGATTAGATCATAAATTAGATCGCCGGCTTCCGCGAAGCGGTAGTGTTCGACGAGCTTCTGGAGCTGCTTGCTAGTTTTGTTGATTTGTTCGCAAATCCAATCTTCACCGAGGTTCTTGAGCTCGATTTTGTCGTTGTCTACTGGGTTATTGTCGACAATATCCTGAACGAGGCGGGAGATGTTCCATACCTTGTTGCAGAGGTTGCGGCTAGCCATAACTTTGCTTGTGCTGAAGGCTTGGTTTACGCCGGCAGAGCGACTTGCGATAAGACCAAGGCGAAGTGCGTCGGAACCGTATTTGCTAACGATTTCGATTGGGTTGATGACGTTACCCTTTGACTTTGACATCTTTTGGCCCTTTTCATCGAGGACCATGCCGTGCATATAGACGTCTTTGAATGGGATTTCGTTAGTGACGTAGAGACCAAGCATAATCATGCGGCCAACCCATTGGAATAAGAGGTCGGCACCAGTTTCCATGACGGAAGTTGGGTAATGCTCTGGGCGGTCACTAGTGGTGATATATGGCCACTGGCCGGAGCTGAACCAAGTATCGAAGGTATCGTTGTCGCGGCGATAAGTTTTGCCGTTGACTTTGATTTCTTCTTCGCTTACGCGGGTGTCATAAATCCAATCTTTTGGATCGTCGACGTTTACGAAGGCAGGAATTGGAATTCCCCACGGGATTTGGCGAGAGATGTTCCAGTCCTTTAGCTGCTTGAGGTAGTTGATGAGGACATTCTTCTTGCTTGCTGGGTGGAACTTAATCTTCCCTTCCTCGAGGACTTTTATTGCGCGTTCTGCGAGAGGTTTTACGTCTACGAACCATTGTTCCTTGAGGAGTGGCTCGATTCTGGTGTCGCATTTGTAGCAATGACCGACAGCGTGCTTAATTGGCGTCTCACCTCTTAGGAGGTCCTGGGTTTTAAGGGCTTCTAGAACTTTTGTGCGGGCCTGTTTTGTAGTGAGATGCTCGTAGTTGAAGCCTGCATTGGCGTTCATTTTGCCATCAAAACCGATAACGGTGACCATTGGGAGGTTGTGACGTTGAGCTACCTCAAAGTCGTTCTGATCGTGTGCTGGTGTAATTTTTACAACGCCTGTGCCATATTCGATATCGGCATGTTCGTCAGCAATAACAGGGATTTCCCTCTCCGTTAGTGGGAGTTTTACCATGCTTCCTACGAGATCTTTGTAGCGTTTGTCTTTTGGGTTAACTGCAATGGCAGTATCGCCTAGAAGTGTTTCTGGGCGTGTAGTAGAAACGACGAGTTCAGTGTATCCAGCTTTTGGTTCGACGAGTGGGTAGGCGATTTGCCAGAGCGTACCCTGCTCTTCTTTGTGCGTTACTTCGATATCTGCGAATGCGGTTTGATGCTTTGTGCAGAAGTTTACGAGTTTTTCGCCTCTGTAGATAAGTTTATCGTCCCAGAGCTTCTTGAATGTGCCATAGACGGTGTCGATGACTTTTGGATCTAGGGTGAATGTTAGACTTGACCAGTCGCAGGATGCGCCTAATGCGCGGATTTGTAGCTCCATGTTGCCGCGTTGCTCATATACGAAGCTCCAGACCTGGTTATAGAGGTCGTCGCGTGAATAATCGAAGCGTGTCTTCCCTTCTGCTTCGAGTTTTCGTTCGTAAACTACCCATGTTTCGAAACCAGCATGGTCTGCGCCCGGGATATACCAGGCGTTTTTGCCATTCATGCGGTAATAGCGGACTAGAATATCTTCTAGTGCAATCGTTAAACCGTGACCAATGTGCAAATTACCGTTTGCGTTTGGTGGTGGCATGACGATTGTGTATGGTTCTTTGTCTTTGTCTTCTGTAGGCTTAAATGCGCCGGATTTTTCCCAGAGTGCGTATACGTCTGGCTCGTATTGATTCGGCTCGTAGGTTTTACTAAATTTCATAGTGTTAATTATAGCATGTTAGACAGAATTTTACCTCTTATTGTCAAGTGTGTTTTGAATCCTTTGCCCTACTTGTCGTTAAATGGCAAAAAATCACGTGTTTCCACGTGAAAAATGCAAAAATACCATCAAAATTCCACGTGGAATTTGACGGAATCCAGCAAATATTATCTAAATTGTTCTACACCTTACGTACTTTGTCCCAAACGCAATTTCTTCGTTTGTTATCTCTATTTTAACGTAAGCGGGTTGCTAATGCAAGAGGATGTTAAGCATAAGAGGTAATAAAAGAGTGGGGTTGTTGGAAAAAATGAGGAAAATGTGGATAATTATATGTAGTATGGCTTTTATCCGAAAATTTAAGACTGGATCTGGCGCGACTGGCGTGCAGGTTTGCTGGAAACAGGGTGGGGAAGTGGTAAAAACTGTTCATATCGGGTCTGCGAATAGTGAAGTTGGGCTCGAAAAATTGCTTAAAAAGGCCCAAAAAGTGATGGATGAGGGGAAAACTCCGCTTTTTGATCTAGATAAATACGATAAATAGGGAATAAGCCGTTTTTTAAAAAATTTTTGATTTCGCTGCGCGAAATTTATTTTTTATATAGATTGCGTCAAGACTTGACAAGGTTTTTGACAATTTTTTCGAATTTTTTATTTTTTCTGCAAAAATTCGCGTTTTTAGTGTAAAAATGGATATTTTTTAATTTTTTTGGCGAGAATTTTAAAAAAATCCGCGTTTTTTGCGGATTTTTATGCGAATTGTGATATTTTTATGCTTTTTTTGGCGATTTTTTGTCACTTGACAGGGAGTTTTCCACAGTTTTGCGATAGTTTTCCACATGGTTTTGCACTGGGTATAAAATATTGATGATTTTCTTAGTATCATTAGTGCTTAAATTTGTTGGTAAACATAGAATGCGTGGATGGATTGCTTCTGAAACTGGGCAAGACTTCGAATTGTAGAAATAATAACGGTTGTCTACTGGGCCAGGGTAGAGAAGGGGTGAATACCAGCGGCGAATGAAATAGCCGGAGGATGCCAATGCACTATATGCTTCGGTGGCGCGGTGTGTATCTTCAAATACTACTGGGAATGCGAGTAATGGTTCTTTTTTATTGGAGACGATATGAAAATACGTCGCATTTTTGAGGTATTTGCGATAGATTTCGACGTTTTGTTCGCGGCGGCGATAATCTGACGGTAGGGAAGAGATGTTTTTGAGGATTGTTTCACTTACGAATGGCGTAATTGCATATTCTATATCTTGATCGGCGGCCTGCTCGAGCGGTTTTACGGCTGGTTCGAAGATTTTTGTCTTTAACATCACATTACGAAATCCGTTCTTTGCGGAATTCGGGATGCGCTGCAAGATAGCGTTTTCTGTGCGATAGGCACGAATTTTTAGATCGAGTGAGCGTGGAACTTCTGGTAGATTGATTAACCTCGAGGTGATAGCTTCGTAAAGTTTTGGATTTCGCTCTTTTAGTCGAGGGTTAATATAGATAGCTCCGCCAAATTTGGTGTTTTGGAGAACTTTTTCGACGCCGAAAGAGTGAACAGAAATGTCTGCAATTGGGCGCCCTTTGTGGTCGACAGCCATGCGTGCCAAACAATGCGCGGAATCTTCAACTAACATAATGCCGGTATCTTTGCAGATTTTTCCAATGTTTTGGATTTCTGGGTTGATGATACCGAGAGTGTGCTGGACGACGATTGCGCGGGTGCGCTTGTTGACGAGTTTGTCTGCTCCGGTAATAGAGAGAGTCTGGGGGTCGATGTCGGCATAGACGGGTTTAAGATCGGCAACGATGATTGGGTTAACAGAGGTGATGCAGGTGTATGGGGTAGTGATTACTTCGCCGGAACCGAGTTCGGAGCGGATGGCTTTGAAGGATGCGGCCATGCCGTAGCGAGCTTTTAGGCACAAAAACCAGTCGTCAGGATTCGTGTTGGAATACTTGGCGAGTTTTTCGCGGATGGCAAGATTAGACTCACTCAAAATCATTAAAATAATTATAGCATTTTGGACACGGTTTTTATAAGTCGTGAACAACTATCGAATGACGGAGCGAGGGGAGATGTCTAGTTGATATGGATCTGATGCTTTTTCGCCGGATTGAATAGAGAAGAAGGCGGCAGAGGCGACCATGGCCCCGTTGTCGGTGCTGAATTTTGGCTCCGGGAAATAAACTTGGTGAGTTTTCTTAAAGTGTTTTTTGAGTTCTTCGCGTAATAACTGATTTGCGGATACGCCGCCAGCAAGTAGAACTGACTTGGCTGGGTGAGTCTCGGCGGCTTTTTCAAGTTTTTTGATGAGAATGTCTACCGCGGTGGCTTGAAAACTTGCAGCGAAATCTGCGATTTGTTGTGCTGAAAGGTGTTTTTGTAACTCATAAGATGGGGTAGTGATTGGCAGGTTTAGCTCTTTCTGGACGGCGCGAAGGACAGCGGTTTTTATGCCGCTAAATGAGAAATCTAGGCCATCAACTTTTGGAATTGGTAGATGATATTTTGCTGGATTACCGGCTTTGGCTGCATTTGCAATTGCTGGGCCGCCAGGATAGGGAAGGCCTAGAATTTTGGCAACTTTGTCGAAGCACTCACCTATAGCATCGTCGCGAGTTGTTCCGATGATTTCGAAATGATCATGACGTTCCATATAAATAATCTGAGTATGCCCACCAGAGATAACGGCGGCGAGAAGGGGGAACTCTGGCTGGAATCCGCTAAGCCAGTTGGCGTAAATATGGGATTTTAAATGATGAGTAGGGTAGAATGGCTTGTCGTGGAGAACGGCAAGGGTGCGGGCGGCGAGTGTGCCTGCCAGAAGCGAGCCAACTAGGCCAGGTGTATGCGTAACGGCAATTGCGTCAATGTCGTCAATGGTAAGATTTGCGTCAGCGAATGCCTTATGGAGTACGGGATTTATAGCTTCAATATGGGAACGGGCGGCAATTTCTGGAATGACGCCGCCGTATTCGGCATGGATATCGATTTGGGAGACGACTACATTCGACAAAATTTTAGCGCCATCTTCGACAATGGCGGCTGCTGTCTCGTCGCAGGAGCTCTCGATTCCCAAAATTTTCATCTTTTGTTATTATAACATTTTTTTGAGGTTATCGCTATGGAGGGATTTTTAGACGTGAGCGGAATGTGTTATTATTAACATAAGGATAAATATACACAAGAGAGGTCAAAATTTTTATGGAAAATGTTGAAAAATTCATTGATCAACTTATCGATGAAAAAGGGTTGGGCGTAGAAGGTGACGTCCGCAAACAGCTAAAACTAGACATGATGGAGCGCCTTTTAGACCAGATTGACCGCGCCTCTATTAATGCTTTGCCAGAAGACAAGGCGATTGAGCTTGCAGATAAGCTTGATGATGAAAACTTCACCGATGAGCAAGTTGCTGATTTTATGAAGGACAGCGGTGTTGATCTTGAGCGCGTAGCACTCGAAACAATGTTGCAGTTCAGGTTGCTTTATCTGGGCGGTAACGCGAGCGTCGATGTCGAAGCGATGGAAAAAGCGAACGAAGAAAACGATAATAACGAAGAAAACGCTGAGTAATCTGGAGGCTTTTAGATGAGCGAAGGAAAACACAATAAATCCGAATCTCGAGGCCAGGGAGATGGCGGTCAATGGGGGAATCAGAAATGGCCACCATTCCAAAAGTCTGATTACCATGAGGACACTGGTGATGCTCCGGACGAATCTGATGAGTATCGCAAGAAAATGGAAGCGATGGCAAAACGCGACGATAATTACGATCCTCTTGATGACCTCGAAGGGGAGAGTGAACGTGCGCAAACGAGATATCATGTAGATTATCATCCAAGGATTAAGGGTGAGGGCGGAGAAGGTTATAGCCGTCGCTCAGCCTGGGAGAGAATGGTGCGTGAAAAGAGCGAGGAATTTCCACGCTTGAGCACGAAGAGAGTCCAGAACGAAGATGGTACTTATACGGTTGAGAATATACACCCGGATGGTTCGGATGAAACTGATGCTGAATGGCGTACCCGTGTAGGCATTCCATCACTTGAAGCTTATATGAAGGGGGAAGAAGAAGTTTCCGATCGTGTCTGGGATAATATGACAAAGCAGGAAAAGCTCAATTTTATTAAAGAAAACCCAAGAAACAAGGGTGAAAGTAATGAAGATTGGGCGAGAAGAATCGGCTTGCTCGAGAACAGTACGCGCGTGGAAGAGAATCCAGCAGATGCGTTGGATGCTGCCGCTTCTGGTGGTGAAGGGGACGCAGAGACGGAAGAGGATTTAGACAAGAAATTAATTGAACATTATATAGATAACCCTGATGAGCTCGAAGAATTATGTAAGAAGACTAATGGCGGGGAAGTAGATCCAGAAGAGCTTCAATACTATAAAGACCATCCAGATAAGATTCCGCAACTAGTTGAAAAGTGGCGCAAGATGGAAGGCAAAGATGATGACGCTGAGACGGAAGATTCTGCAGAGGATCAGGAAAAGTTGAAGCATGAACTTCTACGCAAGGTCGGTGGCGACAAAGGCCTTACCGAATGGCTGGATAGTGTTAAGAATCTCACTCATGATGATCTTAAGAATATGTCAGCTGAAGAGATTCAGGCTTTGATTGACGAGTATAACGCAGCTGAGACAGAAGATTCTGCAGAGGATCAGGAAAAGTTGAAGCATGAACTTCTACGCAAGGTCGGTGGCGACAAAGGCCTTACCGA